>UQWH01000040.1 GCA_900544705.1 uncultured Eubacteriales bacterium | reverse complement strand
GTCTGAAAGAGAACATCGACACCACCACCCCGCAGGGGCGCTTCATGCTGACCGTATTCGGTGCGCTGGCGGAATTGGAGCGGGAGAACATTTTGGAGCGTCAGCGTGAGGGAATTAAAATCGCCAAAAGCGAGGGCAAATATAAAGGCCGCAAGCCCATTGATTATGATGAAGCGCAGATGAAAGCCCTTTGCAAAAAGTGGCGGGCGGGCGAAATCACCGCCACTGCCGCCATGAAAGAGCTGGGCTTGAAGCCCAACACGTTCTATCGCAGGGTAAAAGAAATGGGGCTGTAATCAGCCCCACAAACACGCAATCTATTCAAAAATTCAAGCGCACATGAAGCAGAAAAGTAAAGTGTGCGAAACGGGCAAATGAGAAAAAAGCCCTTGCATTTCAACGGTTTTTCCTTTTGGAGCGCTTGCCCCTGACGGACGCTGCCGCGGCCGTCAATGGCATTCAAGAGGTCAGCGGTTCGATCCCGCTTATCTCCACCAAATAACCATCGATTTCATTTGGAATCGATGGTTTTTCTATACTTTTCAGCCTGTTTTGTGCTGGGCGTTTTCACCTTGGACAACAAATGGACAACAGACCTTCTCAATTTCTTCTTTCTTACTGCGGGAAGGAAGAAGGAACAAGGGGCAGACGTCTTTCATACAAGATTCGTGTGTGTTTGGGACGTGATGAAAACGGCAGGCAAGTTTCAAAGGCAATGCGCTGAAGCCTGCCTGATGAAAGTAATTTGGATGAACACGACTGCCACGCTGAACAAAACCCTTGCGGTGCGGCTTTTCATTGCGGAAGATCAAGCGCGGTGCCAGATGAAGTGAGAGAGCGTGCTGCGGGTCAGCAGGGAGAGCCGTATGGATTTCTTTCACCGAAGGTATCATAAATGATTGAATTTTGGCCTGCTTACTGCTAGAATATGTTGGAGTTCATTTTTTGGAGGTTCTTTTCAGCATGCTTCGGAAGGAATATACCATGGGCGTCCGGCGGGGGATACCTGTGGGAATGGGATATTTTTCGGTCAGCTTCGGCTTTGGCGCGCTCGCGGCGGCGCAGGGCCTCCGCCCGCTGGAGGCGACGCTGATCTCCCTGACCAATCTTACCAGCGCCGGGCAGTTTGCCGGACTGACGCTGATCCTCGCCTCGGCGGGGCTATGGGAGATGGTGCTGACCCAACTGGTGATCAACAGCCGCTATGCCCTGATGAGTCTGGCGCTCAGCCAGCGAATGGGGCAGAGAATCGGTCTGCTTCCGCGCTTTGTCATCGCTTTTTTCAATACGGATGAGATCTTTGCCCTTGCCATGGCGCGGCAGGAACCGCTGACAACGCCGTATCTGCTTGGACTTGGAACCCTGCCCATACTCGGCTGGACGCTGGGAACCCTGCTTGGGGCGCTTGCCGGATCGGTATTACCGGAGAATTTGCGGAGCGCTCTGGGAGTCATGCTCTACGGGATGTTTATTGCGATCGTGGTTCCGCCCGCAAAAAAGGAGCATCCCATCCTGATCTGTGCGCTGCTGGCACTCGCGTGCAGCAGTCTCTTTACATGGGTCCCCGCGCTGTCGCAGGTGTCTCCGGGCGTTTCCATCGTGATCTGCACGGTGGTGGCTGCGGCCGTCTGCGCATGGCTGTTCCCCGTGAAGGAGGACGCATGAGCATTTATCTATATATCGCGGCGATGGCGCTGACGACCTATCTCATCCGCCTGCTGCCCATGACGCTGTTTCGTAAGCCCATCCAAAGCCGTTTTCTAAAATCTTTTCTCCGTTATGTTCCCTATGCCTGCCTCAGCGCCATGACCTTTCCGAGTATTCTCAGCAGTACCGGCAACCTCGTTTCCGGCATTGCAGCCTTGGTCACTGCGGTGTTTCTTGCCTACCGCGGCAAGAGCCTGATCGTTGTCGCGCTGAGCAGCTCCGGAGCCGTCCTGGTGACGCAGTTGATTTTAAAATCTCTATAGATGACAGCCGGCCTGTGATCAACGTCACAGGCCGGCTGCCCTTTATTCCATATTCATGGAGGTGATGCAGGCGTCGAGCACCTGACTGATGATGGGTGCGCAGGTGGAGGCGCCGCCGCCGCCCTTTTCCACGACGACGACAAAGGCCAGCGGGTAGTCCTCATCCTGGACGAAACCGGCGAAGAGGGCGTTTGCCGGCTCACCGTTGCCGACCTCGGCCGTGCCGGACTTTGCGCCCGCATACAGGCCGCTGAAATACCAGTCGCCGTAGACGTTCTGCACCGTGTAGTGCATCATTTCCGCAAGGCGGTCGGCGGTGTCCTCGTCGAGCGCGCGGTCGCACTTGGAAGTGGAGGCGCTGTACTTGCGGGAATCTCCGAAATACACATTCTGCACCAGATAGGGCACTGCCGCCTGTCCGCCGTTTGCGATCGCGCCCATGTAGGTCATATACTGGCAGGGATTGATCTGGTCGGTGTACTGCCCGACACCTGCCCATGCAGCCTCGTAGGTCGTTGCGCCGGTCAGATCAAAGCTGCCGGCGGCGGTCTTTGTTCCGTCGAAGGAAAGCCGGGAGAGGATCCCGGTTTTCCGGACGTACTCGGTCAGTGTGTCCGGGCCGAGCTCGGCTGCGATTTCCGCAAAAGCGACATTGCAGGAATTTGCCAGCGCGCTTTGAAAATCCTGCTCGCCGTGCACGCCGTTGCAGATGACGGTTTCCGCGCCGACCTGCGCACTGCCCTCGCAGAAAAAGCTGCGCTGCTCGATGTCCGGGATTTGCTCCAGCGCCGCGGCTGCCGTTACCAGCTTGAAGATGGAGCCGGGCGTGTAATTACCATAGAGGAATCGGTTTACATAAACACCGTCATAAGTCTCTGGATTGCCCGCCACGTCCGGGACGTCGTCCGGGTCGAAGGTGGGGGAGGACACCATGCAGAGAATCTCACCGGTCTTGTAATTGTAGACGCCGACCGTGCCCTTGCGGCCGTCCAGCGCATTGAGTGCGGCCTTCTGCGCCTCGGCGCTGAGGGTGAGCTCCATCCGGCCTTCTCGCTCGCCAGTGGAGTAGGTGCCGTTGAAGCGGTCAAAGCCGATCAGCTCGTCGCCATACTTTGCCAACAGGAAGGCAGGAATGTTGCCTTCGCGGTCCCCCAGCAGATGGAGCATCGCGCGGCGCAGTGTGCCGCTTTCGGCATAGGTTTTACCGTTTGTTGCGTCGAGCAGCAGCGTGCCGGAGCGGTCGACGATGCGTCCGCTGTTCATCACGCCGTCGGTGTAGACGTGGGGGCTGTTCTGGAAGGTCACCCAATCCGGGGAATCGACCATATAGCGCACGACGATGATCAGAAGTCCCAGCAGCAGCACGCCAGCCAGCGCCAGCGCGGCCCAGGTGCGTTTAGCGATCTTATTCATACGGCTGCACCTCCTCTGCCTTGACCATCCGGACGGCAAAGCTGGCGTTCTGCCGGGTGTCCGCCGCTTTGATAAAGGCAATCAGGCCCCACGAGGAGAGCATACTGGAGCCGCCGTTGGACACAAAGGGGAAGGTCACGCCGGTCAGCGGCAGCAGATCCATCGTGCCAAATACGTTCAGAATGGTCTGGATCATCAGAATGGAAACGGCCGCGCAGGCGCCGATCGTATAAAAGCTGCTGCGCCCGACCTTTGCCGAGCGGACGACGAACACGCCTAGAATGAGAATGGCGGCGACCATAACGATGCCGAGGATCAGTCCCCATTCCTCACAGACAAAGCCGAAGACCAGATCGGTGTCGGAGGCGGCGACATATTTCAGCCAGCCATTGCCCGCGCCGAGACCGAGCAGACCGCCGGAGGCGATGCACATCATCGCGCGTGTCTGCTGATAGCCGGTGGAGAGCGCGTAATCCCATGCGTGGCCCCATGTGGCAAAACGCCGGAGAATGTGCGGCCGGAAGCGGACGGCCAGAACGCCTGCAAAGCCAGTCGCGGCGCAGGCCAGCGCGATGGTCGCAAAGCTGCCGGAGCGCAGGAAAGCGATGACAAGAAAGGCAACGAAGAAGATCAGCGCCGTGCCGAAATCATTCATCAGCGCCAGACAGCCGCAGATCGCCGCGGAATAGACGATGAAAAGGATCAGGTTGCGCTTGGTGACGATGCGGTCCATCGTCGAAGCGCCGACATAGATGAAGCACAGCTTGACCAGCTCCGAGGGCTGGAAGGAGAAGGGACCGATCATGATCCAGTTCTTCGCGCCGTAGATCTCCGTGCCGAACACGAGGTTGGCCGCCAGCAGAAGCAGCCCGCCGACGGCGGCAACATAGCGGAAGCGCTTTGCGCGCGTCAGGTCGCGCAGGGACCAGCCGATGATCAGATAAATGAACACGCCGCCGACCAGACAGATCAGTTGCTTGCCGATTTTCGTCGCATCGTCCGAGGCGATGACGGCAAAACCGATGGTCGAAAGAAAGAAGGCGAGTGTTTCCACCTCATAGCCGCTGCGGCGCGCCAGCTTCAGCGCGAAGAACAGTAGCCACTCCACGGCAATCAGGGCAGCGAAGCCCAGAACGGCGGAGGACATGGCTTCCGCCTGCAAATGGGTGACAAATTGGAATGCGGTAAAGAGCTGGAAGAGTGTCAGGAAGAACAGCGTCAGCGCAGGGGAGCCCATGTTCTGAGGCTTGGTGCGCGTGGCAAGCTGATCCTCCACCTCCTCCTGCGTGACCGGCGTGAGGATCATCTCCACGCCGCCAAGGTTGATGCGGTCGCCGTACTCGACGGCGCTGAGCGTCGCCTGTTTGCCGTTGACCATCACCGCGCCGCGGGAGCCGATGTCCGTGACGGACCAGCTGCCGTCGTCAAAGCGCGTCAGTACGGCATGGCTGCGGGAGACGGTGGGGAAGTCCACCACAATGTCACAGCCGCGGCCGCGGCCGATGATGTTCTCCCAGTGGGTGATCGGAAGCTGGTTGCCGTCCGGCATGACGAGCCACGCCCACGTTTCCGGCTCGCGGCGGAATTTCAGCAGAGGTCTGGCGCAGCGCCAGAGGATCAGAACGCCCAGCAGCGGCGCGATGTAGCGCCAGAGCGTACAGAAGATCTCGGCTAGTTTTGCACCGCCGGCCTGAAAATAATCAAAAATTGTGGAAAACAGCTGCTGCACAGCGTCACCTCCCATTTGGTTCAGATGTTTTTTGTAGCTACATTATAGTATTCCCCGGTGCTTTTGTCAATCTGCCGCCCATCCGGGCTTGACAGCAGTTCGGACGAATGTTAAAATATTTACAATATGCGCCTGTGATGGAATTGGTAGACATGCGAGATTTAGGTTCTCGTGCTTCCGGCGTGTGGGTTCGAGTCCCTTCAGGCGCACCAAAAGCACTTGCGAAAGCAAGTGCTTTTTTACAAAACCGACTTTTGCGGAATGGAGAAAACAAAATGACGATATGGACACAGCACTACGACTCGCCCTTGGGCGGCATCCTGCTGGCCGCAGATGAGATCGGTCTGACCGGCCTGTGGTTTGACGGGCAGAAGTATTATGCCGACCGGCTTCCGGCGGCGCGCACGGAACAGGAAACGCCGGTGCTTGCGGAAACAAAACGCTGGCTGGATCGTTATTTTTCCGGGAGGGAGCCGGATTTTCTGCCGCCGCTGCACCCGTTTGGATCCGATTTTCGACAGAGGGTCTGGAGCATCCTTTTGCAGATCCCCTACGGCCGGACGATGACCTACGGCGAGATCGCGCGGCGGATAACGGGGAAGAAAATGTCCGCGCAGGCCGTCGGCGGCGCGGTGGGGCACAATGCGATTTCCGTTGTCATTCCCTGCCACAGAGTGGTCGGAACGGACGGCAGCCTGACCGGTTATGCCGGGGGAATCGACAAAAAAGTGCGGCTGCTGGAGCTGGAAAAAGTCGATCTGCGCGGCCTCTTTATTCCCAAGCGGGGAACGGCGCTGTAGCAGCGCAGCATAGAAAGCACGGGTGCGGCTCAGCCGCACCCGTGCTTCTTACGCAGGACTGCTTTTTCGCGGTTCAGGGAGCACAGCACGCCGCGGTCGAGGCGGTAGACGACGAAGCCTTTGGCGGTATCGCCGATCCGGTCGTAGAGGCGGCCGGCACTGTAGCTCTCGCCCAGAACGGTGTGGGGACTGTTGGCCACGTAGCCGACAGTGCCGAGGCCGGGCAGCTCCACCCGGATCGCTTCCCTGTCCGCCTTGTTGTCAGGCTCCTTCACCAGACGAACCTCCTGATCCGGCTTGAAAAATTCGCTGCCGAAGTAGTGGCTGGTTCCCGTGATCGTGAAATAGATTCGTTCCATTTTGAATACCTCCCTGTTTTGCTCTGATTTCAGTATAGCAGGGAAGGTGTCCGAAAAAACTCCCTCGGTTCACGCCTCGGAATATTGTTTGCAGAGCTTCTGCGCCAGCGCCAGCATACTCTGAACGACGGATTCCGGCGCGGTGATCTTCAACGCCCCGTCCATCCCGGCAATCCAGCCGAGAAACTGCGGGCTGACGGCGACATCCACGTGGGCGTAAAAGTGCTCGGCATCCTTGCGCAGCATGGGAACGTCCTTGCCGAAGCGGTCAATTACAATGCCTGCCATGCGGTTTTCACCCTCCAAAGTGACACGGGTGGGTGCGCCGCCGTACATGCCGAACAGGCGCGCGGTATAGGCTGCCGGGTCGACGCTTTTCAGCTCCGCTTCGCCTTCGCGCGGCGTGTCCGTGAGGCAGATGTTCTTCATTTTGTCCACGCGGTAGTGGCGAAGCTGCCCGGCAGCCGCGTCGTAGGCGATCAGATAGTAATTCTCATCGTCCCAGCGCAGATGCCACGGACTGACGCAGTACCACGCGCCGCCGTGCCGGAATTCCGCCTGCTTTTCCACGTTCCACTGAAAGTATTTGAAGCGGATCTGGACGTTCTGCGAGATGGCGGCGTGGAGCTTGTCTACATTATAATAGATGCTCTCGTTCATCGTCTTGACGCGCCCGGCGATCAGCACCTGCCGCTGAAGCTGCTTGGCGTCGTAGACGCTGACGAGGCTTTCTAGTTTTTTAATTAGACTGCGCGATTTTTTCTCCGTGATGAACTTGGAGGACTGCACGGAATCGACCAGCAGCTTTAGCTCCGCCAGCTCAAATTCCCGCGAAACGAGGTGATAGCGCGTGGTTTTTCCATCCGGGTAGGAGAGAATGTCCAGACCGAACTGCCGCAGTTCGTCCAGATCAAGATAGATCGTCTTGCGGTCGGCGCTGATGTCGGCCTCCTTCAGCCGGGAGATCAGCTCTGCCATGGTCAGACCGTGAGATTCGTCCGTTTCCTCAAAGAAGATCTTTGCCAGATAGAGCAGCTTCAGCTTCTGATTTGTGCTTTTTGCCATTCTGATCGCCTCCGCAACCAGTATAGCACAGCGGCGGCGGAATGGGAAGCATTGAAAGATACGCATTTCTATGCTAGAATGGGCGAAAAAGGGGTGTCTGCATGGAAAATGAAATTCACTATTGCCGCACAGAGTCCGGCTGGCTGCGGGAGTTCTGCGAAACGCCGGAGATGCAGCGGCTGAAGGACGTCGGCATGAACTGCGGCTGCGAGTATACGAGCTTTCCACGTTTCCGGAATCTTGCGCCCTATTCCAGATACCGGCACAGCGTTGGCGCGGCTCGGATCGTATGGAACTTCACCGGAAGCCGGGAGCAGACGCTTGCGGCGCTGTTTCATGACATTTCCACCCCAGCGTTTGCGCATACGATCGACTTCCTGCACGGAGATTACCTGCACCAGGAGTACACGGAGGGCAGAACGGAGAAGATGATCCGGGATTCCGCGGAGATCATGGGACTGTTGGAAGGGTACGGTGTACCGGTGGAGGCAGTTTCGGATTATCATCGTTATCCCGTTGCGGACAACGACAGCCCGCGGCTCTCCGCCGACCGGCTGGAATACAGCCTTGGAAATTTACAGAATTACGGCCTGCGGGATGCCGAAACGCTGCAAAGCTACTACGATGATATTCGCGTGACGATCGCGCCGGACGGTGCGCCGGAGTTGGCCTTCGGCGACGCGCAGACGGCCTGCCGCTTTGCCCTTGACGCCTTGCAGATGTCAAAGATCTATGTGGCCGACGAGGATCGCTATGCCATGCAGCGCCTTTCAGAGCTGGTCGGGCGCGCCGTGGAGAAGGGCGTTCTGACCATGCAGGATCTCTACGGAACGGAGCGGCCGCTGATCGAGGCCCTCTGCGCGGACGAGGAACTGGGGAAGGCATGGCGGCAGTTCACCGCGCTGCACGAGATGGTTTATGCGGAGGCGGAAGCACCTGCGGCCGACCGCCGGGTGATCTTTGCCAAGAAGCGCTTTATTGACCCGCTGATCGCCGGACGGGGCCGGGTATCGGAGATTTTTCCCGCGTTTGCCGAAGAATTGAACGCATTTTTGCAGACCTCGCAGGAGCACTGGGTCTGCGCGCGATAAAAAAGCACCCCGCCGGGAGAAACCCGGCGGGGTGTTCGTTGTTATAGAAGAATGATTGCCTTCGTGCCGACGTGGAGCTTGCCCTCGGCGACAGTCACGGCTTCGCCGGAGAGCGCGTCCGTGTACGTTCCGTCTGCGAGGGGAACGGCGACTGTTCCGGGCTTTCCGGTCAGCGGGAAAACGCCGACCGCCCGCTGCGCGGGGGCGATGTAGCTGCCGCAGACGATGCCCTGTGCGTCGTCGGTGTCCAGATGGAAGAGAGCCTCCGTGGGGAGCTGCTTCTTGACCGCGGCGAGCTTGGCGAGATACGCGCTGATGTCGCGCCCGGCGTGCCAGTCGATGGGCTCTTTTTCAAAGAGCGAGGGCGTGTGCGTCGCGCAGACCTCCTGACCGGCGTAGAGCAGCGTCGTGCCCTTGAGGAAGTAGGACAGCGCCGTCCACGCAAGCAGCTGCGCCTCCTCCGGGAAGAGGGCGGCGGCGCGCGCCTGATCGTGGTTTTCCAGACAGCGCAGCTTGTTGTACTCCGTGCGAAAGCTCAGCTCCTGGAAGTTGAAGGCGTCAAACAGGCGGCTGAGCGGGAGCTTGCCCTGCACGGTCTGCTCATAAAGCGGCCAGATGTCATATGGGTAGAGAATGTCGAAGGCGTCGAACAGCTCGGTATCCGTTGCGGCATAGAAGCCCTGCTCGCGGAAGGCGCGGATGTGCGCCAGATGGACGCTTTCGCCCAGCCAGATCGCGTCGGGGCGCACCTCTGCCACGGCCTTGCGCGCGGCGAGCCAGAAGGGGACCGGCACGGTGCTGGCGACGTCGCAGCGGAAGCCGTCAACGTATTTTGCCCAGAAGCAGAGCGATTCGATCTGATAGTCCCAGAGTGCGGGGGCGTCGTAGTCCAGATCGACCACGTCCGTCCAGTCGCCGACCTTGTTGCCGCGGCTGCCGTCCGGCTTGCGGTAGAAGAATTCCGGGTGCTCGCGGACGAGGGTAGAGTCCGGCGAGGTGTGGTTGTACACGACGTCGATGATGCACTTCATGCCGCGGCGGTGGATCTCGTCCACGAGGTGAATAAAGTCCTCCATGGTGCCGTATTGCGGATTGACGGTGCGGTAGTCGCGGTTGGCATAGGGACAGCCGAGGCTGCCCTTTTTATTCAGCACGCCGATGGGGTGGATGGGCATGAACCAGACGATGTCCGTGCCGAGAGCACGGATGCGGTCGAGGTCCGGTTCCACCGCGCGGAAGGTCCCCTCCGGCGTGTGGCTGCGGACATAGAGCTCATAGATCACGCTGCGGCGCAGCGAAGCATTGGTGTCAATTGCCATAACAAAGCGCTCCTTTGTGTGATTTCTACTAGATTATAGCTGATTCTTGCGGGAGTTGCAATATGATGCGATCCGAAAAATGCGGATTTCTTCGTGTGCAGCTGCCAAAAAAGGGAAAGACACATTGAAAAAACAAGCATTTCGTGCTAGAATGATGCTATAAAGCAGGAGAGAGGGAAAAAATATGTCAAAATTCGGCAGCTTCTTGCAGCGAAAGAATATCCGGCCGTCTGCAAAACTGTACTTCATCGACACCATGAGCAGCATGGCGCTCGGCCTGTTTGCCAGCCTCCTGATCGGAACGATCTTCCGCACGCTGGGGCAATATACGGGCGTCGCGCTGTTTACCGAGATTGCCGGCTTTGCCAGCAAGGCTACCGGCGCGGCGCTGGGCGTGGCGATCGCCTATGCGCTCAAGGCGCCGCCTCTGGTGCTGCTCTCCGCGGCCGTGGTTGGCATGATCGGCAACGATCTTGGCACGGAGATCGCCCGCGAGGGCGCGGAGACCCTGACAGTTGCAGCCGGCCCCGCAGGCGCCTTTATCGTGACGGTGGTCGCCGTCGAGCTGGGCAAGATGGTTTCCAAGGAAACGCACATTGATATTCTGGTCACGCCGGTGGTTACCATTCTTTCCGGCGCGCTGCTTGCCAAGCTGATCTGCCCGGCCGTGGCGTATGGAATGTACTACATCGGCTATTTCGTCAACTGGGCGACGGAGATGCAGCCCTTCCTGATGGGCATCCTTGTTTCCGTCGTGGTCGGCATCATCCTGACGCTGCCAATCAGCTCGGCGGCGATCTGCGCGATGATCGGCATCACGGGCCTTGCGGGCGGCGCGGCGACGGCCGGCTGCTGCGCGCAGATGGTCGGCTTCGCCGTCATCAGCTTCCGCGAGAACCGTTGGAGCGGCCTTGTGGCGCAGGGTCTCGGCACCTCCATGCTGCAAATGGGCAATATCGTGAAAAATCCGCGCATCTGGATGCCGGCGACGCTGGCCGCTGCCGTGACGGGCCCGCTTTCCACGATGGTGTTCAAGCTGGAGTGCACCGGCGTTTCTGCCGGTATGGGCACCTGCGGCCTTGTCGGGCCGCTCGGCATCCTCGCCGACATGGGCGGCAGCCCAAGGGTATGGCTGGGTATTGTGCTGGTCTGCATCGTTCTGCCCGCCGTTTTGTCGTGGGTGTTCTCGGAAATTCTGCGCAAGATCGGCTGGATACGCCCCGGCGATCTGAAACTGAACCTGTAAGGAAAAGAGAGAATGAAGAAGATTCAGAAATTCCTGCCTTTCTTTATGCTGGCAATCTTTGAAGCGATCGCCGTCATCCTCTGGCTGAGCAAGGATAATCTGTTTTACCTCTTCAATTTCAGCTATATCGGCCTGTTTCTGTCGCTCGGACTGTTTCTTTATGGGAGAAACTGCAAGTATGCGCGGCACATTGTCCAGCTCGGCGTGGGACTGTATATGCTGGTCTATCTCGGCCTGATCTGCAATGAAAATATGCAGATCGAGGGCTTTTGGTATTACCTTTTCACCGGCGTGTTTGAGGCGGCGACCATCCACTATGCGGTGGCAAAGATCTTCGGGCCGCTGATCTTCGGCCGCGGATGGTGCGGCTATGCCTGCTGGACGGCCATGGTGCTGGATTTTCTGCCCTACAAGGTGCCGAAGCAGCCGAGAAAGCGCATTGGCTGGATCCGTTACCTTACCTTCGCGGCTTCACTGATTTTTGTTGCGGCGCTGTTTCTGTGCAGGGTCGGCAATCTGGAATGCATCATGTTCTGGTCCTTCCTGATCGGAAACGTCCTGTATTATGCCGTCGGCATTGCGCTGGCATTTGCGTTCAAGGACAACCGCGCCTTCTGCAAGTACATCTGCCCGATCACGGTGTTCCTCAAGCCGATGAGCTATTTTGCCCTGTTCCGCGTGAAGTGCGACAAATCAAAGTGCATTTCCTGCGGCAAGTGCAAGCGCGTCTGCCCAATGGACGTTGACGTGACAGACAATTCCAGAAAGCGCAAGAACGGAACGGAATGTATCCTCTGCATGGAGTGCGTGAAAAGCTGCCCGAAAAAGGCTTTGTAAATTTTTTCTGAAGTCGTCGAAAAAAGTCTTGGAAACAGAAAAATGATGTGATAATATGTGGACGCACTGGATAAGAAACGTATATTGTCGTTTTTAAGATGCAAAAAATAGAATTTACAGGAGGCTTCACTAGGAAATGGGGAAAGCCTGGGCTGGTTGCCGCCGGTGTTTTGTTCGGAACGGCCGGAATTAAGATACTGAGCAGCAAGGATGCGAAGAAGGTCTACACGCATACCACGGCTGCCGCCCTTCGCGCGAAGGACAGTGTCATGACCACCGTAACGGTCATCCGTGAAAATGCCGGGGACATTCTGGCGGATGCAAAGGCAATCAACGAGCGCCGCGCGGCACAGGATGCTGCCGAGGTCGTTGAGGATGCGGCAGAGGCTGCAAAGGCATGAGCACGCTGCCTGAAAAATCAGGAGAGCCGCTGTAATGCCACAGCCCACTAAGGCGATAATTTCAAACGAACAGAAAAGTGGCATTCGCAAAGGCAGCAACAGGGCTTCAACCGGCAAGGTTGGAGCCTTGTTGCTATCAGTATATATATAGTATAATCGCATCTTTGCGTTTTTTGCAACTGCCGGAGTATAATGGAAGCGTCAGGAGGTGCCGGACAATGAAAGAACAGAAGTATCATATCTATCTGACCGAGCAGGAACGGTCGGAGGTTATCAAATCCCTCATAGACCTGAAAAACACGCTTATCCGGCAGGGCAAATACACGGACGCCGTTGACGATGTGCTGGTGAAGCTGACCGGCGCAAAGCGAAAAAAGCTGAAGGTCGTATACATCTGAATAGAGTTCGAGCCGCTTATTCCCAATCGGAGTAAGCGGCTCTTTTCATTTCAGGTATAGCTTTCCGCCAAAGAGTTTTCCTTGAAATGGCGGTTGTTTTCCAGCAGCTCATCAAAAGTTACAGGCTTAAAGCTGTTTATATCCACACCGGCATTCAAAACATTCTCCCGTGCGGCAATCAGCGGCCAGAAGTCTGCCCTCGTATCATTATGAATATGCCCGTGGATCATATATGACCGCTTCGCGTGCTTCCACGAAAGCATCGGGTAATGGCATAGCGTTAAAGAGCGCTTTCCGTCCGAGGTTTCCAAAAACTTGTCCACACTGAAAAAATACCTTGCGTAGTCAAACTTCGTCATCCACGAGCCGTCGTGGTTGCCGACGATCAGCCGCTTCTTGCCCTTCAACCGCTTCAGGATTTCCTCCGCATTGGTGCTGCGGAAAAACATATCCCCAAGAATATACACCGTATCGTTTCCGGTCACTCTATCGTTCCAGTTTTGAATCATCGCCTCGTCCATTTCCTCGGCGGAGGCAAAGGGACGGTCGCAGAACCGGATGACATTGTAGTGACCGAAATGCGTGTCTGCCGTAAAATAAATCATCGTGTATCATCTCCCATATATAAAGTAAAAGCAGAACTGCTCACCGAACAGCCCTGCGAGAAATCAAGATAGCCCTGTACTATCCCCGTTTTCGTCTGAACTGACCGCATTTCGTTATGAAGGCAACCGTCCGGGAGGACAAACCGAGCCTGCTTATTATCTCTTTGCTTCTGTTGCTGCCGTTCGTCATAGCTCTTGCCCTCCTTCCATAAGCCTGACCACAGTATACTATATAAATATGAACAAGTAAATCATTCAAACGCAAAGCCGCTTTTCCGTTCTCGGAAGGGCGGCTTTTTTGCTTTCCAAGGGGCACGAAAAATTTTTTCAACTTTTTTTGAAAAACACCCTCAAAAATCGCTTCCTTATTCAGAGTAAGTGAAGGGGTTCTTTCCCAACCACAATCGGGAGCCGCTTCGTGAACCTTGAAAATTGAATATACAGGCACTTGGGACATTACTTCTGATGATTAGCCCGAAGATGGGTACGCCGTGACTTCTCCTAACCGGAGGACGAGCGAGAACCCCCGATCTGAAACCCGGATTGCCACCGGGACGGCGATGACAGTCAGAAGGATTATGATACTTCTCTACGGAGCTGGCGGAGAACCCGGCAGAGGTGAAAGCCCTATGACACGGTGCAGCACACCGTGACCCAAGTGTTTCCCGGAAGGCGAAAGCCGCCGCAGGGGGCGTTGAGGACAAATACTGCGGACATATACATAGCCGTTCATTACAGGCGGCTATGAAATCTACAAAGAAGGAGGAAAACGAAAGATGCCAAACTGTAAAACCATAGCGATATGCAACCAAAAGGGCGGCGTCGGGAAAACCACCACGGCGGTCAACCTCGGAATCGGGCTTGCCATGCAGGGCAAAAAGGTACTCCTCATAGACGCAGACCCGCAGAGCGACCTTACGGCCTGCCTCGGCTGGCGGGATTCAGACAGCCTGCCGCAGACGCTGACCAACAAGCTGGCGGCGGTAATGCGCGAGGAAAGCCAAGACCCATTTGCCGGGATTCTCAGCCACGAGGAAAAGGTTGACCTTGTGCCGTCGAATCTTGAGCTGTCGGCGCTGGAGATGAGCCTTGTGACCGCAATGAGCCGGGAAAGCGTGATGAAGAACTATCTCAGCCAAGTAAAGGACAACTACGATTATGTCCTCATAGATTGTATGCCGTCCCTCGGTATGATTACCCTTAACGCACTGACGGCTGCGGACAGCGTTATCATTCCCGTGCAGGCGCAATATCTGCCGGCAAAGGGAATGACGCAGCTCCTGTCCACGATTGCCAAGGTAAAAAAGCACACCAACCCGAACCTTGCCATCGATGGAATCCTGCTGACCCTTGTGGACGGCAGAACGAATCTCGCCAAAAGCACCGTGGAGGCGCTGCGGGAGAACTTCGGCTGCCGGATCAGGATTTACCGGACGACCATTCCCGTTGCCGTGAAAGCCGCAGAGGTTTCGTCCAAAGGCAAAAGCATATACGCCTATGAGCCGAACAGCACCGTGTCCAAGGCCTACGCAGATTTCACGAAGGAGGTGTTAGCCGATGGCAGGCAGAAAGAGCGACTTCACGCTTCCCACGAACACGCTCGATGACCTGTTCTCCACGCAGGAGGAACGGGACGACGCAAAGCTGGCAAAAATCCGGGACATCCCCCTGACGGAGATCGACAACTTTCCCGACCATCCCTTCAAGGTGCGGGACGATGAGGATATGTTGCAGCTTGTGGAAAGCGTCAAGGAGCGCGGAGTCATTACCCCGGCGACCGTCCGGCAGAAGGAGGACGGCAGATACGAGCTTGTTTCGGGACATCGCAGAAAACGAGCCTGTGAGCTTGCCGGGTTTGAAACGCTACGCTGCGAGGTGGTAGACCTTGACCGTGACGCCGCTACCATTCTAATGGTAGAGAGCAACTACCAGCGGTCGCAGATACTTCCCTCGGAAAAGGCGTTTGCCTACAAGATGCGCTTGGAAGCGATGAAGCGTCAGGCAGGCAGACCGAGCAAAGAAAATGGGGCAACAGTGTTGCACAATTATGAAGGGCGCAAAAGCCGAGAAATTCTTGCCGAAGAAGCCGGTGAAAGTCACGAGCAAGTTCGAAAATATATCCGCCTTACCAATCTTGTTCCCGAACTGCTTGACCTTGTGGACGAAGGCAGAATCAAGATGCGCCCTGCGGTGGAGCTTTCCTATTTGGACGAGGATAGCCAGCGGGCAGTGGTTGATGAAATCGACCTGAATCAATGCACCCCTTCTCACGATCAGACCATTCGTATGCGGAAGTTCTTCACAGATGGAAAGCTCACGCCGGAGGTGGTGTCCGCCATTATGTGTGAAGAAAAGCCCAACCAGCGGGAAAAGATCATCCTGCGAGGGGACAAGGTGCGAAGCCTGATCCCCAAGAATATTCCCATCAGCCAAACGGAGGACTATGTGCTGAAGGCCTTGGAGCATTACAGCCGCTTTCTCCGTCAGCGGGCGGATCGTGACAGCCGGTAACGGCAGGCGGAGTACGTTTTTTCGCTTCCCCTTCCTCACACTCCAACCCCTTGAATACTAACAGACTAACCGAAAAGAGGACATCTATCTCTCTTAAATAAACTCTATCTCTTTTGAGTATAGCTATCTAAGAGAGTTGGTGGAAACAGCGTAAAGTTCCCGAAAAAGCCGATTTGCGGTATCATTAAGGGTTCTGCCGTCATCGCAGGCTTGATTTTCCCTTCTCTTTTCGGCAAAATGAGTGCGAAAAGGAGGTCGCACAATGAAAACGAGGGTTTTGAGCATATTTCTCATTCTGCTTTTGTGCCTGACTGCCGGGTGCGGCAAGGCTTCACAGAACACCGAAAAGCCCGACGGGTTTTCTTTTTCGGAGAGCCAGACAGAAGAAGCTGCCGGAAAAGATACCTCTCAGGCAGAACAGACAGCCCCGGCTCAGCCACCCGAAGCACAAAGCGCACAGACAGCAGATGAGGAAACGGAAGGAAGCACGGAAAGCGAACGCCGACCGGTTCCCGAACATCCAGTAAGCAGCACAACGCCGCCGCAGACAAGCGAGCCGCAGCAAAAGAAGGACGAGTCCGAGCGCCGGTCGGAAACCACAGCTTCACCGGCTCCATCCGAAACAGAACAGCCCATCTCTCCGGCAACCGAGGAACCGAAGCCGTCAGAACCGCCTCAGCCGACACAACCATCCACGGAGCCGCCCGCCGAGCCGTCCTTTGACATCGGCTACTGGGTCAACTTTGCCAAGAGCTATGCCGAGAGTGTCGGTCTTACGCTGAACAGTGAAGCGGTGTACTGCTGGGACAACCCCATTGATGCGGATGCCGGCTGTATCTATCTGGAACGGGACATACAATCCCGACTCAATCGCTATGCGGCAGATGCGGACATCACCGATGTGTGGGTCTGGTATGAGTCCGTCTCCGCTGGCAGTTATCTGATCTACATCGGATACGCATAAATCAAACATTTTGAAATCAGCATCGCAGCAATGCGGTGCTTTTTTCGTATCTACAAGGAGGTACGCAAATGAAAAAACTCTATCGCAGAAGCATTTCAGGGCTTATGGCGCTGCTGATCTGCTTCACAACCATTCTCGGCGAGGGTATCACCGCCTTTGCCGCTTCTTCTTCCGGCGAAGTGGCAAAATCCTATTCCATTGGCTTCCCCCGCAGTGGGGATGCTAATCTTGATTACAGCGGCACTTGGGGGCATGATGAGCTGCATTATATGAACGGCTGGACCTCCGGTGAGGCAACATGGATGACCACACTGCACACCATCGGTTCTTTCGATGGCCCTGCCTGCTACTGCATCGAGCCGGGGGTTCCCCGTCTGCTGGAGAAAACCTATACAAGATACGGCGAGGATTATTGGAAGAACTATCCATCTGATTACAACAGCACCATTGATGCCGATACCATCAAGACGCTGCTGGGCAGAATCATGCAGTATGGCTATCAGGGTGACTTGTCCCTCGATTGGCGCTCGCAGAATGAATCCGATGCCGACAAAATGGCGCACATGATGGCTACGCAGGTGCTGGTATGGGAAACGGTCGTCGGAGAGCGTGACTCGAACTTCAACCATGTTGACCCCGGTAGTGCTGATGCCGTGAAATCCGTGTACCGCACCTCTCACCCGCTGTATAGTCGCTTTTCTGCTTACTATGACAGCATCGAAGCCAGCGTTCAGAGCCACACGGTCATTCCCAGCTTTATGAGCAAGACCCCCAACAAGGCGCAGACGGTCGAGCTGAAATGGGACGGTAATCAGTACACAGCTACCTTGACTGACAGCAATCATGTGGTGTCGAACTATACCTTCAGCAGCAACCTGTCCGATATTGTCTTTACGACCAATGGAGACACACTGACCATTACCGCAAAGACTGCCCCTGCGGAACCTCTGACCATTTCCGCCAGCAAGAACAATATTCGCAGGGGTGTTGTCGTATGGAGCGACGGTCACTATGGGCCTGACGGAACCATGCAGGATGCGGTCACTTACGCAGCCACCATTATGGACCCCGTGCAGGCGTTCTTCAATCTGAAGGTGTCCTACGGCTCTGCTAAGATCGTCAAGACCTCGGAGGACGGTAAGGTGGACAACCTTACTTTTACCGTCACCGGCAATGGCATCAATCAGACCGTCAAGACCAACTCCAAGGGAGAAATTCAGATCGACAACCTGATGCCCGGTGTTTACACCGTGACCGAGATGGATTACG
>UQWH01000039.1 GCA_900544705.1 uncultured Eubacteriales bacterium | reverse complement strand
TCACACTATTCTTCCCTCCGAAACTTTCGGCTGGATAGGTTTTTTGACAGTCTGCAAAAAGCATCCGCGAAAAGCAGATGCTTTTTTATCTTAAAGAACATTCACGAGGCGCGTTTTCTGAAAACGGTCGTTCAGCCGTTCAAAGAGGATCGGCAGCCGGGTCCAGCGTGCGACGGCGTAGCCCAGCTCCGCCACGGCGACGCCTGCCAGAACGTCATAGGCGACGTGCTGCTTGGTAAAAAGCGTGGAGAGAAACACGAGAACCGAGCCAAGCGTGCAGAGAATGCTGACGGCAGTGCGGTGTTTCAGGTGCTTGCAGTCATAGATGAACCGCGTGCCCAGCCATGCCACAAAGCAGTGGATGGAGGGAAAAAGATTGGTCGGGGTGTCCAGCGTGTAGATCAGGCGCATCAGGAAGCCGACAAAATCGCTCCGCGTGACCTCCGGCCGGACGTTGGTCGTCGGCAGGAAGATGAAAAAGCACAGGCAGACGAGCTTGGCGACGAAGTCGGCCGCGACCAGACGGCAGGCAAGCTTCGGCCCCTCATGCGTGGTGGTGATGTACTGGAAAGTCCAGAAGGCAAAGCTCAGAATGTATGGAATCACCCACACCGGGGCGAAGGGTGTCGCCCGGTCAAAGGCGGTGGTCATATCGGTCATATTGGCCGAACCGGTGAACACCTGCACCAGCTTTGGCCCGTAAAACGCGAGAATATTCATCAGCCCCGTCGTGATCAGGGGGAAAATCGCATAAGCGGGAATCAGCTTGCGCCAGAAGCGTCGAAACAAAAAAATCACCTCGTTTTTTGCAGATTGCGCCCATTATAAACAGATATGGCGCGAATGTCAAGCATTCAGTGCTTTTCTCGGAAGGCGAAGAAGCGCTGCCCGAGGTAGTTGAAGCCGACAAACAGACACATTCCGGCGAGCATCGCGACGTTATCGCGCACCTTTTCTGCCGCGCCGGAGAGGATCAGGCGGATGAGCGGCTTGGCAATGCCATAGGCAAGGCCGTAGCATACGGCGATGTTCAGCGCAAAGCGCAGCACGACCTGCCAGCCGCCCTGCGTGTATTTGAAGGTAAAGTAGCGGTTGAGGAAATAGCTCATCACGCTGGCCAGTGCATAGCTGATCGCCGTGGCCGGCCAGTAGCTCAGGCCGCCGAGATTGTACAAAAGGAACATCAGCCCGTTGCCGACCAGCGTGTTCAGAATGCCGACCAGCAGGAATTTCCAGAGCTTTTCGTCAAATAATGCCAGAATCTTTTTCTTCATTTGGCTTCCTCCGTATCCCAGCAGCGCCAGACTGTGCCGTCCGATGCCGCGGTGAAAATGGCCTGTCCATCGCTGCTGACGCATTGCAGCGTTACGGTCAGGTTTTTCAGTCCGCAGGCGCTGGCGATCTCCAGCGAGATCATCCGCAGCGTGTCCAGATGGCTCTCCGGCGACAGGTCGCCCTCGTAGACGCTGCCGCCGGCGCGGCAGGCGGCGTCATAGGCCATCGTGCTGGACAGGGTCATGGTCAGCGTGTTTTTGCTTTCGTCATAGGAAAACGGCGCGTACTGCGCCCAATGCTCCTGCGCGTAGCTTTCAACGGACGCGGGCGCCTTTGCTCCGCAGGCGGAAAAAAGAAGCGCAGCCAGAAGCAGAATGATCGGAATTCGTTTTTTCATGCAAAAGTCCTCCTGCGGCTATTCTACCGCAGAAGGACAAAAAAGTAAAGGCCGTTCGCACTCAGACCTCATCCTGCCCCTGTAAGCAGGCGTTGGCGAGAATGTGGGCAAACTGCTCGTGGTAGGTTTTCTCCTGCTCCGCCGCGCAGCGGATGGTCACGGCGTAGTAATGCGTCCCGTCGAAAAAGAGCGTGCCGCTGCATGCAAGCTCGGCTTCGTCGCCCGCGGCGGTCCATGCGTACTGGTACTGCTCCACGGGGTAGCGGTCAAGAGAGATCGGACAGAGCGCCTCCTCGTCGCGGCCGGTCAGGAAAAGCAGAGCGTCGTCCAAAGAGGCGGCGGTGAAAATGTCGGTGGAGATCTCATAGTCGCCGGCTTCCTGCGTGTAGGTCTTGTGCATCCCGTCGTCCGTGGCGGCGCTCAGCGGCAGCCGCAGCGGGATGGGCGCGCAGAGCGTGTACTCGCACGCGGCGTCCTCCTGCCACACGTCCGTGACGTATTCGGCGTTGGCCAGCGTCTTGACAGCGCAGCCGGGGAGCGATAGAATGAAAAACATCAGAACCAAAACGATCGCTTTTTTCATAGAGCGCCTCCTGAAAGGAAGATGGATTTGCTTCAAGCCTATGCGATTTATTTTGCCGTTATGAATGTTCTGGACTTTTTCCTGATGTTTCTGGACAAGCGCCTCGCGCGGCGCCATAAGTGGCGGATCCCGGAAAAGACGCTCTTGTGCGTCGCGGCGCTGGGAGGAAGTCTGGGCGGCCTGCTGGGAATGTACCTTTGCCATCACAAGACGAAGCACCCGCAGTTTTACATCACGCTCCCTATACTGGTCGTGCTTCATGTGGGGCTGACCTTTTTCCTGCTGTATGCGGGAATTCTGCGTTAGGAGGGATGGAGATGGACGGGATCAGTCAGAAGCGCTTTCTGTGTCTGACGCCGCCGAGCGAGGCGGACAACCGCTCGGCACAGGCACGCGTGCTGGACGCGCTGCGCGAAGAAGGGCTGAACGCACGGATGCCGCTGCGTGTTTTGCAGGCGCTTCCGGCAGCCTGCGAAGCATCCGGCTGGCGCGTGACGGTCAGCCTTGCGTGGAACGGTGCGCAGTGGGTCGTCACCGGAGTGGAACGCGGAGATACTTCTCTGCAGCACTACGGCTATGCGGTCGACCTTGGCAGCACGACGGTCGTCATGCGGCTGGTGGACTGCAATTCCGGCACGGTGCTGGCGCAGGAGAGTGCCTATAACGGTCAAATCGCCTACGGAGAGGACATCCTGAGCCGGATCTTTGCCTGCAAGGACAGGCTGGACAAGCTGGCCGAGCTCCAGCAGGTGACGCTGGACACGATCCGCGGCCTTTTTGACCGTATCTGCGAGGAGGCCGGCGTCGCGCCGGAGCAGTGCATTTCCATGGTCGTTGCAGGCAACACGACGATGGAGCATTTCCTTCTGGGACTGGACCCCTTCTGCGTCTTTTCCGCACCCTATGCGGTCTGCGCGGATAAGCCGGGATTCCTCGCGGCGGCGGAGTTGTCACTGCCCCTGCCGGGCTATGTTTTCTGCGCGCCCTGCAAGTCCAACTATCTGGGCGGGGACATTTTAAGCGGCATGGTCGCCACCGGCCTTGCCCGGCAGAAGGAGATCAGCGTTTTCTTTGACATCGGAACGAACGGAGAGCTGGTCATCGGCAACCGCGATTTTCTGCTCTGCGGCGCGGGCGCGGCAGGGCCTGCGCTGGAGGGCGGCGTGGTACAGACCGGGATGCGCGCGTCCGAGGGGGCGGTGGACGAGGTGAAATTGCAGGATGGCCGCCTGATTCCTCATGTGATCGGCGGAGGCGCGGCGAAGGGCATCTGCGGCTCCGGCATCATCAGCCTGCTTGCGGCGCTCTTCCTTGCAGGCTGGGTCGATCTGCGCGGCAAGCTCCAGCCGGATGCTTCGCCCCTGATCTCCGAGCGGGAAGGAACGCTTGCCTGCGAGTATGCGCCGGGACTTTTCTTCCGTCAGGAGGACATCGACGAATTTCTCCGGACAAAGGCGGCGGCTTACACGATGGTGGAATATATGCTGGTCACCTGCGGGATCTCCATGGACGAGATCTCAAAATTCTACGCGGCCGGCGCTTTCGGCGCGCACGTTCCCATCGAGGCGGCCGTGACGATCGGAATGTATCCCGACCTGCCGCGCGACCGCCTGATCTCGGCGGGCAATACCTCGCTGGAGGGTGCGCAGAGGATCCTGCTGAACCGTGAAAGCCTGTCGGAAATGGACGCCATTCTGGAAAAGATGGTCTATGTCCAGTTCAGCGAGGTCGGGGACTTCGTGTCGCGGATGGTGGCGGCGCAGGCGCTTCCGCATACGGACCTTGACCGTTTCCCCTCCGTCCGGGCAAAGCTCAAGAACAGATAAGAAACGGCTCTCTGGGTCATCGCCAGAGAGCCGATTTTTATTTGTGCCCCAGCTTGTGCTTGGTGCCGTCCGGCTCGACGATGTAGGTGTTGTCGAGCTGGCTGCACAGATCTCTGCGCACCGAGGCGATGTATTCCTTGCGCAGCGCGTCGCGCTCGCGGAGCTCTTCCTCGGTCAGTCCCTCGGCCTTTGCCTTGTGTGCAAGCTCATTGATGCGCCGGATGGTATCTTCTATCATTGTGCTTCTCCTTAGCCGACACCGAAGGAAAGCTGTGTGCTGACCTCGGCGGTTTTCAGATCGACTGCGCTGACGGTGTCCGGGGCGCAGGCGTAAAGGTAGCCGTTTTCAAAGAGAAAGGTGGTACCGGAGTGGACGCTGATCTTCGGCAGGCCGACTTCGCGGATCTCGCCGTCCAGCGTCAGCAGATGCGCCGTGCCGTTCAGAGAGATCAGCGCGGCATTTGCCTTTTCCGAGCAAACGGCAAGGAAAAGACCACCGTCAAAGGAATCTACCTTGAAGCTGCCGGAGAAGGTGTCGCCCTCCAGACGGGAAAGGAAGAGCCGGCCGTCCGAGCCATACAGGTTCAGAATGAGGTTGCCGTCCGGCAGCAGATGGTTCAGGGATTCCGCAAGACCGGAAGGCTGTGTGACGGCCGGATTCGCAGGGTCGGTCAGGTCAACGCAGAGCAGAGGCGCTTTCGCGTCCTGCACGGAAGCGTAGCAGTGGTCTGCGCTGAAATAAACCGTGCCGAGCGGGGAATCGGGCAGCAGGTCGTCCGACTGTAAAATGGGCTGCATATTTTCCCCGAGCACCCAGAGCAGATTCTTCTGCACCTGCTCGCCGTCCAGCCGGTTGCTCCAGCCGTATTTTTCATCGGTGAAGATCTGGTAGTCGCTGCGCAGGATCGACGTCACCAGGCGCAGATTTGTGCCCTCGGCGTCCATGGCCTGCACCTGACCTTCGATGTTGTATGAATTCAGAAGCGTCAGAGAGTCGCCGCAGGAGAGCTTTTTGATCTCCGTCACGACCGAGGTGGCATAATCCGTCACGGTATAGGGCGTTTCCGTGTGGGCCTCGCCCTCGGCGCTCAGGCTGACCGGACGGGCCAGATAGATGCCACTTTCGGAAATGGAGGTGTAGAGGTTTCCGTCCGTGAAGGCGCAGACATCCGTGCGTTTTCCGTCGGCCAGAGAGATGGAGGAAACCAGCGTGTAGGCAACGTTTGCGGGCTTTTCGCAGACGTAGATGCGGCTTTCCGGGACGGTCACGTCCGCGCCGTTGTCGCGGACCGTGGGGAGCGTCAGGTTCTCGCTGTCCAGCCGAAAGGCATCTACGGAGATCAGGTAGAGCATTCCGTTATAGACCGCGGAATCCTGATAGACGCCGGCCTGCCCCAGATTGGCAAGCTGCACCGGCGCGGTGCGGTCGGAAATGTCATAGATCTTGGCGTAGCTGAGCGCCGAGCTGGAAAGGCTGTCGCCCTCAAAGACGACGGACTGATTTGTCACGACGGCCAGCCGGTCGCCCTCGACATAGATCGCGCTGGAGAATTCATAGGCATCGCCCTCCGCCGTTTTTTCCGTGGCGAAATTTGTGGTGGAGAGCAGGGAAATGCTGCTGCCTTGCGCGGAGAGGATCATGAAATCGGAATTGCTGAGCACGTACAGATAGCCGTCCTGATAGACCGCACTGTCGGTCTGCGTCAGAAATTCTACGTTGGACGGCTCAGCCGCCTGCAATGCCGAGCTGTCGTCCTGCTGAGAGATCTCCGCAAGGGAGGCTATGATTTTCTGCGTACTCCCGGCGGGGACCGGCGCGGGAAGCGAAGAAGGGGAAAGATCAGGCAGGCCCGCGACCTCCTTCGCGCCGCATCCGCTGAGCAGAACCAGCAGGAGCGCTGCAAGCAAAGTGAGAGCCAGTGTTCTTTTAAGCATTTTGGGATTACTCCATTCTGTGAAAAAATTGCCGGTTGGGTCCGTTTGGCAGGCCCAATACCCAATAATATAGTCTTTTTTGCGCGTTTTGTCAAGAAGCCGGAGAATCTTAGGCCTGCCGGACGGAAGATACTTGTCAGAAGGGCGGAAATCGAATATAATATCAAACATAGAAGGACAACGGAGGCGGAGTATGAAAGTGATCATTGTCGGCGGCGGCGCGTCTGGCCTGATGGCGGCGCTGACCGCGTCGGAGCGGCCGGATGCAAGAGTCGTCCTGCTGGAACGGCAGGCGCGGGTCGGGCGCAAGCTGCTGGCCACGGGCAACGGCCGCTGCAATCTGTCAAACCGGAATCTGACGCCGAAAAACTATCACGGCGAGAACGCCGGATTCTGCGAATACGCGCTTTCGCGCTTCGGCCCGGAGCAGACGCTTGCGTGGTTCCGCGCGCTCGGCTTGCTGACGGCGGCGGAAGAGTCCGGCCGCGTCTATCCCGTCAGCGACAGTGCAAACAGCGTGGTGGATGTGCTGCGGCTGGCGCTCGCGCAGCGGGAAAACGTCGAACTGCGCGCGGGCTGCGAGGTGCAGGCGCTGCGAAAGAAAAGAGGAAAATTCGAGGTCGTGCTCCCGGAGGAAACACTGACGGGCGAAGCCGTGATCGTCTGTGCGGGCGGCTGCGCAGGCGGCAAGCTGGGCGGGACGGAGTTGGGCTATCGTTTGCTCAAAGGCATGGGCCACCACCGCACGCGGCTCTGCCCGGCGCTGGTGCAGCTCCGCACGGACACGACCTATGTGCGTGCGCTCAAGGGCGTGCGCTGTGATGCGCGGGTCACATACCGCGCGCCCAGAACGGCGGAGGAGCGCCGCGGCGAGGTGCAGTTCACGGAGTACGGCGTCAGCGGCCCGGCGATCTTTGAGCTGTCGCGCGCCGTGTCGGTGCATCCCGTGCCGGGGACGCTGCTTCTGGATCTCCTGCCGGAGGTTTCCGAGGAGGAAGTGCTCGCGCTGCTGGAGGCCAGATGCGCCGGAACGCCGGGATGGAAGGCAGAGGAGCTGCTGACCGGCTTTGTCCACAACCGGCTGGGCAAGACACTCCTGCGTAGCTGCGGGATTTCTTTTGAAACGGACTGCTCGAGCCTTTCGGCGGACACGCTGCGAGCCGTCTGCCGGGCGGTCAAGCATTTTGCGATCGAAGTAAAGGGAACGATGGGAATGGACGGCGCGCAGGTCACGGCCGGCGGCATCCTTACCTCCGAGTTCCGTGCGGATACCATGGAAAGCCGCCTCTGCCGCGGACTGTACGCCGCGGGCGAGGTGCTGGACATTGACGGCGACTGCGGCGGCTATAATTTGCAGTGGGCGTGGTCGTCCGGCCGTCTGGCCGGGGAATTGAGGGGGATGGAATGATTCGGATCCGGGATATTGTTCTGCCGCAGACGCACGATGAGCACGCGCTGCGCTATCATGCGGCGCAGTGCCTGAGGGTGCAGGCGTCGGACATCGCCTCCCTGAAGATCTTCCGGCGTTCGCTGGACGCGCGGAAGAAGCCGGAGCTGCGCTGGGTCTACACAGTCGACGTGACCCTCCGCAGCGGGGAGAGCGCCGTTCTGCGCCGCTGCCGCAGTCCGAAGATCACGCGGGAAGAGCCTTACCGCTATCACGTGCCGCACGCGCAGAGCGAAAAACGGCCGGTTATCGCCGGCTTCGGCCCGGCGGGGATGTTCGCGGCACTGGTGCTTGCCATGGCGGGACTGCGCCCGATCGTTCTGGAACGCGGCGAGGCCGCGCCGGAGCGCCGGAAAAAGGTGGAGGCCTTCTGGAACGGCGGCGCGCTCGACCCGGAATCGAACGTACAGTTCGGCGAGGGCGGCGCCGGAACCTTTTCCGACGGAAAGCTGAACACCGGCACGAAAAACGAGCGCGGCCGGTGGGTGCTGGAGCAGTTCGTCCGCGCGGGCGCGCAGGAGGAGATCCTCTATGACGCCAAGCCCCACGTCGGAACGGATGTGCTGTTTGAGGTCGTGCAGAATCTGCGGCGGCGCATCGAGTCGCTGGGCGGCGAGGTCCGTTTCGGCGCGAAGCTGACGGGGCTTAGCTCCGAAAACGGCAGGCTCACGGGCGCGGTCTACTGTCAGAACGGCGAGGAAACGCAGCTTCCCTGCGATGCGCTGATACTGGCCGTGGGCCACAGCGCGCGCGATACCTTCCGCTGGCTGTCCGAAATGAAGATTCCGATGGAGCCGAAGCCCTTTTCCATGGGCGCGCGGATCGAGCATCCGCAGACGCAGGTCGACCTTGCCCAGTACGGCAAGGCGCGCGGGACGGAGCTTCCGCCCGCGGATTATAAGCTCTCCTGCCACCTGCCGGACGGCAGCTCGGCGTATACCTTCTGTATGTGCCCCGGCGGCTTTGTGGTCGCGGCGGCCTCGCAGCCCGGCGGCATCGCGACCAACGGTATGAGCCTTGCGGCGCGGGACGGAGAAAATGCGAACGCCGCCCTGCTCGTCACGCTCCACCCCGAGGACTTTCCTTATCCGGGCGCGCTCGGCGGGATGCTCTGGCAGGAGGAGATTGAGCGCCGGGCCTTTGAGATGGCGGGGGAAAGCTACTGCGCGCCTGCGCAGACGGTGGGGGATTTCCTCGCGCATCGCCCGAGCAAGGCGCTGGGCAAGGTCGCGCCGACCTACCGGCCGGGCGTGATGCTCTGCGATCTGCACGAGCTCCTTCCCGAAAAGCTCACACACACGATGGAGCAGGCAATCGTCCGGCTCGACGGCGCGCTTTCCGGCTTTGCCGACCCGCAGGCCGTCCTGACCGCGCCGGAAACGCGCAGCTCGTCCCCCGTGCGCATCCTGCGCGGTGAGGATCGGCAGAGTGCGCTGCGCGGCCTGTTTCCCTGCGGAGAGGGCGCGGGCTATGCCGGCGGAATTCTCTCGGCCGCGGTGGACGGGATGCTCTGCGCCGAAGCGGTATTGCAGCGGTATTGACTTTTTTCCGCGCTTTCGATAGAATATAAAAAAGAAAAATGGAGGGATCGTATTGGAACAGCAACAGAATACCGGAATCCCGGAAATGACGGAGCAGCCGCAGGCGTATTACGCACCGCCGCAGTATGTCCCGGTTCAGCCCTATCAGCCGCCCGTGGTGTTCCGCTCCCCGGAGGAGCAGCAGCGGCGCGAACAGGCAAAGTATGTCAGCGGTGTCCGCCGCAGGACGAATAAGGTCACGGCCTTCGTGTTCATCTATGTCGCCATTTTGTCCATGGCGGCGATGATTGGCGGCATCGGCGTGGCCGTGTATACGCTGCTGAAGGATCCGACGCTGCTGCACCGCAGCCCGGAGGAACTGACCAATGTCATCGTTAATTGCCTGACTTCCAACGGGGTCGGCTATCTGCTTGGCCTTCCTGCCATCTATCTGATGGTATTCCTGTGGAAGAAAAAGGCATTTTTCAAGAATGTCCTGTATGCGCCGCACAAAAAAATGACGCCGGGCGCACTGCTGTTTTTGATTTCTCTGATGTTCATCGCGCAGGCGGTGAGCGACCTGTTTGCCAGAGGACTGGACTGGCTGCTCCATTTTGCGGGAGCTTCTGCAACTTCTGCGATTCAGGAAATGCAGAACACGACCTCCGTTACAATGCTGCTGTACATCTGTATCGGCGCGCCGTTTATAGAAGAGGTGCTTTTCCGCGGTGGGGTGATGCGCTCGTTCCAGAACTTCGGGCGGCGGTTTGCCATCATCGGCGCGGCGGTGCTGTTTGCCCTGATGCACGGCAATCTGGTCCAGATCCCCTTTGCCTTCCTCGCGGGACTGATTCTTGGCTATGCAGCGATGGAATACAGTATCTGGTGGAGCATTCTGCTGCACTTCTTCAATAACTGCATCCTCGCGGAAGTGATTCCCTGGGCGCTGGGCAAGCTGCCGGAAGGCACAGCACTGCTGGTTTCCAATCTTTTCATCTATGGGATTGCCGCGGTGGGCATCGTGCTGTGCATCGTGCTGCGTAAGAGAATTTCGGCTTATCTCCATTCGGAGAAGCTCCGCAAGGGGACCTTCAAGGGCTACTTTACATCGCCGGTGCTGATCGTCATGATCGGCTACGCCGCGGTCAATTCTGCGGCGTTGATCTTGATGTCTGTCCTTCCCTGAATATCGGAAAAAATGCGCCGCGGGTTTTAACCTGCGGCGCATCATTTTATAAAAAAGGAAATTCCGCCATTGCTTCCGCGCGCGTTCTGGTGTAATATAATCTTGGTACCCTTTTTGCTGCGCCGGCATAGGATGACCTGAGGTGATCCATATGACGATACTGATTGCGGCACTGGCAGCCTGCGGCGTGTTTTTGATCGCGTGGACGGTGTTTGAGGCGCTTTTGATGCCTCTGCCGGAGAAGGATACCTATTTATTGGTCTATCTGCGCGGCGATGCGGCGCAGGCACAGCAGTGCATCCGGGCCTGCTGCTGGCTGCGTGAACGGCGCGGCGTCCGCGGGCGGATGCTGTTTGTAGATGCAGGGCTGACGCCAGAGGCGCGGCAGGCGGCAGAGCAGATGATCGGCGCGGATCCGTCGTTGGCGCTGTGCGGCGGCGGAGAAGAATATACGATATTGGAGAATTGGAAGCGTGGAGCAGGAACTGATTAGCGGCACGGTCGCCGCGGTGGCCTTTCAGAATCAGGAAAATGGATATGCCGTCCTCAAGCTCGACAGCGAGGAGGGCGGCGTTATCACGGTCGTGGGAACGATCCCCGCGCCCGTGGCGGGCGAGCGCCTGATCGTGACGGGCAAATGGAGCACCCATACGACCTACGGGCGGCAGTTCGAGGCGGAATTTCTGGAGCGCCTGCTGCCGGACAGCAGGGAGGAGATCCTTGCCTATCTTTCCTCCCGCGCGGTGCGCGGCATCGGGCCGAAAACGGCCGAGAAGATCGTCGCGGCCTTTGGTGAGGACAGCCTGAAAATTCTGGAGCGCGCCCCGGAGCGGCTGACCGAGATCTCCGGCATCTCCATGAAGAAGGCACTGGAAATGGGCGCGTCCTTCCACCGGCAAGTGGGCGTGCGCCAGCTGATCGAATTTCTTTCAACATACCATATCCCGGCGGAGATCGCCGTGCAGCTCTACCGTGCCTACGGGGAGCAGGCGATGGAGCTGGTACATGAAAACCCCTATCTTCTGACGCAGCCGCAGTTCGGCGCCAGTTTTTCCTCCGCGGATACGCTGGCGCTGGAGCTGGGCTTCGACGGCGACGATGCACGCCGTGTCGAATCCGGCGTCCTTTTTGAGCTGCGCCATAACCTCGGCAACGGCCACAGCTTCCTGCCGAAGGACAAGCTGATCGCGGCCACGGCGGCGCTTCTGGAGCTGCCGGGCGAAACCGTGGACGAGGCGATGGACCGCCTGTGCTCGCTCGGCCGCATCGAGCTGGACGAGATCGCCGGGCTCAAGGCCGTCTATCTTCCGGAATATTACGAAGCGGAAATCAATATCACGCACCGTATCTTGCAGATGGCGGCGCAGCCGCCCGCGAAGGATGCTGCATTTTCCGTCCGGGATATTGAGGCACTCAACGGAATTCAGTACGCGCAGAAGCAGCGCGAGGCGATCGAAACTGCGGCGCGTGAGCGTGTGATGATCCTCACGGGCGGCCCCGGCACCGGCAAGACTACAACGCTGGCGGGCATCCTGACGCTCTTTGACCGCCTGCATCTCGATACGCTCCTCGCCGCGCCCACGGGCCGCGCGGCCAAGCGCCTCTCCGAGCTGACGGGCCGGGAGGCCTCCACCATCCACCGGCTGCTGGAAACGCAGGTGTCGCCGGAAACCGGCGAGATGGTCTTCCTGCGCGACGAGGACGAGCCCTTAAAATGCGACGCGCTGATCGTGGACGAGATGTCCATGGTGGACGTGCTTCTGATGCACAGCCTGCTGCTGGCGCTGCCTCAGAACGCGAAGCTCATTCTGGTGGGCGACCCCGATCAGCTGCCCAGCGTAGGCGCGGGGCGGCTCTTCTCCGATCTGATCACCAGCGAAGCGGTGCGGACGATCTGCCTGACCGAGATCTTCCGGCAGGCGCAGCAGAGCCTGATCGTCATGAATGCCCATGCGGTCAACCGCGGCGAGCTGCCTGTTCTGACGGTCAAGGACAGGGATTTCTTCTTTATGAAGCGCAGAACGCCGGAGGCGGTCGTGCAGACCATCGCGGAGCTGTGCGCCAAGCGATTGCCGCAGAATATGGGCATCCGCCCGGAGGATATTCAGGTCATCAGCCCGACGCGCAAGGGAGAAACGGGAACCGTCAATCTCAACCGCGTTTTGCAGGCGGCGCTGAATCCGCCGCAGAAGGGAAAGAACGAAAAATATTGCGGCGAAATTTGCTTCCGCGAGGGCGATCGGGTGATGCAAATCCGAAACAATTATGATATACTATGGAAAAAGCAGGGCGGGGGCGGCGGAACCGGCATCTTCAACGGCGACATCGGCACCATCCTGCGGATTGACCCCGCGGAGGATCAGATCACCATCCGGTTCGACGACCGCGAGGCCGTCTATGATTCGGATATGCTGCCGGAGCTGGAGCTGGCCTATGCCATCACCGCACACAAGAGTCAGGGCAGCGAGTACAAGACCGTCATCTTCGCCGTGTTCGGCGGCGCGCCCATGCTCCTGACCCGCGGCGTGCTTTACACCGCGATCACGCGGGCGCGGGAGATGCTGATCTTGGTCGGCAATGAAGAGGTCGTTGCGCAGATGACCTATAATAACCGGCGGGACAAGCGCTACAGCGGCCTGCGGTATCGCCTGATGCAGGGAATCGCGCAATGAAGTTGCTGACGTGGCTGCTTGACCTTCTGTATCCGCCGAAGTGTGTATTCTGCGGCAGGCTCCTTGCAGAGAACGAAACCGATCTCTGCGGCCGCTGCCGGCGGGAGCTTCCGACGGCGGAGCGCGAGATCAAGCGCGGGGAATTCTTCACGGGCTGCACCTGCGTGTACTATTACGAGAATGCGGTGCGGCAGTCCGTGCTGCGCTTCAAGTTCCGCTCCATGCGCCAGTATGCCGACGCCTACGGGCGGCTGCTTGCCATGCGCCTGCTGCCGGAGCGGGAAGCGTATGACCTTCTGACATGGGTTCCGGTCAGTGCAAAGCGGCGCAGGCAGCGCGGCTACGATCAGGCGGAGCTTCTGGCCGAACGGGTGGCGGCGGAGCTTGGACTGCCCTGCGAGCGTACCTTGCAGAAGATCCGGCACAACCCGGCGCAGTCGAAACAGTCCGGCGCTGCGGCACGAAAGGCAAACGTGCTGGGTGTTTACCGCGCAGTCCGACCGGAGAGAATCAAAGAGAAACGAATCCTGCTCATCGACGATGTGATCACCACGGGCGCAACGCTCACGGAGTGCAGCAAGGTTCTGCGGCTTGCGGGCGCGAAGGAGATCTCCTGCGCGGCGCTTGCGGCTGTCAGAAAACCCGATGCGGCGGGGAACAAATAAGTAGGTGACGATATGTTGTTATTTTCCAAGGACCTGGGCATCGACCTGGGAACTTCCAATGTACTGATTTATGCGGCGGGCAAGGGCATCGTCCTGCGCGAACCGTCCGTCGTTGCGCTGGACAAGAACACCGGCAAAATTTTGCAGGTCGGCGCGGCGGCGCGCAACATGCTCGGCCGTACGCCGGGCAATGTGGCGGCCATCCACCCGCTTCAGGACGGCGTGATCTCCGACTATGAGCTGACCGCGCGGATGCTGACGGAGATGATCCGCCGCGTCGTGCGCTTTTCCATCGTCAAGCCGCGCATGATCGTGTGCGTGCCCAGCGGTATCACCGAGGTCGAGGAGCGCGCGGTCATTCAGGCGGCGATGGAGGCCGGCGCCCGCCGGGTCTACCTGATCGAAGAGCCGTTGGCGGCCGCGCTGGGCGCACATCTCGACGTCAGCGCCCCGGAGGGCCGCATGGTCGTGGACATCGGCGGCGGCACGACGGACATCGGCGTGATCACGATGAACGGCGTCGCGATTTCCTCGTCCATCAAGGTTGCGGGAACGCAGTTCGACGAGGTGATCATCAAATATGTGCGCAAGCGCTTCGGCGTGATCATCGGTGCGAATACGGCCGAGGAGATCAAACTCTCCATCGGCTGCGTCAGCCCACGTCCCGCGAGCCTGACCATGACGGCCAAGGGCCGCGACGTGAAGTCCGGCCTTGCCCACGAGTTTACCGTCACCTCGGAGGAGATCATGGAGGTTCTGCGCCGTCCGGCGCGGCAGATCGCGGACAGGGTGCTGGACGTTCTGGAGCAGACCACGCCCGAGCTGGTCGCCGACATCTCCAAAAACGGCATCCTGCTCACGGGCGGCGGCAGCCAGCTCTGGGGCATGGATCAGGTGCTGCGCGACCGCACGGAAATGAACTGCGTCGTCGCGGACGACGCCGATTCCTGCGTGGCCTACGGCTGCGGCAAGAGCCTTGGCTGGATGAACCATATGCAGGAGGGAACCATCAATATTTCCCGCCGCAGATTATTGAAGGAATAACCGGAACTTGCAGATCCATACTATCGTCATATAAAGAAGAAAGACAGAAGGAGGCTGGGAAACTATGCCAGACAATCGCCCGCCGGACGACAGATACGACGATCAGAATAATAGCCGCCGCAAGGCGTATGATTTCGATAACGACGAAGAATGGGACGTGGAAAAATACCTTGCCCAGCGGCAGCAGCGTGCGGCCGAGCGTGAGCACGCGCCGGAGCCGCAGGAACCGCAGAAATACGAACAGGAGCCGGAACAGCAGCCGCAGGGCTACCGCCGTCCCGCCCGGCGCACAGAGCCGGTCAGACAGCAGCCGCCGCGCAGAGTGCCCCGGCAGGAAGAGACCTATTATGAGAATGAGGACGGCGAAGCTACGCGGCGCGAGCAGGGCTATCGCCGTCCGGCCAACCGTCAGACGCAGAAGCGCAAAAAGAACGGCAACGGCAAGCTCTATGCGATCCTTGCCATTATTGCAGTTCTGATTCTCGTGCTGGTGATCTGGCTGATCTCCACGATCGCCGGTTCCGGCAAACCGGAGGAATCCACACCCCCTGCCAGTTCTTCCGAGCCGAGCGAGACCGAGCCGCCGACGGAGGCACCGGAGGTGCGCGCCGCTGCGCTCGTGCAGGAGGCGGATGTGCTCGCCGCCGGGTATGATTACGACGCGGCCATTGCCAAGCTGGAAGAATTCGGCAGCGACTGGCAGCAGCAGCCAACGCTGGCAGAGGCGCAGCTGCGTTATAACACCGCCAAGCAGGCGGCGGTCCGTTGGAGCGACACGACGACGATCCCGCACGTGTTCTTCCACACGCTGATCGCGGACACCGCCCGCGCCTTTGACGATGACTATACCAACGCAGGCTACAACCAGTACATGACCACGATCAAGGAATTTGAGGCCATTCTGGAGGAGCTGTACAAGCGCGGCTACGTTCTGGTGCGCATCCACGACATTGCCAAGCAGGTGACGGATGAAAACGGGAATCTGGTCTTCGAGCAGGGCGACATCTACCTGCCGGAGGGGAAGAAGCCCATCGTCATGTCGCAGGACGACGTGAACTACTATGAGTATATGGTCGACGGCGACGAGGACCACAAGCCGGACGCGCAGGGCGACGGCTTTGCCGATCACATCATTGTCGGCGAGGACGGCTACCCGACCTGCACCTATGTGGACGCCAACGGACAGCAGCTCACCGGCGACTACGATCTCGTGCCGATCCTGGAAAAGTTCTGCCAGAAGCACCCGGATTTCTCCTACCGCGGCGCGCGTGCCATCATCGCGCTGACCGGCTATCAGGGAGCCTTCGGCTACCGTACAAATCCGCGCTGGATTGAAGAAGGGATCCTCACGCAGGAGCAGCTTGAATCCGAACGTGCGGAGGTTAAAAAGGTTGCCCAATGCCTGCGCGAGAAGGGCTGGGAGATCGGCAGCCACAGCTGGGGTCACATCAATTTCACCAACGCTTCTGCGGCGAAGGTCGCGGAGGACACCCAGAAGTGGGAAGATCAGATCGAAACCTACGTCGGGGAGACGGATATTTTCATCTACCCCCACGGCGCGGACATTGCCGGCATCGACAAATACTCCGGCGAGAAATACGAAACGCTCTACAACGCGGGATTCCGCTATTTCTGCAACGTCGACGGCTCGACGGAATACTGGGTGCAGATCTGGAAGGCCTACGTCCGTCAGGGCCGCCGGAATCTGGACGGCTACCGGATGTACTATAACCCCGAGTTGCTGGATGATCTTTTCGACGTCAAGGACGTCTGGGATGATTCCAGACCCACGCCGGTCCCACCGATTTAGAACGATATAAAAGCTCCACCGTTGTAAAACGGTGGAGCTTTTTCAGACTGTCAAAAACCCATCCAGCCGAAAGTTTCGGAGGGAAGAATAGTGTGAAAGGGAACCGTCAGGGTTCCCTTTCGCGTTCAATAACCCGCCGCAGCGATCAAAATTGCAAAATAATACTACAAATATTGATTTTGCAATTTTGTAGGCAGCTTGTCAAAAAAGTCCTTTTGGACTTTTTTGACAAGCTGAAAAGCTCCACCGTTGTAAAACGGTGGAGCTTTTTGTATCTCCTTCAGCCGCCGAGATAGGCCTGCTTGACCTGATCGCTGCACGCCAGCTCTGCACCAGTGCCGGTGAGGGTGATCTTGCCGGTCTCCAGCACGTAGGCACGGTCGGCAACGCTCAGCGCCATGCCGGCGTTCTGCTCGACGAGCAGAATGGTCGTGCCGCTCTTGTGCAGCTCACGGATGATGTCGAAGATCTGCTCGACGAGGATGGGCGCAAGACCCATGGACGGCTCGTCCAGCATCAGGAGCTTCGGATGGATCATCAGACCACGGCCCATGGCAAGCATCTGCTGCTCACCGCCGGAGAGCGTGCCCGCAATCTGCTTGCGGCGTTCTTTCAGGCGGGGGAAGCGCTCGTAGACGTTTTCCAGTGTTTCGGAGATGTCGTCGCGGCGGGTGAAGGCGCCCATCTCCAGATTCTCCTGCACGGTCATCTGAAGGAAGATGCGGCGGCCCTCCGGGACGTGTGCCATGCCGTGCCGCACGAGCGTGTGCGCGGTGGCGTGGGTGATGTCCTTGCCCAGGAAGTGGATGCTGCCGGATCTCGGGTGCAGCAGGCCGGAAATGGTTTTCAGAGTTGTGGACTTTCCCGCGCCGTTTGCGCCGATCAGCGCAACGGTTTCGCCCTCGTGAACCTCAAAGGAGATGCCCTTGATGGCATGGATCGCGCCGTAGTAGACGTGAATGTTATCGACTTTCAGCATCGGCGGCTCCTTTCTTGCCCAGATAGGCTTCAATGACTTCCGGATTGGAACGGATCTGATCGGGCGTGCCCTTGGCGATGATCTTGCCGTAGTTGACCACGGCGATGCCCTCGCAAACACCCATGACCAGATTCATATCGTGCTCGATCAGCATGATGGCGATCTGGAAAGTGCCGCGGATGAGGCGGATGTGCTCCATCAGCTCTGCGGTTTCCGAGGGATTCATGCCGGCTGCCGGTTCATCCAGCAGGATGATGGCGGGGTTGGTCGCAAGCGCGCGGACGATCTCCAGACGGCGTTGTGCGCCGTAGGGGAGGCTGCCGGCGCGCTGCTCGGCCAGATCGGCCATGCCCATGAAGTCCAGCAGCTCCATGCAGCGTTCTCTGGCGATGCGCTCGCTGCGGTAGTAGCGCGGCGTGTGAAGAAGAGAAGAGGCAAAGGAGCATTTGATGCCGTTGTGCATACCGACCTTGACGTTGTCCAGCACGGACATACTGCCGAACAGGCGAATGTTCTGGAAGGTTCGGGCGATGCCCATGCGGTTGACCTGCGCGGTGGTCATGCCCTTGGTATCCACACCGCGCAGCAGGATGGTTCCGCGTGTGGGCTGGTAGACATTGGTCAGAAGATTGAAGATGGTGGTCTTGCCGG
>UQWH01000038.1 GCA_900544705.1 uncultured Eubacteriales bacterium | reverse complement strand
TTTACAAGGTACACCCTGTCGCTCGATCGCTCACGCTCTCTCGCGACAGCTTGTACATGATACCACGGCATTTCCGCTTTGTCAACACCTAATTTCGTCTTTTTTGTACTTTTTTCTTTTTTCTTATGGCACATATTAAAATATATAATGGCTTGGTACTCGTCCTGTCATCATCGGTTGTTTTTCCGTGTTTGTTTCCTGTATGCGAGCATTTGTCTTTGTGTTGTGACCTATCAGTATAATTTCGTCATTTTACACAAAATTTTGAAAAAATATTCAGGTTCTGTACAAAAATATTTAGTATATTTTCTTCGAAAAAACTGTTGTGAATTCTAAAAAATTCCTGTATGATAGAAGCAAGCAAAACTGGCAAACCGGTTTGCTGCATTTTATGGGGCGGTTCCCCAGAATACAGGAGGTCAACGAAAATGAAGAAGATCCTTGCACTGATCCTGGCGCTCGCAATGATCGCTGCGCTCTTCGTCGGCTGCGGTAAGACCGACGACACCAAGACGCCGAGCGACTCCAAGGGCTCCGAAGATGTCCAGAATTCCGATGAACCCGGCGGCGAAGGCAAGACCGTGAAAGTCGGCCTGATCTGCATCGGCGACGAGAACGACATGGGCTACACCTACAACTTCATTCGCGGCAAGGACGCTGCGACGGAAGCTCTGGCTGCGAAGGGCATCAATGTCGAGTGGATGGTCAAGTGGAACATCGGCGAGGACGCCAAGTGCGAAGAAGCCAACATCGAATTGGCCGAAGCCGGCTGCCAGCTGATCATCAACAACTCCTTTGGTCATGAGCAGTTCATGCTGAAGGTCGCTCCCGACTATCCCAACATTCAGTTCGTCGGCTGCACCAATCAGGGCTCCTGGGGCGACAGCTACGAGAACACCCACAATGCATTTGCCAACATCTATGAAGGCCGCTATCTGGCTGGCGTCGTCGCCGGCATGAAGCTGCAGGAACTGATCGACAAGGGCGAGATCAAGGAAGACGAAGCTGTCATCGGTTATGTCGGCGCGTACTCCTTCGCTGAAGTTATCTCCGGCTTTACCGCTTACTTCCTCGGCGCGCGCAGCGTCTGCCCGAGCGTGACCATGAAGGTTCAGTTCGTCGGCTCCTGGTCCGACGCTACCGAAGAAGGCAACGCCGCTTCCGCTCTGTGCGACATGGGCTGCAAGCTCATCTCCCAGCACTCCGACAACACCACGCCCGCTACCACTGCACAGACCAAGGGCGCATTCCATACCGGCTACAACAACGACATGACCGGTGTTGCTCCCGACGCTTCTCTGGTCGGCACCCGTATCGACTGGAGCGTTTACTTCACCGAGATCATCGAAGCGGTCGCCAACGGCGAAACCTTCGATCAGGACTGGTGCAAGGGCTATGAGTCCGGCGCCGTCGTTCTGACCCCGCTGAACGAGAAGCTCTGCGCGGAAGGCACTGCCGAAAAGCTCGCGGAAGTTGAGAAGAAGCTCGCCGACGGCGAACTGCATGTATTCGACACCTCCACCTTCACGGTCGACGGCAAGACGCTGGAGCACGCTTTCGCTCTGGATACCGACGGCGACTTCACGGCGGATTCCGAAGAGGCTGTGTTTGACGGCTACTTCCATGAGTCCCACTTCCAGTCCGCTCCTTACTTCACCGTCCAGATCGACGGCATTGAGTGGCTGAACTCCGCATTCGGCTAATCTGAAATCGCTACCAAAATGGGCTGCTTCGGCAGCCCATTTTCTGTATTTATTTCCCGTTGTTTATCCGCTTTTTTTGTCCCGCATGATACAAAAAAATTTTTGGCTTCCTAATTTTTTGTTTTATTTTTACAAATTCCATCACAGAATTTTTGCATATTTAACCAACGACTTTTTATTTACAAGTACTGGGAGCTGTGTTATTATATATAGTATCAAAAGCCTTAAACTCCGGCGTCTTCTGGCGCCGCAAGAAAGGATGACAGCCTTGGAAACTGTTTACGCAATTGAACTGAGGAACATCACCAAACGGTTCGGCTCGGTCGTCGCCAACGACGGCATCTGTCTGGGTCTGCGCCGCGGCGAAATTCTTTCCCTGCTGGGCGAGAACGGCAGCGGTAAGACCACGCTGATGAACATGCTCGCCGGTATCTATCTTCCGGATGAGGGTGAGATTCTTGCCGATGGCAAGCCCATCTCCATCCGTTCCCCGAAGGATGCCTTTGATCACAAGATCGGCATGATCCATCAGCACTACAAGCTCGTGGACGTCTTTACCGCGGCGGAAAACATCGTGCTCGGTCTGGACGAAGGCGGTCGCCTTGATATTAAGGCCACCAACGCAAAGGTCAAGGAGATCTGCGACCGCTACGGCTTCGACATCGACCCGACGCAGAAGATCTATGATATGTCCGTTTCTCAGAAACAGACCGTCGAGATCGTCAAAGTGCTCTACCGCGGTGCGGACATTCTGATTCTGGACGAACCGACTGCGGTTCTGACCCCGCAGGAAACCGAGAAGCTCTTCGCCGTCCTGCGGAATATGAAGAAAGACGGCAAGGCCATTGTCATCATCACCCACAAGCTCAACGAAGTCATGGAGCTTTCCGACAAGGTCGCCGTTCTGCGTAAGGGCAAGTACATCGGCACCGTCAACACCAGCGAAACCAACCCGCAGGCGCTGACGGACATGATGGTCGGCCATTCCGTCACGCTGAACATCGACCGTCCGAAATATGAACACCCGGAGGCGCGTCTGGTGCTCAGCGAGATCACCTGCATCGACGGTGAGGGCGTGAAAAAGCTGGACAATGTTTCCTTTACCGCCAACAGCGGCGAGATTCTCGGCATTGCCGGCATTGCCGGTTCCGGCCAGAAGGAGCTGCTGGAGGCCATCGCCGGTCTGTATCCCGTCGCTCATGGTTCCATCCGCCACATTCCCAAGGACGGCCGCCCCAGTGAGCTGGTCGGCAAGACGCCGATGCAGATCAAGAAAACCGGCGTCTCTCTGGCTTTTGTGCCGGAAGACCGTCTCGGCATGGGTCTGGTCGGCTCCATGGGCATGACCGGCAACATGATGCTGCGAAGCTGGAAAAAGGGCAAAAGCGTCTTTGTCAACCGCCGCGACCCCAACCAGCTTGCCATGCAGGTCTGGAAGGATCTGGAAGTCGTCACTCCCGACACCAATTATCCGGTGCGCCGTCTTTCCGGCGGCAACGTGCAGAAGGTCCTCGTCGGCCGCGAGATCGCAAGCTCGCCTTCCGTCCTGATGAGCGCCTACGCCGTGCGCGGTCTCGACATCAACACCTCGTATACCATTTATAATCTGATGACGCAGCAGAAGATGAACGGCGCGGCCGTCGTCTTTGTCGGCGAGGATCTGGACGTGCTGCTGGAGCTCTGCGACCGGATTCTGGTCCTCTGCGGCGGCAAGGTCAGCGGCATCGTGGATGCCCGCACCGCCACCAAGGAAGAAATCGGTCTGCTGATGACCCGCGTCGGCGGAAAGGAGGCAGTTCAGTAATGCAGGAAAAGAAAATGCCCTTGATTCGTCTTGCGAAGCGCGACAGCATGGATCCCCGCAAGGTCTGGGCGATCCGCCTCGGTTCCATTTTGATCGCGCTGCTGCTCGGCTCCCTGGTCATCCTGATCACGGGAAATAACCCCTTCACCGCTTACGGCACGATGATCTCCGGCGCGCTCGGCAAAAAGACCGCCATCCGCCAGACCGTCAAAATTGCCGTTCCCCTTCTGGGCTGCGCCCTCGCCATCGCCCCCTGCTTCCGGATGCGTTTCTGGAACATCGGCGCGGAGGGTCAGATCACCGCAGGCGCCATCGCGGCGACCTACTTTGCCCTTTACTGGGTCGACAAGCTGCCCTCCGTTCTGCTTCTGATCGTCATGGCCCTCGCAGCGGCGCTGGCCGGCGGCATCTGGGGTCTGATCCCCGCTTTCTTCAAGGCCAAGTGGAACACCAATGAAACGCTCTTCACCCTGATGATGAACTACATCATTATCGGCGTGGTTTCCTGGCTGCAGGGCGGCCCGTGGGAAGGCCGTCCCGGCTCGCAGATCATTCCGCAGTTTGACCGCGCCGCCTGCCTGCCCAAGGTGTTCGGCGTCCACTGCGGCTGGATCATCGTGCTGGTTCTCGTGGTATTTATCTTCATCTATATGCGCTATACCAAGCACGGCTATGAGATCGCCGTCATCGGCGACTCCATCAACACCGCCCGCTATGCAGGCATGAACGTCGGCCGCATCATGATGCGCACCATGCTCCTGTCCGGCGCGATCAGCGGTATCGTCGGCTTCATCGTCGTTTCCGGCGCAAACGGCACGCTTTACAACGGTGTCGCGGATGGCGTCGGCTTTACCTCCATCACCGTCGCATGGCTCAGCCAACTCAACGCCTTTGCCATGATCGTCATCTCCATGATGCTGGCCGTCCTTTCCAAGGGTGCAGAAACCCTGCAGACGCAGCTCAGCGTCCCGGCTTCCATCTCCGACATCATCACGGGCCTGCTGCTGTTCTGTATGCTGGGCTGTGAGTTCTTCATCAATTATCGTCTGATCTTCCGCAGCAAGCACCAGGAAACGGAGGCGGCATAATATGGAACATTTCATCACATTATTTATCGCACTGATCGTCGCGGCAGTCACCTACGGCACGCCGCTGCTGTTCGGCACGCTGGGCGAGGTTCTGACGGAGAAATCCGGCAACCTGAACCTCGGCGTGGAAGGCATTATGTTCATGGGCGGCGCATTTGGTCTCGGCGGCGTGTTCTACTACGAAAAGCTCACCGCCACCCCGAACGGCTTCGTTGCCATTCTGGTCGGCATCCTGTTTGCTTTCCTTGCCGGCGCGCTGGCCTCGCTGATCTTCAGCTTTATCACGACCACACTGCGCGCAAACCAGAACGTCACCGGCCTTGCTCTGTCCATCTTCGGCACGGGCGTCGGCCAGTTCATGGGCGAATTCATGCGTGTGCGTGAGGGCGGCTACGTCGCTATCGGCAACGAGCTGAAAACTTACTTCATCGCCTCTCCCTTCCCGAAGTTCCTTCAGGAGATCCCCTATGTCGGCAAGGTTCTGTTCAGCCACAGCTTCTTCTTCTATCTTGCCGTCCTGCTGGCCGTTGGTCTGTACTGCTATCTGATGAAGAGCCGTTCCGGTCTGTATCTGCGCGCCGTGGGTGAATCTCCCGCAACCGCAGACGCTGCCGGCATCAACGTCACACGCTACAAGTACCTCGCCACCATCATCGGCGGCGGCATCTCCGCCGTCGGCGGCATGGTCTACATCACCACCATCGCCGGCTGCGTCTGGAACCACGAAGGCCTGTCCGGTGTCGGCTGGCTGGCCGTTGCGCTGGTCATCTTCTGCACCTGGCGTCCGCTGTCCGCCATCTGGGGCTCCGTCCTCTTCGGCGCACTGATGATCCTGTATCTGCGTCTGCAGCTTTCCTTCATCCCCACGCAGCTTTACAAGATCCTGCCCTACGTCGTGACGGTCATCGTCCTTGTCGTTTCCAGTATGCGCAACAACAAGGAAAAGCAGCCGCCCGAAGCGCTGGGTCTGTCCTACTTCCGCGAAGACCGCTGAATTTCCCCTAAGTTTTCCCTCCGTCCGCCGCAGCTTCCTGCGGCGGACTTTTTTAGCGTCGCTTGACAAGGGCACACATGGTTTTCCCGGGCCGAAACGACATTTGACTTCGTTATCCTCGTTGATGGGCGTCAGCCCATCTGCCTCGTCTGCCTTGCCAACTGCCGTTTATCCTCCCGGAAAACTCGAAGACCCGCCGGGCGCTCCGGCGCGTTTTTCGCAAGGCAGAGGACGCAGGCATACCGGCGTATGGCAAAGACGATAACGCCGCGAAAGGCGTGCCGGTGTGTCCGGCGGGCATATGTGCCCTTGTCAGGCGACGCCACCCGCATATCTATGCAAAATGCCGGGATTTCTTTCCATTTTTTCTGTGATTTTCTACCGCTGTATTTTTATTGCGCAGTTGTATTCTTATTGCAAATTTTTGCTGCCGCTTATGCCGCAATCCAAAATATTTGTTAGTTTTGTACAAAATTTTTGATCAAAATTTCACACCCGGTTTGTAAAAAAATGATTGCGAAACTGTGAATTGTTTGCTATGATTAAAGCAAGGAATTGAGCCGTTTCCCCCTGTGCTTCATGCCGGAGCGCAGAAGGGGCGGATGTCATTTTCCGGCAGAAAAACGCTTGCGATGAGCGGCGGAATAAAAAGTGGAGGTATTTCATGGAAAAGTTCTTTGGACTGAAAAAGCATGGTACAACCGTAAGAACAGAAGTTCTTGCCGGTATTACCACATTCATGGCAATGGCTTACATCCTGATGGTCAACGCCGGTATGTTCGGCTCTCTGGGTGACGGCTACTACAATGCGGTTTACATCGCTACCGCAATCTCCGCCGTGATCGGCACCGTTCTGATCGGACTGCTGTCGAATCTGCCCCTCGCACAGGCCTCCGGCATGGGTCTGAACGCATTTTTCGTCTATTCCGTCTGCTTCGGTATGGGCTTCTCCTATGCCAATGCACTGGTCATGGTTCTGGTTGACGGCATCGTCTTCATCCTGCTGACCGTCACCGGCCTGCGCCGCGTTATCTTCGACGCCATCCCCAAGGCGGTCAAGACCGCAATCTCCGCAGGTATCGGCCTGTTCATCGCGTTCCTTGGCCTGCAGAATGCCGGCATTGTCGTCAACAGTGACGCCACACTGGTCGACCTGCACTCCTTCAACGTGTTCTTCGGCTCCGTTACCTGGGCTGAGATTATGCCGCTTCTCATCACCATCCTCGCCGTCATCGCCATCGGTGCAATGTTCAAGAAGAAGATCAAGGGTGCCGTATTCTGGGGCATGATCGGCGGCGCAGTTATCTACTACGTCCTCGGCCTCATCACCGTGGAGGGCTTCTATGACACCGCTGTCAAGGCAAACTTCTCTCTGAACATTCTCGCTCCCTTCAAGGATTTTGCAAACATCGCCTTCGGCAAGGTCTTCACGGAAGGCTTCGACTTCTCCGCATGGATCAGTGCCAACGGCGTGGGCAGCTTCGTCGTTACCTTCCTGACCACGATGCTTGCATTCTGCATGGTTGATATGTTCGATACCCTCGGCACTCTGTTCGGCGCCTGCTCCGTCGGCGGTCTGCTTGATGAGAAGGGCAACGTCCCCAACATGGACAAGGCCATGATGGCTGACGCGATCGCGACCTGCTGCGGCGCTGTCTGCGGCACCTCCACCGTCACCACCTTCGTCGAATCCTCCGCCGGTGTTGCAGAGGGCGGCCGTACCGGTCTTTCCTCCATGTTCACCGCACTGTTCTTCTTCATCGCGATGTTCCTCGCCCCGGTTGCTGCCATGATTCCGTCCTGCGCAACGGCTGCGGCTCTGATTTACGTCGGCATTCTGATGATCGGCGGCGTCAAGAATATCGAGTGGAGCGATCCCGGGGAAGCGGTTCCCGCATTCCTGACCATGGCGCTCATGCCCTTCACCTACAACATTTCTTACGGCATCGCCTTCGGCCTCATCTCCTACATCCTCATCAAGCTCTTCACGGGTAAGGTCAAGGAGATCAACGTCGGCACTTGGATCATCGGTCTGCTCTTCACGATCATGTTCTTCGTCGCCCGCTAAGCTGTACTTATAAACCGCAGGGAGCGAAAGCTCTCTGCGGCTTTATTTAAGGAGTAACAATGAATAAAGGAATTGCAACTATTTTAATGATTATTGCATTTTCTCTTTTCACGGCATGTTCTGCAACTACAATATCATATAACAGTTCTGCTAATAGTGAGGAGAACATAGGTAACTCAGAACTACTTTCTCCGGCCTCTACTGCTGCTAGTGAATCCCCTTCCACTTTCAATGAAAGCAACTCGGATGAGTTTTCAAGCGAATTTAGTTCTTCAGCGGCACCAACGTATTTTCTCCCAAAGAACAATAATGGAACTCAATCTAGCAACGAATCTGAACTACCTACCGCAAGTAATACTTCATCTTATTATCCATATACAGATATACTTAACGCTTACCGCCGTGCGATTTGCGAGCATTCTCAAAATGATCCACAATGGAGTTCATCTGCGGCCGGTTTGGTTTCGTCTATTGTAAATCCCTATTGGGCTTGGGAGAATCCGTCCGATCTGCTCTCCAAAACTGGTTTTGCTATTTTTGATTTGGACAGTGACGGCACTAATGAACTGCTTCTCGGATGGATTGGAGCTCCTGATCAAAACATAGATGATGGTTATTTTTTTGCAGTTTACACAACTATTGATGGACAGGCCACATTAGCATTGGAAGGTTGGGAACGCAACATTTATTTCCTTGGAGCAGATTCGTATATCTATAACCGAGGCTCAAGCGGTGTGTCATCTTCATCTGCAACGAAGAATTCATTCTCCATAGCTACACCCGGTTACTTACTGCCTCTTGAAATTATTTATACACAGCGCAGCGGAAACGGCATTCGCTGGGAGTACCTTTCAGATTCTTCAAAAATACCATCTATTGATACCGATATTCCTCACGAGAATCTCCTAATTGATGAGGAATTTGCTAATTCTACTTTGGCCAGTTGGTTTTCCCACGGCACAGCTTTACAATATCAATCTTTCAGTGAATATCAATAAAAGGCCATTGCTAACCGTAAAAAACCGGGGCAGTTCAAAACTGCCCCGGCTGATATACTATTTAGTTTACGTCTTCGATCAGACCGTAGCCGCCGTCGTTTCTCTTGTAGACCACTGCAAAAGCGCCCTCATTTTCTTCGTCGCGGAAGGCGAAGAAGCTATGCTCCAGCAGGTTCATCTGTAAGATGGCCTCCTCGCGGGTCATGGGCTTCATTGGGAACTGCTTGGTGCGCACAATCTCGAACGTGCTCTCTTCCTCCGCTTCCGGCGCAAAGGACGTGACCTCCGCAGAGCGGGTGAACGCATCCTGACGCAGGCGGCGAGCCAGACGTGTCTTGTTCTTGCGGATCTGGCGCTCGATGGTCGCCACCGCAGCGTCAATGGACGCATACATATCCGAGGTTGCTTCGCTTGCACGGAAGTAGGTGTTTGCAGCGTGTACCGTAATCTCAACACGATTACGGTCTTTTTCTACAGAAAAGGCGACAAGTGCCTCCGCATCATCTTTGAAAAAACGTTCCAGCTTCATCACTTTCTTCTCGGCATAAGCGTGGACGCTCGCTGGTAAGCTGACTTTTTTCTCGGTGAACTGGAATTTCATAGTAAGTCGCTCCTTTCGATGTTCGGTTGTAAGAAAAATACTGTGGTATCTTCCTCTGAGGATATGATACCACAGTTTTCTGCTTTTTTCAAGTCCCTTCCTCGTCAGACGTCACAAGAAGCTGATCCATGATGCTTCGGTAGATCGCCTCGGCGTTCTTGGAGAACGCACCTGCCAGACGGTAGGCATGCTTCTGCGTGGGCGCCATCAGCTCCATTTTCAGCAGGTCGCCCGCTTCGTCGTTCAGGCTCATCAGGACGGAATAGTCGCCGCCCTCGCGCTGGCACACCGTCGTCTTGACAAAGCTGCTGCGCCGCACCGCGCGGTTGAACTCGTCCACTGCCGCGCCCGCCCGCTGCATCACCGGGAATGCGATCGCGTCCTGCGTGATGGCGCAGGCCTCGCGGCCCTTTTCGGTGATCACATAGCGCTCGCCCTCCACCGGCTCCAGATGTCCGGATTCGACCATCTGCGGCACCGCCTGCGCCACGTCAAAATAGCTCAGTCCGTCGTCCTGATAGGAAAGCTCATAGATCTTCTGCAGGTCCACCGGGTACATTGCCCGCGACATGATGTACAGGATCAGGACCTTCACGTCCAGCATATCGTGAATAAAACCGTGCCGCTCCATCTCATTTTCTCCCTCGTTTTCTTTTTTCTATTATAACGCGCGCCGCCCGTCTTGACAACTTATTTTCACGGTTTCCCGAAAAAATGCATACACTGGGGCAGAAAGGAAGTGTACGCCATGCCCGATACATACCACGTTTTCTGCGGCGACCGGCGGCAATTCTGGGCGGCCGAGCAGCTTCGTGCCAGGGGCTGCGTCGTCCTCACCCACGGCGTGCCCGGCGCAGAGGATTGGCCGCTTCCCGCGGCGCTTGCCGGGAAGCTGCTTCTGCCCTTTCCCTCCTTTCAGGGGGAATACCTGCGCGGGAAAAACGGCCTGCCCATTGCGGAGCTTCTCTCCCGCATCCGCCCCGGCGCGCAGGCTTACGGCGCCCTGCTCGGCGCGCACCGCGCAGACCTTGAGGCGGCAGGCGCCGCCGTTTCCGACCTCTACGGCAGCGAGCCCATGACGACTCTGAACGCCATTCCCACCGCCGAAGGCGCCATCCGTCTGGCGATCGACGCCTCCCCTATCACGCTGCACGGCGCGCAGTGCCTTGTCGTCGGCTTCGGCCGCGTCGGGCGTGTGCTGGCGCAGAAGCTGCACGCGGTCTCGGCTTATGTGACCGTCGCCGCGCGCAAACCCGCCGACCGCGCCATGGCGCAGGCAATGGGGATGCAGGCAGATGCGCCCGGCGTCTATGCCGCCGGTCTGGCGCAGTATGATTTTCTGTTCAACACCGTCCCGGCGGCGGTGCTGACGGCGCAGCAGCTCGGTGCGCTGAAGCCCTCCTGCATTCTCATCGAGCTTGCCTCCCGCCCCGGCGGCATTCCGGAAGCGGACTGCCGCGCGCTGGGGCTTGCCTATCATTTTGCCCCCGGTCTGCCCGGCCTCTGCGCGCCGGAAACCGCCGGCCGCCTGTACGCCGACTGCGTGCTTGATTCCATTTAAGTGAGGTATCTCAATATGCCCAAACCGACCATCGGTTTTGCAATGTGCGGCTCCTTCTGCACCTTCCGCAAAACCATCGACGTGCTGCGCACACTCGCGGTGCAATATCACATCATCCCCATTCTTTCCGGTGCTTCCTACGAAACCGACAGCCGCTTCGGCGCGGCGGCAGACTTTCGCGCGGAGATCGAAGCGATCTGCGGCGAGCCCGTCTTCCACACGCTGCCGGAGGTGGAACCCTTCGGGCCGAAAGCGACGCTCGACCTGCTCGTCATCGCGCCCTGCACCGGTAACACTCTTGGCAAGCTGGCCGGCGGCATCGCCGATTCGCCCGTCACCTTCGCCTGCAAGGCGCACCTGCGCAACGGCCGTCCGGTCGTGCTGGCGGTTTCCACGAACGACGGCCTGTCCGCCAGTGCGGAGAGTATCGGCAAGCTGCTGAACCGCAAACACTATTATTTCGTTCCCTTCGGACAGGACAGTCCGGAAAAGAAGCCCTACAGTCTGGTCGCGGACTTTACCCGTCTGCCGGAAACGGTCGCCGCCGCGCTGGAAAACCGGCAGATACAACCCATTTTGCTGTAAAAACAAGGGTTCCACCGCAAAGCGGTGGAACCCTTCGACTTTTATTCAGACCTTCCAGCCTGCCATGTAGGCCTCCTGCTCCGGCGTGAGGACATCGATGTGCAGCCCCGCGCCGCGCAGCTTCAGCCGCGCGATCTCGTCGTCTATCGCCTGCGGGATCTCGTAGACCTGCTTGTCCAGTTCCTTTGCGTGGTGCAGGAGATACTCCAGCGCCAGTGCCTGCACGGAGAAGCTGGTGTCCATGATCTCCGCCGGGTGGCCGTTGCCGGAGGCAAGATTCACGAGCCGTCCCTCCGCCAGAAGGTTCAGCACGCGGCCGTCCGGCAGCTCATAGCCCACGATGTCGTTGCGGCGCTTGAACACCCGCACCGCCATCTCCTCCAGCTCCACGCCGTTGACCTCAACGTTGAAATGCCCGGCATTGGAGAGGAAGGCATTGTTCTTCATCTTTTCAAAGTGGCGGCGCGTGATGACGTCGCGGCAGCCGGTCGTCGTGACAAAAATATCACCCTGCGGGGCCGCCTCGTCCATGGGCATCACACGGCAGCCGTCCATGGATGCCTCCAGCGCCTTGATGGGGTCGATCTCCGTGACGATCACATTGGCGCCCATGCCCTTGGCGCGCATGGCCACGCCGCGGCCGCAGTAGCCGTAGCCTGCCACGACCACGGTCTTGCCCGCGACGAGCAGATTCGTCGTGTGCATGATGGAGTCCCAGACGGATTGTCCGGTGCCGTATTTATTGTCATAGTAGTGCTTGCACTTCGCATCGTTGACGTTCATCATCGGGAAGGGCAGCAGGCCGGCCTTCGCGCGGGCGTGCAGGCGATGGATGCCCGTGGTCGTTTCCTCCGCGCCGCCGAGAATATGATCGCCAAGCTCCGCATAATTTCCGCTCAGGAGGTCTAAAAGGTCGCCGCCGTCGTCAATAATCAGATCAGGGTGGCAGGACAGCGCCTCAATGAGAAGCTGCTGATATTCCTCGCTGGTCACGCCGTGGATGGCGTAGGTCTCCACGCCCATGGACGCCAGGCCCGCCGCCACGTCGTCCTGCGTGGACAGGGGGTTGCAGCCCGTTGCATGGACCTCCGCGCCGCCCGCTGCAAGGCAGAGGGCCAGAAACGCGGTTTTTGCCTCCATATGGATAGACATCGTGATCTTCTTCCCGGCAAAGGGCTTTTCGGCTTCAAACCGCTTGCGGATGGCGACGAGCGCGGGCATGAAGTCCTGCACCCATTCGATCTTCATCCGGCCGTATTCGGCAAGGGACATATCTTTTACATGGCTCATGGCTGAATCCTCCATAAATTTCTTAAAATATCATAGCATATCCCTCCGCTTTTTTCAACGGATTTACAAAATTCAAAGTTTGTACATAGACAAGCCCAACTTTTTCCGCTAAAATAGAATTCAGTCCTTCAAAGGAGGCATTTTATGAACAAGCTACGCAGAAATTTCAATCGCTTTGTTTACAAAAACCGCAATAAAGGCATCCCGAACCTGATGCTGTACATCGGCATCGGCAACCTGATCGTCTATTTCTTCTCCCGCTACGATGACGGCCTGCAAATGTATAGCTGGTTCTGCTTCGACGCGGCAAAGATCCTGCATGGACAGGTCTGGCGGCTGTTTACCTATGTTTTCACCTTCGCTTATGAGTACAGCAGCGGTGTGTTCGGTTTCTTTTTCATGCTGCTGGCCATCTATTTCTACTACTGGATCGGCAAAACGCTGGAAGCCAACTGGGGCATGCTGCGCTTCAATCTCTACTATCTGACGGGCCTGCTGATGATGGACGTCGCGGCGCTGGCCATCCACCTGGGCTATGCCCCGGGCGGTCTTTCCCTCCCCATGCCCGTCACCGTCACCTACCTGAACCTGTCGATGTTCCTCGCCGTGGCGACGCTGATTCCGGAGCAGCGCGTGCTGTTCATGTTCTTCATCCCGCTCAAGATGAAGTGGCTCGCGCTGGTCGATCTCGGTCTGACCGCCTATGGGGTCGCAAACGGCGTCTATATCGCCATCATCAACTGGACAAAGTACCACAGTGCCTATATCGGCACCTACTGCCTGCTGATCGCGCTCTTCCCGCTGATCGCCCTGCTGAACTACTTCCTGTTCATGGGCAAGGACGTGCGCAATCTCTTCCCGCTGCGCTGGCAGCGCGGCCGGCAGGCACGCAAGGCCTCCCGCGATTTCCGCGCCAAGGTAGACGCCGAACCGAACCCCGACTGGGCAAAGAACTACCGCAGCAGCACGGGCGAGCGCCCCTACCGTCACAAGTGCACCGTGTGCGGCCGCACCGATACGGACTATCCCGATCTGGAATTCCGCTACTGCTCCAAGTGCAAGGGCTACCGCTGCTACTGCATCGACCATATCAACAATCACGTCCACATTCAGTAAAGAACCGGAGGAGAAGCGTTTGCTTCTCCTCCGTTTGGTCTTTTAGTGCAAGCTGTCGGGGCCGCTTTATCGCACGCGCTCCAATGTGCCGCCGCAGGTGCAGCGGTAACGCTCCGGGTACTGAATGATCCGGCTCTGCCGCTCGCGGCGGAACTCCCTGCCGCAGCGGACGCAGCGGAGCATATAGCGGCTTTCGCGCACGCGCGGCACGGCTTCTATTCCCTTTTCCTCTGCGGTGGCCGTGCGTTTGATCGTATACTGCGGCAGGAGCCGGTTCACCTGCGCCGCCAGCTCCGCCCAGCGGCCGGTATGCCCGTGGCAGCCGCGCACGGTGTGCAGCAGCTCGTGCAGAATGGTGTCCTTTGCCGCCTGATCGCTCACGTCGTCCTGCAAGAGCCGCGCGGCAATGCTGATCTCAAAGCAGCCGGGCGTAAGCTCCCTGCACTGTCCCCACCGGCTTTTCGCACGCGTGTTGACACGCCACGCAGAAACCCTGCCGGGGCGAATTCCGATCGAGCGCAGATCCGCCTCGCACGCGGCGGCCAAATTCTGCAAATTCTTCATATGCCATCTCCATTCCGCTTTATTATCGCGGCGCTCCCGAGAATTTTCAACTTGTACACGCGCCTGTTTCGGGCAAGGACATCAAGAGCAGGATTACGAGAACACGATCCTCGCCTCTCTCGATTTCACCATCACGATCCCGGCGCTTGATTCACCCGCAGCTTTGGGCACCGACCCTCATTTTTGAATATGAGATTCCTTCTTCCCCCGCGGGTGCGGCATGACGCCCCATTCCGGCAGCGGCAGCCGCTGCATCGCGCCGAACACGCGGTTTTTGAGGTCGGGATAGGTCGCGGAAAGCGTGACGATCAGGTCCTTGATCTCCTGCCGCTTTGTATGCTTGTCCGAGGGGCAGACGTTATGAATGATAGGAAGCTGCTGCGATTCGGCAAAGCTGCGCACCATTCCCTCGGTCAGATAGAGCATGGGGCGAATCTGGGTCACGCCGGTACGATCGAGATTGGTCACAGGCTGGAAGCAGCTCAGCCGCCCCTCAAACAGCAGGCTCATCAGGAAGGTCTCCACCGCGTCGTCGTAGTGGTGGCCCAGCGCGATTTTGTGAAACCCCTGCGCCAGAAGCGCCTGATTCAGCGCGCCGCGGCGCATTTTCGCACACATGGAGCAGGGATTTTTCTCCTTGCGGTACTCGAAAATGATCGGCCCGATCTGCGTGGGAACGCGCTGAAAGGGGACGCCCAGCTTGGCGCAGTAGTCCTCCACCGGGGAGAAATCCATGCCCGGCAAGCCCATGTCAATGGTGATGGCGGTCAGGTCGTAGGGCTCCGGGTAGTATTCCCGCAGCGCGGCCAGCAGCGTCAGAAGCGTCAGGGAGTCCTTGCCCCCCGAAACGCCCACGGCGATCTTGTCATTCGGTTCGATCATGCGGTAGTCGTCGATGCAGCGCCGCATCAGTCCCATCATTCTTTGCATTTTGCGATAGTCCCCCTGTAATACGGATTTTTGCCTTTTGAGAATTCAAGAGAAAACGCGAGAATACGGGAGAATCCAAGAGTTCTTTCGATGAAAAATGAAATTCTCAAAAAAGTTGCTTGACAGCCGGTTTTCTCTGTGGTATAAAGAAAAAGCTGTGTACTCGTATTGTACGCGCAATCAACAAGTTTGTCAAAATATTTATTATCATAGTACGGAGGAAATCACTCATGTCCACTACCCTGGTCAGAAAAGAGGACGTCCAGCGCAAATGGTACGTTCTTGATGCAGCAGATAAGCCCCTGGGCCGCACCGCTGTGATCGCTGCGAACATCCTTCGCGGCAAAACCAAGCCCGACTTCACTCCCAACGTCGACTGCGGCGACTACGTCATCATCGTGAATGTTGACAAGGCCATCCTCACCGGCAAGAAGCTGGAGCAGAAGTACTACCGCCGTCATTCCGGCTGGATCGGCGGCCTGAAGGAAACCAAGTATAAGACCCTCATGGCTGAGCGTCCCGAGTTCGCCATGGAGCTGGCCGTCAAGGGCATGCTCCCGAAGAACACCATCGGCCGCGCTGCACTCACCCGTCTGAAGCTCTTCACCGGCGCTGAGCACAACCACGCAGCCCAGAAGCCCGAAGCATGGACGCTGGACTAATCAGGAGGTAACAGACTATGTACGAGAGCAAGAAACAGTATCAGTACGGCACCGGCAGACGGAAGTCCTCCGTCGCGCGCGTCCGCGTCTATGAAGGCGGCACCGGCTCCATCATCATCAACGGCCGCGACATCGACGATTACTTCGGCCTCGATACCCTGAAGCTGATCGTTCGTCAGCCGCTGGTCACCACCGATACCCTCGGCAAGGTTGACATCATCTGCACCGTCAAGGGCGGCGGCGTGACCGGCCAGGCCGGCGCCATCCGTCATGGCATTTCCCGCGCTCTTCTGGGCGTCAACGGCGAGTACCGCGCAGCCCTGAAGGCCGCCGGCTTCCTGACCCGCGACCCGAGAATGAAGGAAAGAAAGAAGTACGGTCTCAAAGCAGCTCGTCGCGCTCCGCAGTTCAGCAAGCGATAATCGACTGCTCAGACTATATCAAAATGGTTCAAAAAGCCCGGAAAATCAAGGTTTTCCGGGCTTTTGCTATATCTAAACGGGCTGATATGGTTTGACCAAATTTGGCAAAACGAGAGCCGATTTTATCCAATTTTTAGTGGTCCGCAAGTGGTTAACTGACCAAAAAGAGGGCGAAAAGAGGGGGAAGTGGTTCCCAAAGTGGTTAACCGAGAGCCGATTTTTGGGGTGCTTTTCAGCCCTCCTTTCCCTCGTTTTTTGGCTGTGGCAGTTTGGCATAGTTTGAGCTAATTTGAATAATTGAATATGAATTTGATGTAGCACACAGTATAAATGCTGGGTGCTTTTTTCATTTCAGGAACTCGTATTCCGGCGATAGAAAGAGCCGTCACTTCACTGTTAATTTTGAAGTGGCGGCTTTTTCTATTTCCAGAAGCAACAGCAATAATTAGAAATGAGGTGAAGTCAATGAACACGCAAATCATCGCCATTGCCAACCAGAAAGGCGGCGTTGGCAAGACAACGACCTGTGCCAACTTGGGAATCGGGCTGGCGCAGGCCGGAAAGAAAGTCCTGCTGATCGACGGGGACCCGCAAGGGAGCCTGACAATCAGCCTGGGAAATCCGCAACCGGACAAGTTGCCATTTACATTGTCCGATGCAATGGGCAAAATTCTGATGGATCAGCCTATACGCCCCGGAGAAGGTATTCTGCATCATGCAGAAGGCGTTGACCTGATGCCTGCGGACATCCAGTTATCCGGTATGGAGGTATCCCTGGTAAACGCCATGAGCCGTGAGACTATCTTGCGGCAATATCTGGACACGCTGAAGGGGCAATACTCCCATATCCTCATCGACTGCCAGCCCTCCCTGGGTATGCTCACAGTCAATGCGCTGGCCGCTGCGAACAGGATCATAATTCCCGTTCAGGCAGAGTATCTGCCCGCCAAAGGACTGGAACAGCTGCTCTCCACGGTAAACAAGGTAAAGCGGCAGATCAACCCCAAGCTCCAGATAGACGGTATCCTGCTGACGATGGTGGACAGCCGAACCAACTTTGCCAAAGAGATCTCCGCGCTCCTGCGTGAGACCTATGGCAGCAAGATCAAAGTATTCAGCACAGAGATCCCCCACTCTGTCCGGGCAAAGGAAATTAGCGCAGAGGGAAAAAGTATTTTCGCCCATGACCCTGGCGGCAAAGTGGCAGAGGGGTATCGAAATCTGACGAAGGAGGTGTTGAAACTTGAAAAGCAGCGCGAAAAAAATAGAGCTGGCCTCGGTAGATGATCTGTTCTCCACCGAAGAAGGCCGTCAGGATGTAAAGCTGGAAAAGATTCAGGAGATTCCGCTGTCTGAATTGCATCCCTTTAAGAACCACCCATTCAAAGTCAAGGATGACGAAGCCATGATGGAGACCGCTGACAGTATCAAGCAGTATGGCGTTCTGGTTCCGGTGATTGCTCGACCGGACCCGGAGGGTGGTTATGAGCTGGTAGCCGGACACAGGCGGCACAGAGCCAGTGAACTGGCAGACAAGGAGACCATGCCAGTCATTGTTCGGGATTTGGATGATGATGCCGCCACGATCATTATGGTTGACAGCAATTTGCAACGAGAAAGCTTGCTCCCAAGTGAAAGAGCCTTTGCCTACAAGATGAAGCTGGACGCCATGAAACATCAGGGAGAGCGAGTTGATTTAACTTCGTCCCAAGTTGGGACGAAGTTGAGAGCCGATGAAATATTGGCTCAGCAGGCTGGTTCAAGCAGAAATCAAATTCAGCGCTATATCCGTCTGACAGAGTTGATTCCCGAACTGCTGGACATGGTGGATGAAAAGAAGATTGCCCTGAACCCTGCCTATGAGCTGTCCTTTCTCA
>UQWH01000037.1 GCA_900544705.1 uncultured Eubacteriales bacterium | reverse complement strand
GCTTGACCTTTCCTATGCGCCGCCCTATTCCTCTGCCAAAGACCCGGTCAATATGGCCGGTTTTATGATCGAGGATTTGGAGAGCGGAAAGGTGCGGCAGTTCCATTGGAATGAGGTTGAGGGCTTGCCTTGCGATGGCAGCGTTACACTGCTGGATGTCCGTACGGAAGGCGAATATCGGCGTGGGCACTTGAATGGATTCCGCAATATTCCGCTGGACGATCTGCGGGAGTACTTGGACGAGTTAGACCGGGATAAGCCTGTCTATGTGAATTGCCAGACAGGGCTTCGCAGTTATCTGGCCTGCCGGCTTTTGACGCAGTACGGTTTCACCTGTGCCCATCTTTCCGGCGGATACAGCTTTTATCAGGTCGTAACACAAGAGCGGCAGACAGCGCGGAGCGCCTATCCCTGCGGGATGGAGAAGCTATGAGTGAAAATCTATTCGGTTTGACGGTTGCGGCAGATAAAGGCTTGGATGACCTGCAATGCCAGCGTCTTTTAAGTGAAAATCGCAGGTATCAGGAAGTCATGCTGCAATACCGCTGCGCACTGAAAGCGCTTGAAAGCCGGTTGGAAATTCTGAACGAAGAGTTTTCATTGCAGCATGATCGCAATCCGATAGAAAGTATGAAAAGCCGCTTGAAGTCGCCGTCCAGCATTATGAATAAGATGCAGAAGCGCGGACTTTCTCTGGATTTTCCGACCATGCAGGCAAATATCATGGATGTTGCCGGTGTTCGTGTGATCTGCTCTTTCGAAGAGGATGTGTTCTTTTTGGCAAAGTGCTTAAAAGGTCAGTCTGACATTGAAATCATCACAGAGGAAGATTATATTTCACACCCTAAGCCAAATGGCTATCGCAGTCTGCACCTGACGATCCGGTTGCCGGTATTCTTTGCGGAAAAAGAGATCCATGTGCCGGTGGAGATACAACTCCGTACAATCGCTATGGACTTCTGGGCAAGCCTTGAGCATACCATCCGCTATAAGAAAAACTTGCCGATAAATACTGAAATCGAAACTGAGCTGAAAGAGTGCGCCGATTCCAGCAGAGAATGGGACAGCAAAATGGAACATCTACTGCACATCTTAACATAATGCGTCGGATATAAAAGGACAAGCATCCATTTTTGATGCTTGCGCGACATTTCTGTAACGCTGCCCGATAAAACCACAACGGCGGTCATCGATCCCTCCGACAGCGGCAAAACCACCTTCTGCAACCTCATCGCCCGCTTTTGGGACACGGACAGCGGCAGCGTAAAGATCGGCGGATATGACGTGAAGGATTACACGCTGGAATCCCTCATGGAGCAGATCAGCGTAGTATTCCAGAACGTTTATCTGTTTGCCGACACCATCGAAAGCAATATCAAATTCAGCAAGCCGGAGGCGACGCATGACGAAGTCGTGGCTGCGGCAAAGGCGGCCTGCTGCGACGATTTCATCGGAAGCCTGCCTGACGGCTATCAGACCGTGATCGGCGAAGGCGGCGCAAGCCTTTCCGGCGGTGAAAAGCAGCGCATTTCCATTGCGCGTGCCATGCTGAAAAACGCTCCTATCGTCATATTGGATGAGGCGACAGCAAATGTAGACCCGGAAAATGAGGACCGGCTGCAAAAGGCGATTGAGGCACTGACGCGGGATAAAACCATTATCATGATCGCACATCGGCTCAAAACCGTGCGCCACGCCGACCAGATCCTGGTCATCGACCACGGTCATATCGTGCAGCAGGGCAAGCATGAACAGCTCATCGCACAACCCGGCATCTACGCAGTCTTCGTCGGCGGAAAGAAACAGACCGTACGCTGGAAGCTGTAAATCAAAAACAGGAGCACCTGTGAAGAGCGACCGGCAGCTTGCCAAAAAAGCCCAGTTCAGTTTCATACTGAACTGGGCTTCAGCTTGTCAAAAAAGTCCAAAAGGACTTTTTTGACAAGCTGCCTACAAAATTGCAAAATCAATGTTTGTAGTATTATTTTGCAATTTTGATCGCTGCGGCGGGTTATTGAACGCGAAAGGGAACCCTGACGGTTCCCTTTCACACTATTCTTCCCTCCGAAACTTTCGGCTGGATAGGTTTTTTGACAGTCTGAAAGCCCAGTTCAGTTTTATACTGAACTGGGCTTTCCGTTATTTGTTATTTGTTTTTTGCGTCTGCTTTTCTTACTGCTCCTGCGGCATTTCCTTGCCGAGGCGCTTATACATGGTCTTTTTCACCGCGCGGACGATGTTTTCATAGCCCGTGCAGCGGCACAGATGGCCGGACAGTAGCTTGCGCAGCTCGGCATCTGTGTATTCCTTGCCGGATTCAAGGATCTCGACCGCCGTCATGATGAAGCCCGGCGTGCAGAAGCCGCACTGGATGGCAGCTTCGTCGATAAACGCCTGCTGGATGTCCGACAGCTCGCCGTTCGGCCCCATGAGGCTCTCGAGCGTGCGGACCTTTTTGCCGTTGACCCAAACCGCAAGATAGATGCAGGAGTTGTAGCACTCGCCGTTGATGATGACGTTGCACGCGCCGCACTCGCCCACCTCGCAGCCCTTCTTGACGGAGGTCATGCGGTAGTCGTTGCGGAGCATATCGGTCAGAGAGGCGCGGACATCCACGACCTTCTCCACGTCCTTGCCGTTGAGGTTGAAGCGGATCAGTTGATACTGGTTTTCCATTACAGCGCACCTCCTGCGAGCTTCACGGATTCGATCAGGCAGCGCCGCGCCGACTCCACGGCGACGTGCTGGCGGAACGCCTTGGACGCACGCCACGAGTCACGCGGATTGATGTCCTGAAGGACGGTTTCTGCAAACTTGTCCACGTTTTCCATCGTCACGGGCAGACCCTGAATACTGGCCTCTGCCGTGGGCGCGCGCATGGGGATGGGGCCTGCGACGCCATAGGCGATGCGGACGCGCTCAAAGGTTTTCTTGTCCGGCGACAGGCGCACATTCACCGAGCAGCCGTTCGTCGCGATGTCCAGCGCGTTGCGCATGGCGTACTTGATATAGTGACCGTAGGTGTCGCGGTAGCTCTCCTTCGGGATGAGAATGGCCGTCTGGATCTCGCCCTCACGGATGTCCACGACCTTGGCCTTCTTATAGAAGTCCTTGATGGCGCAGCGGCGGGTGCCGTTCGGCCCGGTCAGCTCCACGATTGCCTCCCACGCATGGAGCGTGGACGCAGAGTCCGCGGAGGTGACGCCGTTGCAGGTGTTGCCGCCGATGGTGCCGATGTTACGAATCTGCGGGCCGCCGACCTGATCGACCGCTTCGCCCAGCACGTTGATATACTTCTGGATGATGGGGTCCTTCGTGATGTGGGAGAAGCTGGTCAGGCTGCCGATGCGGATGTTCTCCTCCTCGTCTATCGTCACGCCGCGCAGCTCGTCGAGCATGAAGATGGAGATCAGCTCCACCCCGGCGCGCTTGCCCTCGCGCATCTGCACAAGGACGTCGGAGCCGCCGGCGATGATATGCGCTTCGGGGTGCTCCAGGCGCAGACGGATGGCATCCTCCACGCTCTTGGATTCGTAATACGCTTTCATATCATACATGGCTCAGTTCTCCTTTCTCCACGGGTCGTTGATGAGGCCTTCCTCACTGAAGCGCTCGAACAGGCGCAGCGGCGTCATGGGCGCGGTGTCCATCGCGACACCGGTCGCGTTGAGGATGGCGTTACGGATGGCGGGCGCCACCGGGCAGGCGGGCGGCTCGCCCAGCGCCTTCGTGCCGAAGGGGCTGGTCGGCTCGAAATTCTCGACAAACTGCGCCTCCAGATGGGGATGATCCATCGTGGTCGAGAGCTTGTAGTCCAGCAGGTTATTGTTCAGCGCCTTTCCGGTTTTGGGATCGAAAAGGAGCTGCTCGGACAGACCGTAACCGATGCCCATGGACATACCGCCGTGTACCTGCGCTTCGGCAAGCTGGGGGTTAATCAGGTTGCCGCAGTCGTGGACATTGATGATTCTGTCCACCGTCACGCGGCACATGGGGATATCCACCGTGACCTCGGCGCAGCAGCAGCCGAAGGAGTAGGCGTTGTTTTTGATCTGGTAGGTGGATTCTGCGGTAATATGCTCGCTGTGCGACAGGCTGTAGAAGGCCTCCGTCGCCAGATCGCGCAGGCTGACCAGCACGCGGCCGTCGGGCTTGCGGACGATATTGCTGTCCACGATGTCCATATTGGCAATGGGGCAGCGCGTGAGCTCCTTGGCATATTCAAGGATCTTGTCGCGCAGGATATTGCCGGTCTGCGTGATGGAGAAGCCGCAGACATAGGTCTGGCGGGAGGCATACGCGCCGAGGCCGAAGGGGGTGACGTCCGTGTCCTGATTGGAGATGACGTGTACGTCGCGATAGTCCTTCAGGCCGATGACGTCCGCCGCCATCTGTGCATAGGCGGTATCCGCGCCCTGACCGATCTCCGTTTCGCCTACCTGCACCTGCACAGAGCCGTCCTGATTCAGAACCATACGGCAGGAGGAATGCTCAAGAGAGATGGGCCAGACAGCGGTGTTGTACCAGAAGGGGGCGATGCCGATTCCCTTGCGGATAGGGCCGGTCTGGTTTTCATATTCCGCGTGCTTGCGGTCGTAATCCATATAGGCAACGGCCTTGTCAAAGCACTGGTTGAAGCTGTCAAAATAGTTTTCGTTTTTGGAGAAGCCGTCCACATAGCCCACGGGCATGATGTGCTCGCGGCGCCACTGGAGGGAGTCCACGCCCAGCACCTTGCAGATGTCCTCGATGTGGCACTCATGCGCCCACGAAGCCTGCGGCATACCGTAGCCGCGCATTGCACCGGCGACGGACTTGTTGGTGAACACCGTGTAGGCGTCGCCCTCGAAATTCGCACAGGGGTAGAGCTGCGGGAAGGAGCCCATGGCCTTGGCCACGATGCTGTGGCCGTGGGAGGCGTAAGCGCCCTGATCGGAGAACAGCTCGACCTTGCGCGCGGCAAGGCTGCCGTCCGGATGCAGCCACGAAACAAGGTGGATGCGGATGGCATGGCGCACACGGTTGGAAACAAAGGTGTCCTCGCGCGGGATGTCGATCTTGACCAGACGGCCGCCGAGCTGCTGCGACAGCCATGCCGCCAGCGGCTCATAGAGGGTGTCCTGCTTGTTGCCGAAGCCGCCGCCGATATAGGGCTTGATCACGCGGATGCTGCCCCAGGGCATACCTAGCGCCTGCCCGACGGTACGGCGGACAATGTGCGGGATCTGCGTGGAGGAAACGACGACAATCTTGCCTGCCTCTTCATAAGCGTAGGCAACATGGTTTTCAATATGGCAGTGCTGCACGGTGGAGGTGTTGTACCACTTATCCACGCAGATCAGCCCCGGCTCTTTGATGGCTTCCTCATAGTTGCCGATGCGGATGTCGCTGTGGCGGAGGATGTTGTTCGGGAATTCCTTATGTAGCTGGGGCTGGCCATCCTTCATGGCCTCCTGCACATCCAGCACAAAGGGAAGCTCCTCGTACTCCACGTGGATCAGGCGCGCAGCCTGCGCCGCGGCGACCTCGTCCTCCGCCACGACCGCAGCGACATCGTCGCCATAGTAGCGCACGTGCCGGTTCAGAAGGCGGCGATCCGCGATGTCCTGATGCGCCGGCTCGACCGACCACGGGTGGCCTGCCGTCGGGAACTTGATGTCGGGCACGTCGAAGCAGGTGAAGATGCGGACAACGCCCGGCACCTTTTCTGCCTCGGAAATATCCACGGACTTCACATAGCCGTGGGCAATGGTGGAGCGGACGACTCTAGTGATCAGTGCATTTCTGTCGCACAGATCGTCCGTGTACTTCGCGCGGCCGGTCGCTTTGTCGAAAGCGTCAACGCGCGGGACGCTTTTGCCAACTTGCATAGGGCATAACCTCCATTGTTTATCGTTTTTCACAAAAAAAGGTGAAAATACTCTTTTTCTTTCTAAGTATATCACAAGGCAGATTTTTTTTGAAGTCCGCGCGTTATCCTATTTTTGAGATAACGTGAAATTCGGCAATTGCGAACGCTCTGAAAAAATGCTGGAAAAAAAGCGGAAAACCGGATATACTACGAAAAAAGGGGGTCATCCGATGGAACATCCGACAAAGCCGGGCTGCCTCATCATGGCGGCGGGCAACGCATCGCGCTTCCGCGCCAACAAGCTGGCCGCGCAGTTTGACGGCAAGCCGCTCATCCGCCGCGCGTTGGAAGCCGTCCCGGCGGAGCTCTTTGCGCGTGTCGTCGTCGTCACGCAGTATCCGCAAGTCGAGGAGCTGGCGGCGGAATTCGGCTTTGAGGCCATCCGCAATCCGCATCCGGACTATGGCATCAGCTACACCATCCGCCTTGGCACGCAGGCGCTTTTGGGCTGCGGCGGTATTCTATATATGGTGTCCGACCAGCCGCTTCTGGCCTCGGACAGCGTGGCGAAGGTCGTGCAGGCATGGCTGGCGCATCCCGACCGCATTGTGGGCGCGGCCCACAACGGCAAGCGCGGCAATCCGAATCTCTTCCCGCAGGAGTTCTTCCCGGAGCTGCTGGAGCTGACGGAGGATCACGGTGGTAATACCGTCATCCGCGCACATCCGGAGCGTTTTCTGCCGGTCGAGGTCGCACAGGAGGAGCTCACGGACGTGGACACCCCACAGGCTCTGCGGGAGCTGGAAGAAGAACAGCACAACTAAACATTTAAACAAATCGTGCCGTGGACGCCGCCACGGCACGATTTTTAGGTAGACGGCACGTATCATTCAGCGCCGAAGCAGTAACACAGCGTCCCCGGTGCGTGCAAATGTGCTTTCCTTCCCGCTGAATGCGGGAAAATCGCTGTGTTCGCCTTATTTATTTAGAGTGCTTTTTCTTTTTGCGTGCGGCAAGAAGGCAGGCCGCACCGCTGCCGCTGAGGAAGAGCAGCGCGATCCACAGGGCCAACGCATTCGCATCGCCGGTTCCCGGCGCGCGCTTGCTTTCCTCGGCGAGCTGCTGAAGCTGCCGCAGCAGCGCATCCACCTTAGCGGCGTCGCTTCCGAGCATGGCCTTCTCATTCTCGGTAAGCCCGTCGAGGAGCTTCTTGACGCGCTCGACCTCGTCCTTGTCGCTGAGCTTCACCTCATCGACGGAGGGCAGCCGGCCGATCTCCTCCAGCACCTTTTCGGCGTTGGCGATGGCCGCAAGGGCGGCCTTGATGGCAACAAGCTGCGCTTCCAACGCGTCGCGTTCTGCCTCGGTGTAGTTGCCGCCGAAGTCGCGCAGGGCTTCTTCCAGTGCCTGTTCCGCTTTTTCCAGCGCATTCTTGTCGTCGAGAGTCACACTGTCCTTGGTGATGTCCCGGACGGCGATGATTTCGTCGCGTTCGGCCGCCGCTTTGGCAGCCGCAATGCGATCGAACAGGGCCTGCGCCGCTTCTTTCAAGTCTTCCAGTGCGGCGCGCTCGGCATCGGTGAGGTTGTCGGTGCCGAGCAAAGCGTCGATGGACTCGATCAGCGACTCGATGTCCGCCTTGTCGTCGCTTGTGACGGTGTCGATGTCATAGCCGTTTACGCCGTTCGTCAGGCGGTCGATTTCCGCTGTGACCTCTGCGATGCGCGCTTGCAGCTCCTTGCACTTTGCGGCGGCTTCCAGCAGCTTGTTCCACTCGTCCTCGGTGGACTCCGCTTCGTCGAATCGCTCGGCGATGTCAAGGATCTGCCGCTCGACCGTTTCCACGGTTTCCGCGTCGCTCGACTTGACATTCTCCGGTGTGATCTCCGCGATAGCGTCCGTGATGGAGGCGATTGGCCGCATCGTCACGGTGTATTCCGTTTCATTGCCAGCCTTGTCGGTCGCGCGGATGACGTAGACCGCGTCCATGTCGCCAGTCAGAGAGAACACCGTGTCGACCGGCTCGCCGTTCCGTGTCACCGATGCAAGGTTTTCGTCATCGACGGCGACGCGCTTGGTCACATAGTAGATATTTCCGTTCTCCACGCCGACGATCTCCGGCGCGGTGGTGTCGAAGATCGCACCGTCCGAACCGATGTAGCCGACGTTTCCGGCGTTGTCCTCAATGCGGACGTAGAGAATGAACTGCTCTAGATCCTTCGCTTTGATGCTGAAATCGCTGTCTTCGGTCCAGTCGGTGATCGTGCGGACCTCGGCATCCGTGAGCACCCGGTCGGTCTTGTGATACTGCACGGACTTCACTCCGGAGGCTTCGTCCGCCGCGCTCAGCTTGACCTTGACATCATCGTTGAAGAACAGGCCGAAGCTGATCTGGTTGAGAACGGTCTGGAAGGCCGAGCGCTCATTCAACCGAACTTCGCCGGTCGGCGCGGTCTTGTCGATCTTGTAGTGCTCAGTCACGACGGTGGAGATCGCGCCGCTTTCCGGATTCTTCACATAGAAGGCAAGCGTGCCGTCTGCGGTTTCCGTGGATGCCGTCAGCGTGTCCGTCCATGCGCCGCCTGCCGTATTTGTCAGGCTGACGGCGTAGCCGGGGGCTGCGGTGACGACAAAGTCGGTGTTGATCCAGTCGTTGGAGTTGACGCTGTATTCGCTGCCGTCGGCGATATATTCGACGATGTCGGCCGTGATGCCGGTGGGCTGCACCAGCGCATAGTTGCCGAGCATGACCGAGTCGCCGAACAGAGCAAAGGTCGTGAAGCTGACCGGAATTCCCTTGCCGACCGCAACGGAATCGAAGGTCGGGACGCCGTTCAGAAGCTGTAGCGTATCGCCCTCGACCAAGCCGTCAAGCGTGGGCGTGCCGTCGAGCGTGGCGGCGTTCGTGCCGTCATACTGCTTATCCTTGACCTTGAGATTGACAATGGTCAGGCGCTTTGCGGTGATGCCGGCGGTGGTATCTGTGGGCTGTGCCGCAAGCGTATAGTTCGCCGCATCAGGGCCCGTCAGCGAGAAGCCGGAGAAGGCAACCTTCTTGGCTGTGCCGGCGTTTCGGTCGAGATAGGCCGCCGTGCCGGGCAGGATGGACACATCGTCATCCTCGACCAGACCGGCGATCGTGCCGGGAGCGGTGACGACCGCGCCTGTCGTGCCGTTGTAGGCCCTGGAGGCTTCGACCGCCGCGCCGGTGACGGTGACTTCTTTTGGCGTGATCTCAAACGCTGCCGTCCGGGAAGCCGCCTTGTATCTATCGGTCTCGGCGAGCGTGAGACGAACGGTGTAGACCCCGGCGTTCTTCGGTGCAGTCGCAGTATATGCCGAGTCGTCTGCGTCTGCGGGCTTGAATTCCCATACGAGTGCGCCGTTGTAGGCGACGGTAAACGGAATTTCCTTTTCTTTGAGCGGTGTGCCGTTGTAGACACGTTTGCCCGGATTCAGGACGATGTTTGGCATTCTCTTATGAACCGTCAGCTTCACCGACGTCATGGCAGGCGCGTCGCCCGTCCTGAATTCTTCGCCCATCGGATTGTACTGGACGCGAATGGTGTATTCGCCTGCGGCAAGATCATAAAGATAGCTGTTTTTAAGCGTTATGGTTCCGTTTTCGGACACTGCGTAATTGCCGCTGTCGATCAGTGTGTCACCGTTGTACAGTGCTGCCACGGCATTGCCGTTCAACTTGACATCTAATGTGATATCCGTCTTTTCAAGCATGGTAAAGTCTGCCGTCTCGGTGATTGCCTCGGCATCGGTGTAGACGACCACGCCCTCGGAATTGATCACCTGCACATTGCCGCTGGCGTCGGTCGCGCGGACATAGACGAAAGCCTTCTGGTTCGGTGCGATGCGGAATTCCGCCTTGCCGTCCGTGAGCGCAAGCGCCGTCCAACTGCCGGTGATGGCGTCCGTGCCTGCAAAGGCCGTTTCGGACAGGAGATATTCGACCGTTTTCACGCCGCTGCCCGCGTCGCTCGCGGTCACGGTCACGGTCTGCGTTTCCTTGAAGAACAGGCCGAAGGTGACGGTGTTCAGGAAATCCCGGAAGCTGCTCGTGCCGACGGTGATCTCCGCCGCCGGCGGGGTGATGTCGGCCACGCCCTCGACGGTGATCACAAGATCGCCGCTCACGCCGCTGATCAGGAGGGTGTCGCCGCTTTCGTCGCCCATGCCGCCTGTCGGCTCTTCGCCGTTTACCAGCACCTTGTAGTCCCTAGTTTTGGAGTAGCCATCGGCAATCTTCACTTCAAATTCATAGTCCGTGCCGTGGCCTGCGGTCGCCGCACCGGTGACGGTGTAGCCTGTGCCCATCGGCAGGGTGACACGGTAGAGCTTCATGACGGAAACGGTAATGCTTGCGGTGTTGCCCGCAATGTCCGTGGCGACCAGCGTGTGGCTGGCATTGTCCGGCTCCAGCGTATAGGCGCCGTTGCCCAGCGTCACGGTTTCACCGTCAATGGTCAGGGTAAATTCGTTCTCGTCGGTCACCGTAAAGGCTTTGCTGCCGTAATAGATGCCTGCGTCGGCGATCCCGTCAAATACCGGCGCCTCGGTGTCGGTTGCCTCCACATAGCCGCAGCCGCAGAGCTTTTCGTGGGTACCGGTGTTCCATTGGCAGGTGTGCTGCGGGTGCGAAACGACGCAGACATTCGAGGCGATAGGCACGCGGCCGTCGATGATTATGGCGGTGTCGATCTCCTGCAGAGCCAGACCCTCGCCAAGGCAGTCGATGAGGCGGCCGCCGACGGTGATATTGCCGAATCGGGCGTCGCGCTTCAGCGTGGCGTTGGCGCCCTTCTCGATGGCTGCGACCTGGATGGCGCTGGCGCCAACGGTGAAGGTGCTTCCGGACTGGGCCGTAACCTCACCTCTATACACGCCGTCTGTAAGCTCCAGCGTTCCGCCGGACTTGGCGACTACGCTGCCTTCGCAGACGAGGCTGTCGATGGTCAGCTTACCGCCGCTATTTACAGTGATCGTGCAGTCGGCAGTGCCGTTCAGCAGCGTGGTCGTGCCGCTGACGCTCAAAGTCGAAGTGGAGTACAGTGTGCAGCCGGTCAGGGTGTTCAAGCCCTTGCCGCTGACGGTATTCCAAAAGCTCACATTCGTGAAGCTGCCTGTTCCGACGCAGTTGACGGTGTTCCGGAATTCCGTTTTCGATGCAGTCAGCGTGCCACCCTTGGCGCACACGACCTTGCTGCCGATAACGCTGTTGGCTGTGCCGCCGAATGGCCTGCGCTCATATCCGGCGATGGTCAACTCCGCGCCCTTTGCAACGGTGACATTGCCGCACATCGTGCTGCCTTCCGTTACGATCAGCGTGAAGGCGCCGGATTTCACGGCCAGCGTTTCCTTGCAGTCGCTCAGCAGGGTCAGCGTGCAGTCCCGGTTTCCCTCGGTCTGCGCCGCTGCGAAGGCGTCTGCCGCCGCGATGTAGCCGGTCACCGTGTTGTCCTTGCGGATGAACGCGCCCAAAGCGCAGTAGCAGTCCCGGCAGAGGTTATCGTAGCGCATGTTCCACACGGGGAGATTGACGGTGTGGTTACACATCTGAACGGCGATGACAAAAAGGTCGGAACAGACCTCGTAGTCCTTGTAGGTGAGCCGGATGCGATAGCCGTCGGTGCCCGGGGTGGTAAAGCTGCTGAGAGAGAAGGTCAGATCCATTGTGCTTGCGGCGGGAACATTCAGCGTTTCAAACGTCTGGCTTCCGTCGTTGCTTTCCAGCATTGCGGTGATCTGCCCGGCGGGGGCGTCGTCCAGCGGACAGGCAAGCGAGATCGCCGGCTTTCTGCGGTATTCCTCGGGGCTTGTTGTATAGAATACGACCATGCCCGGCTGCTTGGTAATGACCAGCGGCGCTTTCACGACGGAAACGTCGTCGATCCGGTAGGTGTTTCCCTCGACCTGCACATCGCTTTCCTTTGCGTAACTGCCGTCCGCCAGAGCAAAGGCGCAGTCATTTTCGAGGTATTGCATCGGGGTGCCGCCGGTGCTGAAAATGCGCCGGAAGCTGCCGCCCTTCAGGGTCAGACTTTTCCAGTGGTACGAATTCACACAGCTCAGCCCGGTGAAGTCGCCGCCGGCAATGGTCAGATGGCCGCCTGGGCAGGCATCAACGGTCCCGCTGCCAGTGACCTTGCCGCTGCCGGCGGAGTCGAGGATCGTCAGATCGCAGCCGTCCGCGACACTGAGCGTATAGCCGCCGACGTCCAGCGCCTTTCCGGCGAGGTCAAGCGCATAGCTGCCCGCGTTCAGCCCGATGCTGCTGCCGCTGATCAGCGAGCTTGCGTTTGTTTCGTCAAGGGTGATGTCCTGCAAGAGCTTCACCGTGCTGCCGTCGGCTTGCTTGGCAAAGTGGATCGCACGCGCAAAGGTGTCAAACCAATGCACGGTTCCGTTTTCCTCCACGGAAACGGTAAACTCCATTCCGCAGTTGGTGCAGTGGTTGCCGCTGATATTCGCGTGCTCACAGAGGTCGACGGTGACCTTTTGAATGCTGGTGCCAGTCGCCTTGTCATAGGGAACATTTACAAACCAGCGGCCCTTGGCCAGAACATCTCTGACATCCGCCTTTTGCAGGCGCAGCCAGTCATACGTGCCGCCGTAGAGCGTGAAATTCTCCGCTTCGCTGTCGGTACACATACTGCTCAGCAGGGCATACTCGCCCGAGTAAATGGTGAGCTTGCCCATTGGGAAAAAGCTCTTTACGTGGCCGATTCCCAAGCCCATGGTAAGGTGCGCGCCTTTGCTCACCGCGAGAGGCACGAGAATATCACCTGCGCCTGCCGTTGAGTGGAAGGTGACCTCGCCGTCGATTTTGATTCCGGCTGAATCGGAATTGCTCAGCGTGCGGCCGTTCAGGTCAAAGGCCAGATCGGCGGCGATCGAGGCGCCCGTGGTGATCTCCGTGTCTTGCAGCAGCGTCACGGCCGCGCCGTCATAGGTTTCCCCTTCCAGCGCCGCGAACAGCTCGTCGCCGCTTGCGAACCACTCGGTCGCCTCGCCGCAGACGACCTTCGCCGCAGCCTGCACACCGCAGTTACGGCACGCAGCCGTTTCCGGGTCAAAATCATGCGCTTTGTAGAGCGTGACGCTGACCCGGCGCTCGTTGCCGGCCTTGTCGGTCAGCACGATGGACTGCGCGGCGGAGCCTTCTTTATAGGAAAGGACGTAATTGCCGTCGGCATCCGTTGTGAGAAGCTCGGGATTTTCCGCCGTTACGGACGCGAGGTTTTTGTCCGCGGCGCGGAAAACGAGCGCCGTTGTGCAGAATTTATAGATCGTGGTTTCGCTGTCCAGAACCTTGCTGACGGGAGAGAGCACCTCGATCGCCGGCGCGGTCTTGTCGATCTCGAAGCCGTCCGAGCCTGCGTAAGCGGTATTGCCTGCATGATCGGTCAGGCGGGCATAAATCACATACTGATCATCCGCGGAAAGGTCGATCGCCCCGGTGTATTGCGTAAAGGCAGAGTCCTTAACCGTCTCCTCACTCAGCGCGGTATTGCTGATAAGGTATTCGATCCTGACGGCGTGCTTCGTTATATCAAAGCCGGGTTGGTCGTAGCTGTCGTCCGTTCCGGTAATTTCTGCTATGACCTCTTCTTTGTAGAACAGGCCGAAGGAGATCGTATTCAGGGCCGTCTGCCACCATGTGCGGTCCTTGATTCTGATCTCGCCCGTGGGCGCGGTGGTGTCTTTCAGATAGTCGCCGTACTCGCAGTGGCAGAGAGAGCAGATTGCCTTTTCAAAATAGCTCGCCTCGCGGTCGTTTTTGCCGCTGTCGTGCGGGCAGACGTAATCACACTCGGCGCATACGCTGTCCACGAAGCTGTGCTGATGCGGCTTGACGACCGCTTCTCCGCTGTAGTCGAAGCTGTGAATTGAGATATCCTCGATCGCAGTAAGCGTCCAGTAGCTGTCGACTGCAATATCAATGTACTTGCCGTCCTTGTCGAAGAGCATACTGCCCTCAGCAAAGCAGGCGCGAAGGCGGGCGGGCTCCCTGCTTTCGCCGATGTAGGCATAGTTCAGGCCGTTATGGAGGGTGGCGGCGGAAATGTGCAGGACAGGAGCCTGCGTCGTCCGGAAGACCGCGATAGAGCCGGTGAATTCGCCGCCCGACACGGTGAGCGTGCCGTCGGACAGGTATATTGCGTTAGCCTGAATCAGTTGGTCGGCGACACCGCCGGCCCCCGTTGCGCCCGTAAGGTTCACGGCGATGAGCCGCACCGAGCCGCCCTCCTGTGCAAGGGCGCTGCCGGAGGTACGAAAGACCTGCCCGTCGCCCTCTGCACGGTAGGTGTTGATCAAGCTGCCGTTCTGAATGGTCAGGTCTACCGTGCCGCTGACCTTGAGCAGCGCGCCGGAGGCGCCTGCCTTCAGCGCAAAGCCGCCGAGGTCGAGCGTGAACTTTCCGGAATTCAGAGAAAGCAGGATGTCGGCGCCGCTGCCGTCGTCGTCGCCGACGTCGTAGATGTCGTCGCTGTCAAGCGTCACGTCGCACAGCAGGCGCAGGGTCGAATCGTTGGCAGCAGCCGCCGCAGTCCACGCATCGGGGAAGGATTCATAATTTGTCACAGTTCCGTCCGCCGCGGTCAGCGTGGCCACGTAGATCTGCCGCTTGCAGACATCCTGACACTTGCCGTCCGGGCCGATGGTCTTGTGATGGCAGGGCATACCGCACTCCTGACACTGGGTCTCGCCCTCAATGTTCACGATGAACCAATGCTCGTGCGCGGCGATATAATACGCCTTATTCAGTGCTGTTTTGCCCTCGATATATTCCGGCATATCCCAATCTGCGTTGAAGAAGGAGCAGCCTTCCGCCAGCAGCTCTTCGACGAAGCGGCCGTCCTTCCGTTCGATCTTGTCGAACTGTCCGCCGGTCAGCTTGGTATTCGAGGTCTTGTTGACGGACAGAACGCCGATCTTGACGCGGTTTCTGTAGGCCGCATCCTTGATCACCAGCGTGCTGTCGATCTCCTTATAGCCGAGGACGACAACGCTGATCTTGCCGTAGCCCTTGAGGGTCAGCGTTCCGTCCTGCACGATAAAGCTGATCTGGCTTACGGAATGGCCGTTCAAGTCGATCGTGCAGTCGCCCTTCGGTATGAGAGTGCTGCCCGTGATGTTACACAGCAAAACGACCGTATTGCCGTCTGCAAAGTCGCTTTCCCGCAATTTTTCGACATAGCGCACCGTGCCGTCCTTGCCGGTGATCTTGCCTTCGTACAGCTTGCCGCAGTAATTGCAGTAGCCCTTGGCTTCGTTCACGGCGCTGTGATCGCATTTCACGACCTCAAGCTCGGCAAAGCTCGCTGCGGCAGGGAACATCCTGCCGTAGGGCACCAGTCCGTTGGCATCGCCGAATACGCCCTTGTTGTCCCGGAAGGCATAGCCCGCCTCCAGCAGGTCGGTGATGGCCACATTGCCGGTGCCGTGAAAGCTGATGGAGCCGAAATCGCCGCCGGAGAGCTTCACATTTTTCAGGCTCTCGGTGTCGGTGGCGGGCAGGATCAGGTTTCCAATATTGCCGCCGCGGATGGTCACGGCCGACTCGGTGCTGGTGACGCGGAGGGCCTTCATACCGTTGCAGTCATCCTCCACCGTTACGGTGCCGCCCGCCGCCTCCACGGTGATCCCATCGAGCTCACCGTTTGCCACGGTGAAGGTGGACTGATCCCCGCTCACGACGAACTTGCCGGTGCCGAACATGACGTGGTAGTTCAGGTCAAGCCGGATGTTGTTTGTGCTCACATACAGATCCGTGTTCCCCAGATCATACCGCGGGCGAAGCAGCGTAACGGTGACCTGGTCCTTCCGGTTGGGCTGGAGGGCATCCCATGCCTGGATGAAGGAAGTATAGTACACCGGGCTTGCGTCCTCAGAGCTTACCTCCGCCTCCAGCTGGACGCCGCAGACCTCGCATTTTCCCATGGCGGTTTCCACCCGGTCGTGCCTGCACAGCGCGCCGCAGGCGGTACACTTGCCGTCCTGATAGGTGTGCTCGTGGTCGGCAACGATCTTGACGTTTTCCAGCGTCAGCACGTCGGCGCTGACCAGACTGCCGTCTTTGCCGTAAAATGCGCAGTTGTCGCCCAGCAAAGAGCCCATCGTCAGCTTTTGATATTCGCTGGAGGGCGCCTGGGGATCGGTGGAGATATACTCGAATTCGCCGCCTGTGAGGCTAATCTTACCACCGGTGACCAAAAGCCGCAGATTCGAAAAGCTGCCGCCGCTGATATTCAGCGTACCGCCGTTTATCCCCCAAGGTGCGGTTTCCGAGCCGTGGCTGCCGCCGGTGATGTTCACCGTGCCGGTACCCAGATTCAGCTTCTGCACCGAACCGCCGGAGATGTCGGCAGTGGCCTTATCATCCCATCGGAGAGAAAGCTCAAAGTTTTCCACCGTGCCGCCGGTGATATGCACCGTGGCGGCGAAGTCCTCTGCCCTCAGCTCGTTTACCGTGCCGCCGTTCAGGGTCAGCGCGCCGTAGTACATGGTGAGGAGTTCAATGCTGCCGCTGCCGGTCACGGTGAGCGTGCCGGGCTGACCCTTGACCGCCTCGCCGTCCTCATCAAGGCCGGCGGAGCCGACATCGACATAATTGATGCTCTTCCCGTTCAGGTTCAGCGTGACATTGCCTGTGATAAGCGGCATATCCGCCGGAGCCTCATAGTCCGGCACTTTGATATCCGCCAGCAGCCGGAGCGTGCTGCCGCTGTGCGCATTTGCGTAGGCGACCGCCTGCGCATAGGTGGCGAACTCCGTCGTCGTACCACCGGCCGTGACCGCCGCCTGATTGGTGTTTTCCTCCGCAAATACCGATGCCGGCAGCATGGAAAGCACCAGAATGAGCGCCAGCAGGATGGATACAACGCGCTGCTTCCGTGTGGTTGTCGTGTTCATTGCTTTTCTCCTTTACACGCATTTTGCGATCGCCGCAGATAAAATTCCGGCTGAAATGGGTTTTTTATGGAAATAGGCGCAGCCGAGCCGGTAGGACTGCACCCCAAAGCCGTTGTCGTCGGAGAACCAGATCACCGGGACATTTTTCCACAGGTCCCGCGCGGCGATCACGCCCTCCATGCCCTCCGCGCCGTTCATCGTGACCACGACACACTCCGGCAGGCTTTCTCCAAGTCCTGCGATGAAGCCGTCGTAATCCGAATAACCGGCGATCTGAATATTGCGATAGCTGCAATCCGGCAGCGCTGCCAGCGCCTCGGTCAACTCGTCGCGCTCCGCCGTCGTTCCGTATAAGATCACCTTCATAAGGCCCCTCCCCGCAGGCATATTTTTTCGTTTATATTCTATTCTTTTTCCGTCCCCCCGGCAAGGGCTTTGGCAAAAGCGGCTCAAAAACGGCACAAGCGGTCATTCCTGATTGTAATTCCGGCGGAATCATGATAAGATTTCTCCGAAGAAAGATTTGAACGCACCGTAAGAGGATGTTTTACCATGAGCGAAGCAAAAAAGACCGCCGCGCACTATCACCTGCCCGGTCTGTTTGAATTCCATGAGCTGTACCGTGCGTTTCTGCCGCTGTTCTGTGCGCACCGGGAATATTTTTATGACTGGTGTGACATTGGCTCCATCTACGGCGCGCCGGCGGACTGTATCTGGGGCGGAGGGCGCGTCGGCTGCGGCACACAGACTGCCGGGGAGGTTCTGGCGCTGATGCGGGAATACGGGATCTCCGCACGGCTGACCTTCAGCAACTCCCTGCTCCGCAAGGAGCATCTTTCCGACCCAAGGTGCAATGCGCTTTGCCGCTTGTTTGCCGAGACGCCGCAAAACGGAGTGATCGTCCATTCCGAGCTGCTGCTGGACTATTTGAAAAAAACGTATCCGGAGCTCTATTTTGTTTCCTCCACCACCAAAGTCCTGACGGACTTTGCGCAATTCCGACAGGAGCTGGAGCGGGAGGAGTTCCGGTATGTCGTGCCGGATTTTCGCCTGAACAATGCGCTGGACCGGCTGGCAGCACTGCCGCAGGAGCAGAAGGACAAAGTGGAATTTCTCTGCAATGAATGCTGCTGGTTCGGCTGCAAGGAGAGAAAAGCCTGCTATGAGGCAGTCAGCCGGAAGAATCTCGGCGAGCGCGGCACAGAGCACCGCTGCACCGCGCCGGACGCCGCGGGCGGCTATCGTTTTTCCAAAGCAATGGAAAACCCGGGGTTTGTCAGCATCGCCGACATCCAGAAGTGCTATCTGCCAATGGGATTCTCCAATTTCAAAATCGAGGGCCGGGGCTTAGGCAGTGCCCTGATTCTGGAATTTTTGCTCTATTATATGGCAAAGCCGGAGCATCAGCTGCGTGTCCGGGAGGAAATCTATCTGGACAATATGCTGGATCTGTTCTGACCTCCGAATGCGGTGCGGGAGGAAGCCCCGTTGCTCTGTCCGAAGTGCAAATATGCCCGCGTGATCCGTTTCAAGGAACGTGATTGGTCTTGGCCGCGAAATGCAAGGCCTGCCATTCGCAAGCAGCCAAACACAGCAGGAAATAAGAAACGCCGAAAGCCCTTGAATATAAAGGCTTTCGGCGTTGTTTGTGGCGCGCCAGAAGGAACTCGAATCC
>UQWH01000036.1 GCA_900544705.1 uncultured Eubacteriales bacterium | reverse complement strand
ATCGTCCTTTGGTGTTTCGTTCATGTTTCTCGTTGTTTAATTTACAAGGTACACCGCTGCTTTCGCAGCCTATTTGAAAAAGCTGTCCGCAACATCATTGAGCAAACTCTCCGGTGCGGCGCATCTTTTACATAATAGCACGTCGTTTCGCTTTTGTCAACACCTTTTTTCGATTTTCTAAAAATCTTTTTGGCGTTTCATCGGCTTTCCCGAACGCGCTTGAATATTTTAGCAGGGAATCAACCGTTTGTCAACACTTTTTTCAAAAATTTTTAATGTTTTTTGCGTTTCGCAAGCAGTGGTATGCCCAGCGGCAGGGCACCCCAAAATATTGCGGTCCCCACCGCCATGACCGCCGCCGGAATCCCGCTGCCGAGGAAGATCGCCGCTCCGCCGAGCAGAAAATTCGCTGTCGGAACCGCCTTCCCCGCCCCCTGCCGCAGCGTTTTTGCGATCTCCGCATTGACGAGACACACGAGCGCCAGCAGGCAGAAGCCCCCGGCAGTCAGCGCCGCCGACACCAGCGCCTCAAAGCGCTCCATCGCGCCGAAAAGCGAGATGCTTTTGCTCATGGTATAAAACGCGAAAGGTTCCGCTCCCGCGACCTCCGGAGAAACGCAGCCCGCCGTGACGAGCGCAGCCAGAACGGCCAGTCCCATCCCGCCCGGCAGCCAGCCGGAAATTCTGCCCCGCTCACGGCAATGTCCCGTGAGCGCAAGGGCGCCGGCCGGGGCCAGCGCCGCCGGCAGCAGCGTCCACGCGGGACGCAGGACGGGCTTCACCCACGCGGCGCGCATCTGCGGCAGGGAAAAGCCAAACAGCAGCGCATAAAGCGCCACAAAGAAGAAAAAGCAGATCGCCCCCGCCCGCACGACGGCGGACACACCCTTCCCCGCCGCGTAGGCCGCCAACAGGAGAAGCAGCGCACCGACCAGCGGAAACGCCCTGCTGTCCGGGTAGACCTCGCAGAGATAGCGCGCCGCCGTCCCCAACGCAAACAAATTCCAGACCAGGAGCAATCGCAGGCACCAGCGGCCGCAGCCGCTCTGCGCGGCAAGCTCGACGAGGCTGCCGCCCTTTTTTCGGCACAGCACCGCGCCCGCCGCCAGAAGTCCCGCGGCCACGGCGGCGGCGATGCCCGCCCAGAGCCAGCCGGCGCGCGGCAAAAGCCCCACCGCCGGGACGGTAAAGGCGCACAGCGTCAGCGCGCAGAGCTGCCGCGGCAGAATTTTATTCTCCATCCGCGCCCACCTCCGGCAAAGCGACCGTTTCGCTGCGCGCAAGCGCCGCCGTCACATCGCCCACCGTCACGCTTCCGCCGTGCGCGTTCAGATAGGCGTTCAGCCCCTCGGCCGGACGCAGCTCCTCCGTCGTGAAAACCTGCGCCGCCGGGCGCAGCGTCCCGGCCTCGATGATCTGCGGCAGCAGCGTTTCCGCGCCGCCGCACAGGATGAGCTGCTCGGCCGTGTCGAAAAACACCTCGCCGGGCGCGTTCTTCCGCAGATCCTCCACGGCCGCAGTCCAGTCCGCGCCGCGCCCCTCGCCCAGCTCACTGCGCAGATACACGCCGCCGTCCAGCGCGGCCTGCACGGTCCGCAGCGGCAGCAAGCGCGCGGTATCGTGCGTCCGGAAGGGCAGCCCGAACACCAGCGTCAGCACGACGGCGCACAGCGCCGCGATCCATCCCTTCATTGCCTCACCTCTGATTGCGCACGTCCTGCGGGTGCAGGGCGGCGTCACGGAATTTGTTCTTCACCAGCCGCATGCGCAGCAGGCTCCGCGCGCCGGACACGCCGGAAAACGGCGCAAGATAGGGCTGCCCCAGTGATTCCAGCCCGGACAGATGCACCAGCAGGCACAGCGCGCCCATCGTCAGGCCGAACAGCCCCGCGAGGCTGGCCAGCACCGCCAGAAGAAAGCGCCACAGGCGCAGCGCGTCAGCAAAGCCGCGTCCCGGCATGGCAAAGCCGCAGATGCCCGCCGCCGCGACGACGATCAACGCCGCGGGTGAGATGATCTTCGCCTCGACCGCCGCCGTCCCGACGACCAGTCCGCCGATGATGGACAGGCTCTGCCCGATGGACTGCGGCAGACTGACGCCCGCCTCCTGCAAAAGCTCAAAGGAGATCAAGAGGCCGAGAATTTCAAAAATCGTCGGAAAGGGCACGCTCTGCTTGCTCTCGATGACGGATTCCAGCAGCTGCGTCGGCAGCATTTCCGGGTGAAAAGCCGCCATGGCGACGTAGAGCGCAGGCAGAAACAGCCCCACGATCAGCGCCAGATAGCGCAGCACGCGCACGCAGGACGCGGAAAGATAGTCCATGCCCCGATCCTCGGCGGAGGTCATCAGATAGCCCAGATCGACCGGTGCGAGATAGCCCAGCGGCAGGCCGTCGACCAGCAGGCCGACGCGCCCGTCGAGCAGTGCCTGCGCGAAGCGGTCGGTGCGTTCGGTGTATTGCAGCAGCGGAAAGGCCGTCGACCGCGAGCCGGTGACGTACTCCTCCACCGCGGCGGGCGTGATCAGGCCGTCGATGTCAATGGAAGCCAGCCGCGCCTTCATCCGCTCGACGAGTGCCGGGTCGGTCAGCCCCTCGATGGAGGCGACGGTGACGTTCGTCAGGCTGCGGCGGCCGACCTTCGTTTCGTACAGCCGCAGTGCGGGCGTGCGCAGATGGCGGCGCAGGAGGCTGGTGTTCGTGCGGACGGTTTCCGTAAAGGCGTCCTTCGGGCCTTTGACGGTGTTTTCGACCTCCGGCGCGGAGGGCGAGCGCTTTTCTCCGGTCTTGTCCTCGAAGGCGATCGCGCCCGCTGCGCCGAAGAGCGCCACGGAAAAGCCGTTGACGAGCTTGTTCGCCACATCGTTCAGGTCGGGGCAGGCCTCGGCCACGGAATTGTAGACCGTCGCGTGCAGCGCGCGGTCGTAAAGCTCCTGCATCGTCCCGGCGGCGCTGTCCTGCATCAGCGGCTTGACGACATATTCCGAGATGTCGCCGCCGGAGGTCAGACCGTCGATGGCGTAAATGTATATGGTATGCCCGGCGATGTGCAGCTCGCGCTGATTGAAGTCGCCCGCGCCGTCGAAGATCGCCATGATATTTTCGTGCGTGACCGCGCCTGCATAGGTGCCGTCGGGCCGCCGGATCTTTTTGTCGGACATTTCCTCACCCCGGCGCTAGTATGCCGCGCCGGGGTGGAAATATGCAGAAAAGCGGCCTGCTTTTCCCTCGCAGAATCTTCGCACTTCCCCACTTGACAGACGCAGAAATTTCTGCTAGGATGGGTGCAGACGGAACGTCATTTTTTAATTCCTTTCAGTTAGCAGCCGCTAACCAAATGTGTCCCCGTTTTGCCCGGCACTTTCCCCGCCATATCCGGAAAACGTAGGGGCCGATGCCCTCATCGGCCCGCCGCCGCCAACATTTCCCCCGCCCACGCGGAAGAAAATGCCTTGTATGATGCTCGCAGGTTAGCATATGCTAACCAGAAGGAGGGATGCTCATGTATGAATCGCTTTTGGTGAAGCACTGCGCCCCCACGCTCGCAGGGATGAAAACCGGCAGCCTGTTCGGATGTACTTTCTCGAGTTTCTGCGAGCTGACGGAATGTATGCGCCAGTGGAACCGCCTTCTGACGCCCAAGGGCCTGCGCGCGATCCCCGCGCGCTACCGCGACGGCAAGGCGATGATCTATGTGTACCGTCCCGCCCGGCTGTCGGAGGACCTGCAAAATGACACGGCGCAGCGGCTCCTGCGGGAACGCGGTTACTGCGCCGGAAATTCGGACTGCTGCGTGGCGCGCCTGATGCGCCGCCTGTGCGAATCCGGCGAATTTCCCCATGAGGTCGGACTGTTTCTGAGCTATCCCCCGGAGGACGTCCTCGGTTTTATCGAAAACCACGCATGGGGCTTCAAGTGCGTCGGCTGCTGGAAGGTCTACGGCAACGCAGACGCGGCGCAGCGCACCTTTGAAAAGTACAGAAAATGTACCAACGTCTACTGTGATCAGTTTGCGAAAGGAAGAACGATCGATCGTCTTACGGTCGCGGACTGATGGCATATATTAACAAACGAAAGGCTGGAGAAAACAATGAGTAAAGTAGCGGTAGTATATTGGAGCGGCACCGGCAACACCGAAGCAATGGCGCAGGCGGTCGCGGACGGCGTAAAGGAAAAGGGCGGCGAGGTCGAGCTGCGCACGTCGGCGGAGTTTGATGCCGCGCAGGTGGATGCTTTCGACGCCATCGCCTTCGGCTGCCCGGCCATGGGCGTGGAGGAACTGGAGGAAAGCGAATTTGCGCCGATGTTCGAGGCCTGCGAGGGCAAGCTCTCCGGAAAGAAGATCGCCCTCTTCGGCTCCTACGGCTGGGGCGACGGCGAATGGATGCGTACGTGGGAGGAAACCTGCAAAACGGACGGCGCCGTTCTGGCCTGCGACAGCGTCACCTGCTGTGAAGCCCCCGACGAGGAGGCCACCGCAGCCTGCAAGGCGCTCGGCGCAGCGTTGGTATAACGCAGCACCCGCAGGGAACACGTTCCCTGCGCCAGACTGTCAAAAACGTCCGTAATCGTCAAAATCGGTTTCTTTTTATAGGTTTTCACTTTCCTGTGTTTTGATTTATAAAAGAAAGATATTCCGTACTTTATAGCACAGCAAGCGATCTTCGATGATTTTGACTTCCTGCGCAGCGCACGCCCTGCCGTACCTCTGTACGCCGACGGGCGTGCGCTGCTTGTCTTCCGAACCTTTTTGCAGCCTGCCAGCGTGTCGAAAAGGGGCTTTCGACACGCACCCGCAGGGAAGACGTTCCCTGCGGGCAATTTTTGTCCGCAAAGCGGAAGAAGCTGCCTCCGTCCGGTTCAGTACCGCAGATAGCGCCGCAGGCGTGTTTCCGCCCGGTGCAGCGTACGGCAGACCGTCGCGCAGCTCACGCCGCGCTCCTGCGCGATCTGTTTCTGTGTTTTCCCCTCAAAATATACCGCGCAGAGGATCTCGCGCTGCACTCTGGTCAGTTCGCGCTCAATCACGCTTTTCATCCGCCGGAGCTGGACGCTGCGCGGCAGATAGGGGTCGGAGTATTCAGAGAGTATATCTTTCATTGCGGTAAAAACCCCTTTCGTAATAGTGCGCGGTCAGCTCGGCCAGCTCGTAGCACTGCGTCTGCATCGCCGCAAGGATCGCGATGCGGTGGCGGAGCGCCGCACGGCCCTCTGCGTCCGGGCAGCTCTGCACCTCCCGCCGAAGCTGCGACAGCCGTGCGCGCAGCAGCAGCGCGGAATGGAGGTAGCCCTCGGAAAGCGCTGCCAGGCTCATACGATCAGCTCCAATGCAAGCCGGAAATACGATTCGGCAAAGGACGCAAGACAGTCCGGGCAAATACGCTGCCCATCAATGCGGTAGCAGAAGCTGCCGACCGGCAGCTCCGTGCCGCAGCGGTCGCACCAGCAAACCTGTTCGGTCATCTGGAATCACCTCCCGTTGGAATTCAGCTTATCCATGCGAGGCAGTTCAAAACAACCGTTTTGAAGGAGAATAACATGAAATTGGAAACAAATTAGAAAAGATTATTTTCCAGTAATTTCCAGTTCCTTACAACACGAGTCTACTATCTCCGCGTGGGAAAGTCAAGCATTTCCGTTCGACAAGAGAAGCGAAAAACCGCGCTTTAAGAGAACTGCCGCTGGCATTTCCGTTATCGCCGGTGCCAGCCCGCGGAACGCGCAAGAGTGTTCCCTACGGGTGCGGCTGAAATCTGCGACCATCTCATTGAACCCTCCCCCCCTTGACGCGGCGCGGAAGTTCGGATATGATAACCATGGTGATCAACATGACTGACGAAGAATTCATGCGCGAAGCGATCGCGCTGGCCCGCGAGGCGGCTGCCGAGGGCGAGGTGCCGGTCGGCTGCGTCGTGGTCGACGGCGAAACCATCGTCGGTCGCGGCCGGAACCGCCGCGAGCGCGCAAAAAATGCCCTTAGCCACGCGGAGCTGGAGGCGATCAACGAAGCCTGCCGCACGCTCGGCGGCTGGCGGCTGTGGCGCTGCACGCTCTATGTCACACTGGAGCCCTGCCCGATGTGCGCCGGGGCCATCATCAATGCGCGCATCCCGCGCGTGGTGTTCGGCGCATCCGACCCGAAGGCCGGTTCCTGCGGCAGCCTGACGGATCTGTTTGCCCTGCCCTACAACCACCGTCCGACGGTGCAGCCGGGCGTGCTGGAGGAGGAGTGCCGCGGCCTTTTAACGGATTTTTTCCGGTATCTGCGGGAGAATCCCGTGGTCAAAACGTGGAAAAAGCCGGAGAAAGGATAATGCCGGTGCCTGCACAGCGGAACGGGCAAGCCCGTTCCCTACGGGTGCGGGCGAATTTCTAACCGTTCATGGGTGCGAACATTTTTACACGCCTGAACAAATTCTGCAATACAAAAAGGACGCTGTCAGAAGACAGCGTCCTTTTGATGTACCGTTTAGTTGAAATAGGAGAAAACGTCGCTCAGCGAGGAGTAGGACCACACGGAACTGACAAACCAGTCACGCATCCAGTCGACGTTGTAATATGCAACGAGGCAGAAGCCGACGAATACCAGCAGGTTCAGCGCCTTGGTCTGCACACCATAGACATGGAACACCGTCAGGAAGGCGGTGATAACCCAGACTGTGACGATCAGAATGGCAAACAGGCTGAAGAACCATGTGCCGAGGAACTGGAACAGACCGGAGGTCAGCGTCAGCGCGGCGGGAACGAGCGCGCCCGTACCGACTGCGGCAAGCATTCCCTTGAAGTCCGCCTGCACCTTGCCGAGCTTGCTCAGGACGAAAAAGCCGAGCAGCGTGAAGCCACCTGCCACCACCGGCAGAAACAGACCATCCACGATCCATGCCACCGCCGCGAAGCCGTAGCCCCAGCGCAGCGCATAGAACAGCATTGTCATGAAGCAGGCGATGACCGCGACGGCCATGCCGACGATGCCGCCCATCATATCCTTCTTCTCGACGGAGCTTTTCAGCTCTGCAACGGGATCCTTGACGAAGCGGATAAACTTTTTGGGCAGATCGGCAATCGCCAAACCAAAGGCGCTGGGCTCCTTAGGCGGCTGGGGCTCGGCCTTGGGCGGCGTCTGAACAGGCGCCTGCTGGTACTGAGGCTGATATTGCGGCTGCTGAGGCTGATATTGCGGCTGTTTGGGCTGATACTGCTGCTGCTGAGGCTGATATTGCGGGGCCGGCTGCGCCTGAGGAGGGACCTGTGCCTGCTGCGTGCAGGGGCAGATGCCGTTTTCAGGCAAGGGGCGGCCGCATTTTGTGCAGAAACCTGCCATATGAGTTTCCTCCCTCTTGATTCGGCGGGAACCGCCGATGATTACTTCCATTATAAACAAAGTTTGCGCGGCTGTCAATCGGATTGCAGGAAAATCGTGTTATGCAACCACTGACGGCTCCAGAAATGCCAGGATCGCGCCGTCATAGACCTCGGTATTGTTGATGCGCAGGTGCGAATGGGAGCCCTTGTCCATCCAGACAAGCTGCTTTGGCGCGGTGCATTTGGCATAGAGCTGCCGGGCGCGCTTCGGCAGGGAAAAGGTGTCCTTCGTTCCGTGCAGAAACAGGATGGGGACGCGCACCTTATCGATGCAGCGGATGGGCGCACTCTCGCGAACCTTCAGGCCGGATTCCCTGCGCGCGACCCAGAAGATCTCGTTCAGAACCGGGAAGACGGGCTTCTTCTCCGCTTTCATGTGCAGCTTGAAGGATTCGCGGAAGGTGGCGAACAGCCCCTCCACCACGATGTGCGACACACAGGCCGGGAATTCCGGCCGCGCCGCCGCCAGCACCACCGCCGCGCCGCCGACGCAGATGCCATGCAGGACAACGTCGCTGTTGTGCAGCTGTTCGTTTGCAAAGCGCGTCCACGCGATGACATCGGAATATTCGCGCGTGCCGCAGTAGTTGTACTTGCCCTCGCTCAGACCGTGCGCGCGGGAATCGACGACCAGCACATTGCAGCCGGCCTGCACATAGGGCGGGGCGAAATAGTAGCTGTAGTACAGCGATTCCGTCCGGCCGGGGAAGATGATCGCGCAGCGGTCAGCGCCGAAGTCGAAGTATTCGCCGGCAAGCTTCAAGCCGTCGTTCTCGATCTGCACCGGATGCATCCGGTCGATGTGGTCGGCAGCCCACTGCATTCCGAGATCGAACATACGGGTGTGCTCCTTGTTCGGGGGGTAGCTGTTGGCGCGCTTCCACTTATCCTGGTCCGTGCGGACAAGGATGGAATGGTAGACCTTCCTGGCGATCGGCAGGGTAGCGGCGATCATACCGCCAAACGACAGCAGCAAAAACGCTGCGATGCCGATCAGAATCCATACCCAAGTCTGCATGGGAAACACCTCTCTCTCAATTTCTGCTGTTCATTATACCGGATGTCCGGTGAAAAGTAAATGCCGAAAACGGAAATCATAAAAATATGGTTTTTTAGGCTTGCAAAAGAGAAAATATCATACTATAATGAATTCATAAGAAAGAGGGAGGAAGAACCATGCACAATTTTGTCATCATTACCGATACGGCCAGCGACATGACCAGGGATCTGCGCGAGCGCTTCGGCGTGGAGGATTATGTCCATGGCGTGCTCGTCTTTCCGGACGGCCACTCCGAATTATCCGATCTGGACTGGGGCAATATGACGCCTGAGGAGTACTACGGCAGCATGAAGGACAAGAAGGCGCTGTATTCCACGTCTTTGCCCTCGCCGCAGGAATTTGGCGAGCTGTTTGAAAAATATCTGAAGCAGGGGCGCGACGTGCTGTTTGTCAGCATCGCCAGCGGCCTGAGCGGAACCTATTCCGTCTCCTGCACCGTCGCCGGGGAGCTGCGCGAGAAGTATCCTGAGCGGAAAATCCGCTGCGTCGATTCTCTGCGCTACTGCGGCGCCGAAGCGCTGCTTCTGACGAAGGCCAGTGAGCTGCGCGCTGCGGGAAAGACCCTCGACGAAACCGCCGACTGGCTGGAGGCCAACCGTCTGCGCGTGCATCAGATGGGCGTTCTGGAGGATTTGTTCTTCTGCAAGCGCATGGGACGCGTTTCCGGCGCCGCCGCAGTGATGGGTACGCTCGTCGGCATCCGTCCGCTGGCGGATCTGGGAGAAACCGGTCTGAGCACGCCCATCGGTAAGGTACGCGGTCGTAAAACGGCGATTGATACCTCTATTGAGTACATCCGCCGGACGATCGAAAACCCAGAGGAGCAGATCATTTTCGTGACCCATTCCGTGCGTGAGGAGCAGGCGCTGGAGCTCAAGCGCCGCATTGAGGAGGAGTTCCACCCGCGTGAGGTTATCGTCACGACGGTATGTCAGGCCTGCGGCGCTTCCATCGGACCGGGGCTGTATGTGGCGTTCTATCTTGGCAAGCCCGTCTCCAAGGGTCTGACCGAGGAGCGCAAACTCCTCGCGGAGCTGACGGGAAAGTAAGGAAAATCCTGCGCATTGGTTTCAGAGCTTCGATTAACGGATCGGGAACCCGTTCGCACCCGTAGGGACCGGCCTTGCCCGCAAGGGGTCTGCCGCATCCTGCGGGGTGATGCAAAATCCCTGCGGAATTTGAAAAGCGCCCGGTAAAGTGGAGTTCAAATAAGAAAGCATAGATGAAGCCCCGCAGACAACGTCTGCGGGGCTTCACTGCATGCAGCTATTCGAGCTTTTTTTCGGAACAAGGCGTTTCCCCGCAGCGCCGCTTTGTGCAGCGCAAGGGAAAAGGGCGCCGTTCCGGTGAAAAAGACTCGGTGAAGGGGCTATGCTCTTCTTTTACGGGCGGAGCAGAAGACCGGCCGCTTTTGTTATCAGAACAGGTTCTTCTCCGTTTCCGGATCGAACAGGTGCATGAGGCTGGGGTCAAAATCGAAATGCGTCTGGCTGCCGCTGCGGACGGCGTCCAGGCTCAGACCCGCGGTCGGGATGATCGCGATGACATCCTGTCCTTCAACATTCAGGTGCAGGTGCATCTCGCTGCCCATCATCTCGGAAACGTCGATGGTCGCGGGCAGGCCCTTCTCGGCGATGGTCAGATGCACCGGGCGGATGCCGACGATAAGCTCATGTTCCGGCTCATTGCGGCCCTTGAGCACCTTCTGGCGCTCTGCGTCGAGGACGATGTGGCGGCCGAGCAGATCGACGGCGTACTCCCCGTCCTTCTTGACGAGCTTCGCGTTGTGGAAGAAGTTCATCTGCGGCGTGCCGATGAAGCCCGCAACGAACAAATTCGTCGGATGGTTGAAGACCTCCTGCGGCGTGCCGATCTGCTGGATAAAGCCGTCGCGCATGATGACGATGCGGTCGCCCAGCGTCATGGCCTCCGTCTGGTCGTGAGTAACATAAATAAAGGTGGTGTTGATGCGGGAGCGCAGCTTGATGATCTCCGCGCGCATCTGGTTGCGCAGCTTTGCATCCAGGTTGGACAGCGGCTCATCCATCAGCAGAACCTGCGGGTTGCGCACAATGGCGCGTCCGATGGCGACACGCTGACGCTGGCCGCCGGACAGCGCCTTGGGCTTGCGGTCGAGATATTCCGTGATGCCGAGGATCTCCGCAGCCTCGCGAACCTTCTGCTCGATCTCCTTCTTGGGAACCTTCTTCAGCTTCAGGGAGAAGGCCATATTTTCAAACACGGTCATATGGGGATACAGCGCGTAGTTCTGGAACACCATCGCGATGTCGCGATCCTTGGGGGCGACGTCATTGACCAGACGGTCGCCGATGTACAGTTCGCCCTCGGTGATCTCCTCCAAACCGGCGATCATGCGCAGCGTCGTGGACTTGCCGCAGCCGGAGGGGCCGACCAGAACGATGAATTCGCGGTCCTTGATGTCCAGAGAGAACTTCTGGACGGCAACGACGCCTTCGTCGGTGATCTGAAGATTGTGCTTCTTCTCTTCCGGTTCGCCCTTCTTGTGCTTTTTCTTCTTCGTTTCGGTGTTGGGGTAGATCTTTTTGATGTCTTTCAGTGTTACACTTGCCATGCAACCGGCTCTGGCACGGAAGCCTCCGCTTGCCCGTACCTCGCGTCCGCTGACGCGCGACGCATTACGACAGGTCTCCACACTGCCGCACCGCAAGCCCTGCGGATGTGTTTATCCTCCTTTTCTGGCCGGTCATCGTCTATTTTGTGGAGTAGACGCGCCTGCCTTGGTACACTATATCATACCATTTCCACGCCCGCGCCCGCAATTCGGAATTATAGACAAACTTCACCCGCCGCTTTTGGTGATTCTAACAAAAAAGCTCCCGCCAGTCTGATCATCCGCCCGCGTTTTACGCACCGGTTCTAAATTTCGCCCGCACCTGTAGGGAACGCTCTTGAGCGTTCCGCGTGCAGGCATTTACATAACGAAACTGCCGGGCTGCTTATGCAGCCCGGCTGGGTTTTTCTGTCTTTCGGTTCAGAACTTCGTGCATGAGCGTCATCAGCGCCAGAAGCGCCAGCAGATACCACGGCAGCAGGCGGATGGAAACATGGTTCGCAAGCCAGCCGAACAGCGGCGGCATCAGGCAGGTGCCGACATATGCGCTGGCCATCTGCACGCCGATGACCGCCTGCGAGCGCTCCGCGCCGAAGTGCTCCGGCGTGCCGTGGATGAGGCAGGGATAGACCGGCGCGCAGCCGAAGCCGATGAGCAGAAAGCCCGCCAGCGACAGCGCTTTCCCGAAGGGCAGGAGCATCACGGCCACGCCCAGAAGAACGATCCCCTCGCCCATGCGCACCATCTGCCGGTCCTTGAGCTTCATCGCTGCAAAGCCGTTCAGCCCGCGCCCGACGGTGATGCCGATGCAGAACAGGCTGGCAAACTGCGCCGCCGTCTGCGCCGGGACGCCCTTGGCCAGCGTCAGATAGCTGCTCGCCCAGAGCATGGCCGTCTGCTCGATCGCGCAGTAGCAGAGAAAGCAGAGCATGACCGCCTTCGCACCGGGAATTCTGACGATCTCCCGCAGGGAAAGCGCCCGGCCGCCCGTCTGCGCTGCGGCCGGAGATTTCTTCCATTTCGGCAGGCTGAACACCAAAATCGCCGTCAGGACGACCTGAATACCGAAGATGATGCGGTAGCCGCTGTTCCACGCTGCGCCATGCGTGAGCGCCAGCCCCATGATATACGGGCCGAGCGTCGCGCCGACGCCCCACATACAGTGCAGCCAGCTCATGTGCTTGCTTGCGTAATGCAGGGCGACATAGTTATTGAGCGATGCGTCCACACTGCCCGCGCCCAGCCCGTAGGGGATCGCCCACAGGCACAGCGCCCAGAAGCTGTGGCTGACGGAGAAGCCGAACAGCGCCGCCGCCGTGATACCCACGCTGACCGCCGTGACCACGCCGGTGCCGAATTTTCGGGTCAGGCGGTCGCTTTGCAGGCTGGAGACGATCGTCCCCAGCGCAATGATCATGGAAATGATGCCGGCGTAGGACACCGGCACCTGAAATTCTGGGTAAATTTCCGGCCACGCCGCGCCGAGCAGCGCATCCGGCAGTCCGAGGCTGATGAACGAAAGGTAGATCAGCGCCAATAAAAGGCCCGCCATCAGTTTTTTTCTTCTCTCTTTCTGCGTTCGTACAGCAGGAACGGCAGATGAAACAGCGTGATCAGCACCGTCCCCAACAGCAGAAGGCGCAGAAAATAGACATACCAGCCCCGGTCAAGGTTCAGATAGGGCAGATGCTCCATCGGCGGCCGCGTCAGGTAGAAAAAGTTCGTGTCATAGGCCGCCAGTGCGCCGTTGATATACAGCATGACAAAGGCCAGCGCCAGCAGCACGCCCAGATTGATCGCCAGCGTTTTGACGCGTCCCAGCTCTGCCTGCCCGGACAGGATCAGGTAGATGGAAAACCACATCAGCCCCGCATGGTACACGAAGCACTGATAGGCGGGGATCCTGGTAAAATCCGTACCGTTTGTGGGGATCAGGATGGCGCAGAAGCTCCCCAGTGTTCCCACCACCGCAAGGAAATTCGCCAGCGTCCGCCGCGCTTTCCCCTCTTTTCCGAAGGTCAGGTACAGCACGATGAAGATCATCAGGCTGCACAGGTGAAACGGCAGGCTCCGCGGGTCCAGATGCCTCCCGCCGCCGGGACTCTCCAGCATATCGCTCATCATCTTGCTGATCTCGCTGACAAGACAGATTGCGCTCATCACAAGACCCGCCCGCTTGAGGCTCCATTTTCGGCTGAAAATGCACATTCCAACGATAAACGCGGCGCACAGCCCGATCCAGATAAAATGTTCTGTCGTAAACATGGTCTTTATGCTTCCTCCTTGCGGGTCAGCCGAACTACCGTCTCAACTTGCTGTTCATTAGTTCTGACAAACAATGCACCACTTTCTCCATCGTAAGTCACAGGGAACGTAAAGTGAATTGCTTTCACAAAATGACCATCCGCACGCTTTTCTCCGTAAAGCTCAATGTAGGATATCATAGCCTGTAAAAGAGCTTTCCTATCTTCCGGAGTCATGACGTCGTAATACTTGCTGAATCCTTCCAACATTTCAAAAATAGATTGCTTTGTCAATGTGGATTTCTCTGCCATGGCAATCTCATTATCAAGTTCATCCAGCCTGCTTTGGGAATCATCGATCTTCTCATACAGATCATCCATAACACGATTCAGGCTATCCACCCGTCTGTCATAATGCCTGTCACTCGTGTCCAGCTCCGCAAGTCTCTTTTCGTTCACCATAAGGTTATTATAGTATTTTGTGTATTCCGCTTTGATGGATTCTCGTTTCTTTTTCAAAATACTCAGGTCTGTTGCACAGTCAACCTTCTTGGACACCAGTTCAATAAACTCAGGGATTGAAACCATGGATGCAACAACATCACGGACTTCCTTTTCCAACTTTGTGCCGCTGTAATACTTGTTCGCAAGGGAACAGGAAATTCCATTCCGATCTCGCCCTGATATACAGCGATAGGAGATATACCGGGGATAGAATCTTTCCTTCCCATTCTTCCTTGGTCTTGGAGGTGCTGTATATCCGAATATATTCTTACCGCAGTCCGGACACCGAATCAGACCCGTCAATGGATAAACCGTAGTGCTGTCACTCCTCGTTTTCCGGTGACGGACATTCTCACCCAACCTTATTTCGGCTTTGGCAAACATTTCCGGTGTAACAATCGCCTCATGGACGCCCTCAACAAGAATGATTTTGCTCTCATCATCCTGCTTTACCACTTTTGTTTCATTATTTGTACCCTCAACCTTGACTGTGTGGCGGCGACCATAGGCTATTTTACCGGCATAAACAGGATTTTTCAAGATTGACCGCACCGTTCTTTCGGTAAAAACGGAAAACCGGGTATTTCCGCGTTGTTCCCGTTTCACACCCTCGTCATTCAGCTTTTTCGTGATATACCGGATTGTCTGTCCTTCCTCGACATAGAGGTGGAATATCTCCTTCACAATTTCCGCTTCTTCCGGACATACCACTAAGAATTTATTCTCAAGAGCGTATCCAAAGGGAGCCTGTGCACCATTCCATAGCCCGCTTCTTGCCTTTTGCTGCCTCCCGGCAAGTGTTTGCTCGTGAATATTCTCCAACTCCACTTCTGCGACTGCACCCATGATGTTGGCAATCATTTTGCCTGTTGCCGTTGACGTATCAATGCCATCTTTCACACCCAACAGTCCAATGCCGTAGCTTGCCAATTCCTGAAGGTATTTTGCCGTATCGCTTGTGTTTCTTGCAAATCTTGACAATTTGAACACAAGAATGTACTTAATACTGTCCTTCTTGCTTCGGATATCCTCCATCATCTGATTGAAGGCAGGGCGGTGTTCGGCGTTTTTCCCCGATTTACCTTCGTCTGAATACTTGCCGATGATATTGATTCCGTGCATTTTGGCAAACGCCCTTATTTCTTCTTCCTGAGCATCCAGAGAAAAACCATCGACCTGAATAAGCGTTGAAACACGAGTATATATGTAGCCGTTTTCCATATGGCATCTCCTTCCATGACTGCCGACAATATGCTAAAATCATCTTCTGCGTTTTTGTCAGTAGTAATCATCTTCTTTTTCTCTATTATATAAGATGACAAGATGATTTTCAAGTCCAGAAAAGCAAAAAAAGAGGGCGGGGAGTCCTCTTTTGACTCCCCGCCCAGTTCCATTTCCTTACTTTTGTACTTCATCAGTAGTTCAGCAACCATCGTAGAACAACGAATGAAGTTTTCATCCCTCATCAGTTCATTATTCATAGGCATCCCTCAACGTTCATTCTGCAATCCTACCGTGTGCCTCCTATAAGCAGCTATGATTTCCGGCGGAATATCGTCCATTAGTGCATGAAGTTCAGAGAGTTCCTGCTCCATTTTGCCGTATTTCAGCTTGTTGGCGATTTTCTCTCTGCCAGCGTTTTGAGTTGTTTTCAGTTCTGCTTCCAACGCAGTGTTTTCATCGGAAAGCTCCCTGTAAGCTTTATCGTACTTTTTCAGCTTTGTGCGCATGGCTTCCGACGCTGGAACATATTTATCCAGCAATGCTCCCAATTCTTCCATCTTCGATTTCTTGTTAAGAAGATTGGTGTCTGCCATGAGCGTCATAATCTGTTCCTTCATTCTGCTCAGATGAACCACTTCCTTGAATACTCTCGGTGGAATATGGCTGCGTCCGGTCTTGCTGGCACTCTCACCGCGTTCCAAATCAGGATATTTCTTGACCATATGCTCCCAAAACCTGTCCTGCCACTGTGTCAGCTTCTTCTTGTTGCCGACGATTTCCTTGGCACTGAGCCTCCCATCCGCCGTCAAAGGGACAAAAGAAAGGTGCATATGAGGCGTTTTCTCGTCCATATGCACCACAGCAGATATAATGGTTTTCGGGTCTTGGTGTTCCCTGATAAAGTTCAGCGCCACCTGAAAATAGGCTTTGATCTCGTCTTTCTTCTTTCCTTTGAAGAACTCTGGCGTTGCGGTTACAAGTGCTTCCACCACACGCACGCTGTCCGAGCGGGTGCGGCAACCGACCTCCTTGATCTGTCGCTCTGCCTCTGCCCGGTATTTTTGTTCCGGCGTAATCAGGTGAAAATTCAAGTGGCTGCGGCTCTTGTCAATGTCAGGGTTGCTGACGTAATTCTCTTTTGTGCGCTCATTGTGCGACTCAATATTGGAAATCTCCGGTCCTTTGTATTTAGCAAAGCGAAGAATGGCAAACTGCGGCTTGCTCATTTATCTCTCCCTCCGTTTCTGCCATATGAGGTCATACCCCAGCGCATCAGCCAGTTCCACGACCTCCTTGTAGCGGATGCTCTCCCTTTGCAGTTTGGCAGACAGGTTGGAAACACTGTCTGACCAGCCATATTCGTCATGCAGCAGGTCAACAACCTCTTGCATGGTAAATCCGGTGCGGACGATCTGCGCCTTGATTTCGTTGCGTACATTCATATTCAAATTCCCTCCAAAATTCAGATCATGAAACAGCGAAGCAGGTACGCCTTCCGACGTATCCGCTTCGCTGTATCGTAAAAATTTCTGTTGTCATCAAATCCGTTCAGAATTGCTGGTGTGATGTCCTGTCCACAGGTGGCAGCTACCGTTTTTCCTATTCCGCATGATTTAGTTTCAAACCGTGTGTTTTCAAATGCTTCCGTGCATCTGCTTTCCTGTTCCGAGAAGCGCGGTTTCGTGAAGCCATTTCTGTCAACGGTCAAATTCTTTGCGGATTTCACTTGTCTTGATTCACGCTCCCAAATATAGGCTCTGCCGGTCAGCATTCTTCCTATATAGCGGTATTTGGGGCAAAACGCTGCGTACATACGTACACGGCGCGGCGGGCAAAATCAATCCCGCCATCCTTCCGGTACGTACGTACGCTCTGAAACATCGGAAAACCCGTTTATATTGGGTCTGGCAACCGCTTCTATTCCGAAGAAGCCCCATACCCGCCGACCGGCGGCGTTGGTGATCTTGTTGCAATATTCCAGATTGTACTTGCTTTGGTTCGCAATCACACTGTCGCTGAAGCTGCGGCGTTTCAGCGGCGTTAGGTTGTTTTCCTCACACCACATCCGGTAAATCTCGTACAAATCTTTAGAGCTGATGGTACAGTCTGCTTTCAGCCGGATATAGCCCTCAGATTCTAGAAAATCAAAGACATTGTTGTTATCCCGCTTGACCGCCTCACGGTTATCCCGCGTGCGCTGGCTTTCCGTGAACTTGAAGTTGTTGGCTACAAGCCTCTGCAAGCCCTCAAATGCCCAAAGGAAAATACCATCGGTCTCTGCTTTCATCTTTTCGGCAAGGTCTGGGTCATCCACCCGTCCGGCAGACTTTTCCTTGGTGGTCAGCACAAGCTGTCTGCGGTAAAATCCGTCACTCCGGTCGTAAAGCGCTTGCAGATCGCCATTGGAGAATGCCAACAAACGGGCAAACATCCAGCCCTGATAGCTCTGCTTGCCCTTGCGCTCCAAATCCATTTTGCCTTGAGCGGTCACGATGGACTTGACGTAGTTGGTCTGCCGCAGCGCTTCCATCCGCATATCGTCATCCACACACAGCAGAATGTGTTCCATGTCGGCGCGGGCAAAACGGTTTTCGGAAATTTTGCCAATACTGCCGTCCAGCGCCAACGTGCCGTTTGCCAGATGGATTTTGTCTGTCTCCGGCACGAAATCCTCTACATGAGCCGCCAGCTTCATCACTTCCAGAATGTTTGTGATTTTGCGGGGGATGTTGTTCACGGCGCAGCATTTCAGTTCTTCGTAGATCTCGCCACGAAGCGGCAGATCATCGGTCACTCTGCCGTCCGGCGTAAAGAAAGCACCGTTGGCAAAGATGATTTTCCGGCTGCTCAGAAATTCATCACAGAACAGCGCCTCATTGATATTTGTGCCATCAAACCAGATGGGCGCGTCTAAATTAGCCGATTTCCGTTTCGTCACGGGCATCCACCTCCTTTGCCGTCCGTTTCAGACGTTCTTCCAGCCGGTCGATCATGCCATCTTTTTGAAGCATATCCACAGTTTTCACACGAGCCTCCAACGCTGCAAAGGTTAAAATATCTGTCAAATCCTCGATATAATCGAGCATCTGGCAGGCTTCCACGAAACGGTCATCAAGAGTATCCTCCGGTGTTTCGGGTGCGTACTGCACCTTCCAATGCTCCAAAAGATGCAGATAATCGCATAACACCCGCCGACAGTGCAGTTCCTCTCTCTGGAACGCCTTTGCCAGCGGGTATTTCGGTTTCCGCAGTGCTGCCGCAGCAGGGGGCTTGTCCGGGTCAATCCCAAAGTCATACGCCAGCTTCTGCGCCGCCTCATAGTTGCTCAGATTGAACAGCCTTGCCGTAAGGCCGATCACGTCACCAGTTGCTCCGCAACCGAAGCAGTAGAAGTAATCCTCATTCAGCTTCATGCTGGGCGTGTGGTCATTGTGGAAGGGGCAGCAGGCCATATTGCCGCGCCCGACCTTCAAACCGTAGTGTTCGGCAGCTTGTCTCACTGTGACCACCGCCTTGACGTTTTCAAAAAGATTCATACAAATACCTCCGTAATTTTTTGACAATTTCCTCTTGTCACCTGAATATACGGAGAAAAACGGGTTGAGCC
>UQWH01000035.1 GCA_900544705.1 uncultured Eubacteriales bacterium | reverse complement strand
ATTTTGTAGGCAGCTTGTCAAAAAAGTCCAAAAGGACTTTTTTGACAAGCTGAAGTGGGAAGCCTTTGGCTTCCCACTTGCGCTTTATAGTCCGCGTTGCTTCAAATCTGCGACAAGCTGCACGTAGAACTCCCGGACGTCGAAGCCGGGGATGTTTTCCCGGTTCAGGTCGATCACGTCGCCGTGGGAGATGCCGCGCTTTCCGGATGGGGTCAGATAGGTGCAGTCTTCGCCCCAGGCAAAGGAGGACTCCGCCACCAGACCGTCATTCGGGCCGTCAAAGTACTTTGCCAGACGGTAAGTGAAATTCAGCGGAAATTTGCCGCCGGAGGGGCGGCGAAGCACGGAACCTACGCTCCAGCAGAGAATTCCGTCGGGCGCGGGATGTGCACGGTCAAACGCCTGACAGCGGGCGGCGGTGAGATCGCGGACGGCGGCCAGAAAATCAGGCTTCTGGTCGCCAAGGCAGTGGGCGGCGGCGTTATAGGCTCTGGCAATGCCAGCCTGTGTTCGTTCGGGGACTTTTTCAAGCAGATAGTCGGCAAACCCGCAGCCGCGGTGCGGCGTGTTGATCGTCGTGATGGACGCAATGTGCTCCGGATGCAGGGCGGCGGCCGCGCGGATGTCCAGCCCTCCCTTGGAATGTGCGATCACATTGACCTTTTCGCAGCCGGTTTTGGCGCAGACTTCCTCGATCCGTTTCAGAAGCTCCGCAGCGCTGTCCTGCACGGCGGCGGCAGACTGATGCTCACCGTAGAAAACCTGCGCGCCGTTTTTCTCCAGTTCGGCCGGAATCCGTCCCCAATAGGGCGGAAACTTGAAATCGCGGAAGAACACGCCGTGCACCAACAGCAGGGGATAGCGCGTGGCGCAGATGCGCTCTTCGTGACGCTGTGCGTCCAGCCGGTTTTTAGCATCTTCAAATTCTACCTCATCGCTGACGATCCGCGTAATTTTAACGAGCTGAATCAGGTTCAGAATGGGCACAATGCCGCAAAGCAGACCAACCATGCGGTGCCAAATTCCGAGTTGAACGGAGGCACAGTAGACGCACAGCATTCCGTTCCAGAAAAGAATCGCTTCCGCGATGGAGCAGACCAGCAGGCTGAGTCCCATGGTTTTCCAACCGAAGCGGCAAAGCAAAAAAATATGAACGGCAATGTCCGCCGGAAGCGACCAGAAAAATGTACGCAGGCAGATCACGCCGTGCCGGCAGACGCGCAGATGGCGTGCGCTGAGCTTCCGCGCTGCGGCCAGCGGCAGAACGTTTGCCGCGATCAGAAGCGCCGTCCAGCAGAGCCATGCCCACCACAGTAGGCGATCCAGAAGGAAATACGCGTTGGAAAGCATAGCATAGAAAAGCGTATAGATGCATTGGAAGAGCATGCCTTCGCCTCCTTTTTGGCTATGATACCATATTTTTTGCCGGAATACAAGAAACCTCGCAGAGGGAGCCCCCTCTGCGAGGTTTTCGTAGACGCGTTACTGATGCACGACGGTGCCGGACTCGCCCTTGACAGCCTTGCCCGCATTTTCCAGCGAGGCAATGATGGCGGTGCCGCCGGTTTTGGCGAAGGAGATGGCCGCTTTGACCTTCGGAAGCATGGAGCCGGGGGCGAAGTGGCCCTCTTCGCAATACTTCTCCGCATCGGCGACGCTCATTTCGTCGAGACTCTGCTGATTCGGCTTGCCCCAGTTGATGCAGACGCGGTCGACCGCAGTCAGGATGACCAATGCGTCCGCATGAACCAGCTCTGCCAGCTTGGCAGAGGCAAAGTCCTTGTCGATGACGGCGGGGGTGCCGTAGAGCTTGCCATCCTTGCGCACGACGGGGATGCCGCCGCCGCCGACGGTGATGACGACGCAGCCGTCCTTGATCAGCGCGTTGACGGTGTTCTTCTCAATGACATCGATGGGCTTCGGGGAGGGGACGACCTGACGGTAGCCGCGGCCGGCGTCCTCGACCATGGTGTAGCCCTTTTCCTTCGCAATGCGCTCGGCGGTCTCCTTGTCGTAGAATGCGCCGACGGGCTTGGTCGGATTCTGGAATGCAGGGTCGTTTTCATCGACGAGCACCTGCGTGACGATCGTAGCGACATCCTTCTTCATGCCGCGGGCAGCCAGCTCGTTGCCGATGGCGTTCTGAAGATGATAGCCGATGTAGCCCTGGCTCATTGCGCCGCATTCCGGGAAGGGCATATCGGACTTGATGGCCTTTGCCTCGGCGGCGGTGGCCATGCCAAGATTGATCATGCCGACCTGCGGGCCGTTGCCGTGAGCGATGATGACCTCGTTGCCCTGCTCGATCAGGTCAACGATGGGCTTGGCGGTTTCGGTGACGAGCGCAAGCTGCTCGTAAGGAGTGTTGCCCAGTGCGTTGCCGCCCAGAGCAATGACGATTCTTTTACCCATTTTATTCTACCTCTTTATTGCGGAGTCCCGGTAGGGAGTTCCAAAAATTACGGGGTGGGGCAGGCCCCACCCCGTCGGATCGAAATCAGAACATTTTGCGCTTGTTGTCGGAAGCGTCGAGCGCCATCAGGGTGCCGACGGGATCCTTCACCTGGGACATGAAGATCATGGCCGCGATGATGTAGGGCTTGAAGGATGCCTGCTTGTACAGAGGCACGAGGTAACGGTCGAACACGGAGTTGTCCACTTCGCCCTCGGGGCAGCTCAGGCCGCTGATGTCGGCGGGCAGGCAGTGCAGATACAGCGCCTTGCCGTCCTTGGTCAGCTTCATCATCTCTTCGGAGCAGGTCCAGTCCTTGTGCTCGGCGTTCTGCGCCAGCAGCTTCTTTTCCAGTTCGTCGATGCCCTTCTGGTCACCCTTGACATACAGCGCGGAGCGCTCTTCCATGGCCTTGAACGGAGCCCAGGACTTCGGATAAACGATGTCGGCATCCTTGAAGGCTTCCTTCATGTCGTTGGTCTTGTGGAACTTGGAGCCGTACTTCTCGCAGTTCTTGCGGGCGATCTCCTCGACCTCGGGGAATACGTCGTAGCCTTCCGGATGTGCCAGCGTGACGTCCATGCCGAAGCGGGTGAACAGACCGATCACGCCCTGCGGGACGGACAGCGGCTTGCCGTAGCTGGGGGAGTAAGCCCAGGTCATGGCGACCTTCTTACCCTTCAGATTCTCCACGCCGCCGAAGTAGTGGATGACGTGCAGCATATCGGCCATGCACTGCGTCGGATGGTCGACGTCGCACTGCAGGTTTACGAGCGTCGGGCGCTGCTCGAGGATGCCGTCACGGTAGCCTTCTTCCAGAGCGTCCATGAAGGTCTTCTGGTACTCGTGGCCCTGATGGATGTACATATCGTCGCGGATGCCGATGACGTCAGCCATGAAGGAAACCATGTTCGCGGTCTCGCGGACGGTCTCGCCATGGGCGATCTGGGATTTCTTCTCGTCGAGCACCTGCTCTTCCAGACCCAGCAGGTTGCAGGCGGAAGCGAAGGAGAAACGGGTACGGGTGGAATTGTCGCGGAACAGGGAAATGCCAAGGCCGGAGTTGAAGACCTTCGTGGACTTGTTGCGCTCGCGCAGATCGCGCAGGGCGTCGGCGACGGTGAAGATTGCTTCGATTTCGTCGTCGGTCTTGTCCCAGGTCCAGTAGAAGTCGGTCTTGTACATATTGTTGATATGCAGTGTTTCAAGATGACGTGCAAGCTCTACGGTTTTGCTCATTTGATTTCTCTCCTTATTTTTATTCATGGGGGGGCCGGTGCGGGCACCGGCCCGGTTTTCAGAACAAAATTACTTGATGTCGTTGCCGGTCAGCTCCTGACGGAACTCAGCCTCAGTGATCTTATTCTCGGGCTTGTACAGGCCGGGAACGGCGGCATACAGCGCGGCGCAGACGACCAGATCCTGCTTCCAAGTGATCTCGTTGGGAGCGTGTGCCTGAGATTCGGCGCCGGGGCCAAAGCCAACGCAGGGGATTCCATAGCGGCCCTGAATGGAAACGCCGTTGGTGGAGAAGGTCCACTTGTCGGTCAGCGGACGGCCCTCGCGCTTTTCCTTCGCGGTGTCGTCGGCATACAGGCGCTTGTCGCCCCACAGTGCGTGGTGCGCATCGACCAGAGCCTGCACATGCGCGGCGGATTCCTTATTGATCCAAGTGGGGAAGAAGCACTCGGTTTCATAGACATGGCCGGTCCATGCGGGACGGTCATACATATACATGGAAACCTTGACGTCCTTGGCGTACTTCTTGCAGGCGGGCAGATCCTCGATCTCCTTCAGGCAGGACTTGTAGGTCTCGCCGGCCGTCATGCGGCGGTCGATGGAGATGGAGCAGGAGTCAGCAACGGCGCAGCGGCTGGGGGAGGTGTAGAAGATCTGAGAGGTGGTGCAGGTGCCGCGGCCGAGGAAGCGTGCGTCCTCGTAATGCTCGGGGTTGAACTTCGGATCGAGCATCTTCACAAGACCGTTGATCTCGGTGGAGCCGTCTGCGGGATTCTCGTTCAGGTCGCGGACGTTCAGCAGAACCTCAGCCATCTTGTGGATGGCGTTGTCGCCGCGCTCGGGAGCGGAACCATGGCAGGAAACGCCGTGCATATCGACGCGGATCTCCATACGGCCGCGATGACCGCGGTAGATGCCGCCGTCGGTCGGCTCGGTGGAGATGACGAACTCGATCTGGCTGCGGGCGTCTTCCGGACCGTTGAAGTATTCGTTGACGATGGACTGCCAGCACATACCGTCGCAGTCCTCTTCCTGCACGGAGCCGACGACCATGATCTTGTAGTCGTCAGGAATGAGCCCAAGGTCCTTCATGATCTTGACGCCGTAAGCGGCGGAGGCCATGCCGCCTTCCTGATCAGAGCCGCCGCGGCCGTAAATGATCGTGTCGGTTTCGTAGCCCTTGTAGGGGTCGGCAGTCCAGTTTTCAATGTTGCCGATGCCGACGGTATCAATGTGGGAGTCAATGGCGATGATCTTCTTGCCGTGGCCCATCCAACCGATGACATTGCCCAGCTTGTCGATCTCGACCTTGTCGTAGCCAAGCTTTTCCATCTCTGCCTTGATGCACATGACGACGCCCTTTTCCTCGCAGCTCTCGCTGGGGATGGCAATCATGTCGCGAAGGAAGCGGCTCATGTCTGCGCGATAGCCTTCCGCGGCTTTCTTGATTGCTTCAAAATCCATGATGTACCCTCCATATTTATATTCGTTCCTGCCCGCGTATCGCGGTTACACCTCTATATTAGCATATCTATTCCAGATGTCAAACAAATTTTTATAAAACCAAAAAAATTTTTGAAAAAGAATTGATTTCTATAAAAAATGTGATATGATAGAAATGTAAAATGAGGTGCGGAAAGCGTGGCTTTCCGGCGACGGAGAGGAGCGGATATATGCTCAAAAAAAGCGAACTTGATGCCCTGCGGCATATCGCCAAGGGGGTCGCGGCACAGTTCGGCAGCAATTGTGAAGTTGTCGTTCATGAGATTTCCGAACACAGCACGCAGCGTTCGATCTGTGCGATCGAAAACGGCCATATTTCCGGACGCAAGCTGGGCGACGGCCCTTCGCAGGTGGTCCTGGAGCAGCTCAGTAAAGCCGACGGGAATCCGGAGGATCATCTGTGCTACCTGACCCGCACGCCGGACGGCAAGCTGCTGAAGTCCTCTTCCGTCTATATCCATGACGACGAAGGAAAGGTCGCGGCGATCTTCTGCATCAACTTCGACATCTCCACTTTGGTGATGGCAGAGCAGTCACTCCATCTGCTGACCTCCGCGGTCACCGATAAGGAGCCCCCCGCACGCATTACGCACAATGTCAACGATCTTCTGGACGATCTGATCGACCAGTCCGATCGTCTGGTCGGCAAGCCCGTGTCCATGATGACCAAGGAGGATAAGGTCCGCGCGATCCGCTTCCTCAATGAGCATGGCGCACTGCTGATTACCAAATCCGGCGACAAAATTGCATCCCATTTTGGCATTTCCAAGTACACGCTATATTCATATTTAGATGTAAAAACAGGAGGAAAAAGCAATGATTGATCTTCGCATCAACAAGGAAGGCCTTGCGCACAACATCCAGAAGGCAAAGGAAAACAACATCATTATCCCGACCATCGCGCAGATGCAGAACCCCGACCTGATCCCTGAAAAGATCAAGGAAAAGCTCTCGCACACCGGCCTGTGGGATGTCGATCCCGTCAATCTGTTCCGTATTTCCTGGCATAACGAAGCAAAGGAAAAGGGCGGCCTGTTCCAGAAGGTCCCCAACTATGTTGAGATCCCCAGCGAGCTGTCCGGCGTTCCCTGCCGCATCATCGCCATGTCCGGCAAGTGGTTCCCGACCGGCTGCCATAAGGTCGGCGCTTCTTTCGGCTGCTTGGCTCCCCGCCTTGTGACCGGTCAGTTCGACGCTACTTATCATCATGCCGTATGGCCCTCCACCGGCAACTACTGCCGCGGCGGCGCGTTCAACTCCAAGCTGCTGGCCTGTGAGTCCGTCGCGATCCTCCCGCAGGATATGTCCAAGGAACGCTTCGACTGGCTGAAGTCCATCGCCGGCCAGATCATCGCGACCCCCGGCTGCGAGTCCAACGTCAAGGAGATCTTCGACAAGACCTGGGAACTGAAGAAGGATCCCACCATGATGATCTTCAACCAGTTCGCCGAGATGGGCAACCCGCTGTGGCACTACAATGTCACCGGCTACGCGCTGGCTGAACTGTTCGAGGCGGTCAAGAAGCCCGGCCAGAACTTCGCGGGCGCCTGCTTCACCTCCGGTTCCGCCGGCACCATGAGCGCGGGCGATCTGCTCAAGGAGCGTTATCCGCACCTGAAGCTGGCCGTCGGCGAAGCGCTGCAGTGCCCGACCATTCTGGAAAACGGCTTCGGCGGTCACCGCATCGAAGGCATCGGCGACAAGCACATTCCTTGGATCCACAACGTCAAGAACACCGACATGGCCATTGCCATTGACGACGAAGACAGCCAGCGCCTGCTGCGCCTGTTCAACACGCCGGAAGGCAAGAAGTACATGAAGGAGCAGCTCCATATGTCCGACGAGCAGATCGCAAAGATGGAGTGGCTGGGCATCTCCGGCATCGCAAACGTTCTGTGTTGCATCAAGATGGCCAAGTACTATGAGCTGACCGAGAACGACGTCGTCGCGACCGTCCTGACCGACTCCGCCGTGATGTACGGCAGCCGTATCGAAGAGCTGAACCAGCAGCATGGTGCATACTCCGATCAGGAGGCTGCAATGGATCACGCCCGCCATATGCTGGACCTCAAGACCGACAGCATGCTGGAGCTGACCTACACCGAGCGCAAGCGTGTCCACAACCTGAAGTATTACACTTGGGTTGAGCAGCAGGGCATGTCCGTCGAGGACCTGAACGCACAGTGGTACGACACCAAGAACACTTGGGACGCCGTCCATGCACAGGCGAAGGATCTGGACGAACTCATCAATGAATTCAACGAGGCTACCGGCCTGTTGAAGAACCTGTAATGTCATTGCACGGGGGGAGGGAGTTTTCCCTGCCCCCGTTTTTTAAGGGGAAAGGCCATATGAAGAAAAAGCGAAAAACCGGACAGTTTGCCATTGGCTTTCTTCCCGTTCTCTCTGCATTTTTGCTGTCCTTTCTGTCCATTGCGCTGATGTGCGGCGCGCTGCTGATCATCGGCAGCGCGGATAAGCTGGGACTTGCGTTCTGGCCTGTGCTGCTTGGCTACCTCGGCCTGCTTGCCGCGGCGGTAGCGGTCATTCACTGGCGCAGAGAGCTGCGTGACTTCCGCGCGATGGTGGGCGACGAGGACTTCTTCCGCCTCTATCCGCGGGAGGCAAAACGCGAACAAAGAAGACAGGCGCGCACCCGGAGAAGGGAAGCGCGCCGGAAGAAATCATCTTGAAGGGGAATACGATGAAAAACGTGATCTGCGGCCGCTGCGTCAAATGCGGCAGAGAATACAAGGCGGTTCCGAACCTCACCAACTGCGAGTGCGGCGGAATCCTCGACATCATCTACGATTACGACTATATCAAGCAGAACCTGACGAAGGAAAAGCTGGCCGCGCGCGACGACCGCTCCATGTGGCGCTACCGCGAGCTGCTTCCCGTGGAGGAAACCACGCCCAATACTCCGCTGCGCGTGGGCTGGTCGCCCCTGTACAAGGCCGACCGTCTGGCGAAGGAGCTGGGCATTGCAAAGCTCTGGGTCAAGGACGACGGCCAGAACCCGACCGCGTCCCTGAAGGATCGTGCTTCCGCCATGGCCGTTGCCAAGGCGCAGGAAGCGGGCGCGAAGGTCATTGCCTGCTCCTCCACCGGCAACGCCGCATCCTCGCTGGCGGGCAATGCTGCCGCCGCGGGCCTGAAAACCTACATTTTTGTGCCTTCCCGTGCCCCCAAGGGCAAGGTCGCACAGCTGATGACCTTCGGCGCGACGGTCGTTTCCGTGCAGGGAAGCTACGAGGAGACTTTTGAGCTGTCCAAGCAGGCAATCGACAAATGGGGCTGGTACAACCGCAACGCTGCCATCAATCCCTATCTCTCCGAGGGAAAAAAGACCGTCGGTCTGGAGATCATGGAGCAGCTGAACTGGCAGGTTCCGGACTTTATTGCCATTTCCGTGGGCGATGGCTGCACCATCGCCGGTCTGTGGAAGGGCCTGAAGGATCTGTACGCCATCGGTTTTATCGACCGTCTGCCGCGGCTGATCTCCGCACAGGCGGAGGGCTGCTGCCCGCTTAACCGCGCCATTATGGAGAACAAGCCGTGGCATCCCATGGAAGAGAACACGCTGGCCGACTCCATCGCTGTTGGCGTGCCGCGCAATGCGGACAAGGCGCTCATGGCCATCCGCGAGTCCAACGGTCTGGTCGTCAATGTGTCCGACGAGGAGATCATGGCGGCGCAGAAGCTGCTTGGCCGCACCTGCGGTGTGTTTGGCGAGCCTGCGGGCGTCACCGGTACCGCCGGCGTCAAGAAGCTGCGCGAGCAGGGCATTTTGCCTGCCGATGCGACCGTCGTTTCCGTCGTGACCGGCAACGGCCTGAAGGACGTCGCCAACGCGATCAAGGCCTGCGGCGAGCCGATCTCCATCCCCTCTGACATGGATCTTCTCCTGAAAGCCTTTGCGGAAAACGGCATCCACGTAGAAGAAGACTGATTTCAATAATAAAGAAGGCTCTCACCCGTCCGGGTGAGAGCCTCAGACTGTCAAAAAACCTATCCAGCCGAAAGTTTCGGAGGGAAGAATAGTGTGAAAGGGAACCGTCAGGGTTCCCTTTCGCGTTCAATAACCCGCCGCAGCGATCAAAATTGCAAAATAATACTACAAATATTGATTTTGCAATTTTGTAGGCAGCTTGTCAAAAAAGTCCAAAAAGACTTTTTTGACAAGCTGGAATGCTCTCACCCGCCCGGGTGAGAGCATTTTTCGTGTCATTTACTTCGGTGCAGCGAGCGCTCGGTGGAAAATCCGTCGGGATAGCGCGCGGAGAGTTTTTCCAGATTCATCCGGAAAATTTCTTCCAGCGGATAACCGAGAACATAGGCGGTTTCCGCCAGATACCATGCTACGTCGCCCAGCTCCTTTGCAAGGGCCTCGCGATCCAGCGGGTGCCCCTGCGACAGGTGTTTTTTCACAAGATCAATCACCTCGCCGGATTCTCCGCAAAGCCCCATCACACCGTTGATGAGGGTGCCCTTTTCGGAAAGCGCCGGGTTCAGCCAGTGCATGGCCTGCGCCTGATACTCATTCGGTGTCATTTCGCCGCGTCGATCAGGATGTTTTTCAGAACGCAGACCGCCGCCTCCATGTCCTCGACCGGGATGTATTCAAAGCGGCCGTGGAAGTTCTCTCCGCCGGTAAAGAGGTTGGGGCAGGGCAGACCCTCGTAGGACAGGCGCGCACCGTCGGTGCCGCCGCGGATGGGAACGATGCGCGGGGTGACGCCGGCTTCACGCATGGCCTTCTCGGCGGCTTCCACGATGAACATTTTTGGCTCGATTTTCTCGCGCATATTGTAGTAGCTGTCGCGGAGGGCGACCTCCACCGTGCCTTCGCCGTACTGCTGGTTGAGGAAGGCGGTGATCTGGACGAACTGCTCCTTGCGGCGTTCGAATTTTGCGCGGTTGTGGTCGCGGATGATGTAGTCCAGCCGCGTCAGCTCAACATCGCCCCGCATCTCGCACAGATGGCTGAAGCCCTCGTAGTGCTCGGTGCTCTCCGGACGGTCGTGGATAGGCAGAAGGCCATGGAATTCCATTGCAATCTCCTGAGAGTTCACCATGCAGTTCTTGGCCGAGCCGGGATGCACATTGCGGCCGTGGACGGTCACGACGGCGGAGGCGGCGTTGAAGTTCTCATATTCCAGCTCGCCCAGCGTGCCGCCGTCGGCGGTATAGGCATAGTCGGCGCCGAAATGCGCAAGATCAAAGCGGTCTGCACCGCGGCCGATCTCCTCGTCGGGCGTGAAGGCGATGCGCAGCGTCGCGTGCGGCGTGCCGGAGGCCATCAGCTCCTCCGCTGCCGTCAGAATCTCTGCGATGCCGGCCTTGTCATCCGCGCCCAGCAGGGTCGTGCCGTCTGTGACGATCAGATGCTTGCCGACGCTCCAGTTCAGGTTCGGAAATTCGGAGGGACGCAGGTAAATGCCCTTTTCCGCGTTGAGCAGCAGGTCGCCGCCCTCGTATTTGACGGTTCTGGCCTGAATATCCGCGCCGGAGCAGTCGGGAGAGGTGTCCATGTGTGCGATCAGACCGATGACCGGCGCGTTTTTCTCGCCGGGAACGGTGCCGTAGACGTAGCCGTTCTCATCCATATAGGCGTCGGAAATGCCCATGGCGTGCATTTCCTCGACCAGCGCTGCGCCGAGCAGCTTCTGCTTTGCGGTGGAGGGGCAGGTTTCGGAGTCCTCATTGGACTGGGTGTCAAAGGAAACATAATGCAGGAGGCGTTCAGATACAGTCATTTTGATTCTCCTTGATGTGATTCAAAATTGCCCCGGCCGAAAGCCGGGGCAAGACGATTATTTCTTGCAGAGTTCGGCAGTGTCCTGCGCGATCATCAGCTCTTCGTTGGTGGGGATGACCCAGACCTTGACGCGGGAATCGTCGGCGGAGATCAGAGCCTCTTCGCCGCGAACCTTGTTGCGCTCCGGGTCGAGCTTGACGCCGAGGAATTCCAGACCTTCGCAGATTGCGGCGCGGTTCGTGCAGCCGTTCTCGCCGACACCGGCGGTAAAGACGAGGCAGTCCAGACCGCCGAGCGCAGCGGCGTAGGCACCGATATACTTGCGGACTTCATAGCAGAACTTGTCGAGTGCAAGCTGGCAGGCCTCATTGCCTTCCTTTGCGCCTGCCTCCAGATCGCGGAAGTCGGAGGACAGGCCGTTGGACAGAGCCAGAACGCCGGACTGCTTGTTGAGCATGGTCAGGCACTCGTCGGCACTCATGTTGTACTTGTTCATGATGAACTGCGCGACGCAGGTGTCGATGTCGCCCGCACGGGTACCCATGGGGACACCTGCCAGAGGGCTCAGACCCATGGAGGTATCCTGGCACTTGCCGTCCGCGACGGCGGAGAGGGAGGAGCCGTTGCCGAGGTGGCAGACAATGATCTTCAGCTCGCTTGCGGGCTTGCCCATCAGCTCAATGGCGCGCTTGGAAACAAAGCGGTGAGAGGTGCCGTGGAAGCCGTAGCGGCGCAGATGGTCTTCCTCATAATACTTGGTGGGAATGGCATAGCGGTAAGCCTTCGGGGGCATGGTCATATGGAAGGCGGTGTCGAACACGGCGACCTGCGGCGTGCCGGGCATGACCTTCTCGCAGGCTTCAATGCCCATGAGGTTGGCGGGATTGTGCAGGGGGCCGAGGGGGATGCAGTCGCGGATAGCCTGCTTGCAGGCTTCGTCGATGATGCAGGAGGCGATGAACTTGTCGCCGCCGTGCAGGACGCGGTGGCCGACGGCGTCGATCTCCTTGACGGACTTGATCACGCCGTACTCCGGATCGACCAGGATGGACAGGACGGCTTCGATTGCCTCGGAATGGGTGGGCATCGGAATATCACGCACGACCTTGATGTCCTTGGAAGGAACCTTATGGGTCAGACGGCCGTCGATGTAGATCCGCTCACACAGACCCTTGGCGAAGACCTCGCCGGTTTCCGGGTTCATGAGCTGATACTTCAGGGAAGAGCTGCCTGCATTGATAACGAGAATGTTCATGATGACTTCAACTCCTGTAAAAACTTGTTTCTATTTTTTGCATTTTGTGGTAGTATTAGCACATACGTACCTATTCTATAATAGATTTGCCCCGGTGACAAGTGTTTTTTTGAAATGAGGAGAATTTTGTGAAAAACATCGGCATCATCTGCGAATACAATCCCTTTCACAATGGCCACGCAAAGCAGCTCCGCACAGTCCATGCGCAGGACGGCACCTGCGTCTGCCTGATGAGCGGGAACTATGTCCAACGGGGCGAGCCTGCAATCTTAGACAAGTGGACGCGTGCGAAGGCGGCGGTGCTCTGCGGAGCTGATCTGGTGCTGGAGCTGCCCGTGACCTACGCGCTGCGCTCGGCGGAGGGCTTCGCCGCGGGCGGCGTGGAGATCTTCGACCGGCTGGGATGTATCGACGGCCTGTCTTTTGGCAGTGAATTGGTAGACATAAATGGTATTATGTCTACCGCAGAGGCGCTGGATAGCACGGAATTTTCCGAGCATCTGCACGATGCGCTGGCAGAGGGGCTTTCTTTCCCGGCAGCGCGGCAGCAGGCGCTGGCTGCGCTGGGTGCAGATACCGCCGCGCTGGAAACGCCGAATTCCATCCTGGCGGTCGAATATTGTAAGGCGCTGCGCCGCAGAAACAGCACGATCGTGCCGATGCTCCTGCACCGGGACGGCGACTACCACGGCGGCAGCGACCCGGCGGCGCCCGCTGCGTCCTTTCTGCGCGTGCAGGCGGATTGGACGGGCTTTGTGCCGCCGGAGGCGCTGGAGGTATTTTCCGGCGCGGTGCGGCATACCGCTGCGGCGGGGGAGCGGGCGTGGCTGGCGCGGCTGCGCGGCATGGAGGAGGTGGAGTTCTCTTGTCTGCCCTTCGGTTCGGAGGGGCTGTGGCGCAAGGTGATGGCGGCCTGCCGCACGGAGCCGACGATCGCGGCAATCGTGCAGGCGGCAAAGTCCAAGCGCTACACGCACACCCGCCTGATGCGGATGCTCCTGTGCGCCTACCTCGGCATTTCCGAGGAAATGCTGATGGCGCCCGCGCCTTATGTGCGCGTCCTTGCGGTGAACCTGCGCGGTCAGAGCGTGCTGCGGCAGGCGAAAAAGTCGGGGGATCTGCTTCTCCTGCACACCGGCGAGCGCGCGCCGGCGGGGGAGTACGCCGCGCTGGAACGCCGCGCGGCCGATCTTTACAGCCTGTTCACTACGACAGAGAATTTTGCGGTGAATCAGGAGCGCAGTGCGCGGCTGTTTCGCGCACCGTAATTTGGTTGACAAAGCCGGAAGAATATGATATGACTATTACAGATAGAGAAAAGGGGAGAAAACTATGGCAATCATGCTTCGCGCCAAATGTCCAAAGTGCGGTGAGCTCGTAGAAACGCAGGCAAACTGCTACTGTGGAAGATGTGGTACACCGATCAGCTTCGCCGGAATGGGCATGGTGCAGATTTACCGAATGGGATCTCCGGTCGGAATCGCGGTGGGGTACGGAATCTACCTTGACGGTCAGCCCTTCGGCCACATTGCGAACAAGAAGAGCATCCGCATTCCCGTGCCGTTTGGCACGCATACCCTGCATATCACCTGCGGTATGACCCGGCGGTGTCAGGATCTGACCTTTACATTGACGCCTCAGGCGCCGGTTGCCTATGTCAAGGCGCACATCAAAATGGGCGTGTGGAGCAATACCATCATTATCGAGCCTGCCATGCCCTCCGAAATGCCGATGGAGTAAAAGTTTTTCTACCAAGTTCGAAAAAAAGACTTGCAATCCGGCAGAATCTATGATATTATAGTCGGGCGATTGATAACAAGAGGACAAGAATGTCCTTTTACGACTGAGAAGAAAGAGGTGAATGCAATGAAGGAAGGAATCCATCCGAAGTACGAACAGACGACGATCAGATGCGCGTGCGGCGAGGTTATCGAGACCGGGTCCACCAAGAAGGACATCAAGGTTGAAATTTGCTCCAAGTGCCACCCTTTCTATACCGGCAAGCAGAAGCTGGTTGACACTGGTGGACGTGTTGACCGTTTCAACAAGAAATTCGGTCTGAAGTAATGAGTAAAGTTCGCATCGTATCGGTGCGAACTTTTTTCATATTTTGTCAAATGTTAGGAGATTATGATGAATCCAAGCGATCGTGTGGTTTCGGAAAAAGCAATACTGGTTGGGCTGAACGCCGACTGCTTCAAGCCGGAGGAAACCGCCACGGACGCCTCGTTGGACGAGCTGGAGGCGCTTCTGGAAACGGCGGGCGGCATCTGCGAGGCAAAGGTGCTCCAGAATCGCCACACCCCCGATCCGCACAGCTTCATCGGAGAGGGAAAGGCCGAGGAGATCCGGCAGCTCGTCGAGAATACCGGCGCGACGCTGGTGGTCTTTGACAACGATCTTTCGCCCGCGCAGATCCGCTCGCTGGAAGAACTGACGCAGGCGACGGTGCTGGACCGCAGCGCGCTGATCCTCGATATTTTTGCGCAGCGTGCCAAAACGGCCGAAGGCCGCCTGCAGGTCGAGCTGGCGCAGTACCAGTATCTGCTGCCGCGCCTGTCCGGCATGGGTAAATCCATGTCCCGTCTGGGCGGCGGCATCGGCACGCGCGGTCCCGGCGAAAGCAAGCTGGAAACCGACCGCCGTCATATCCGCGACCGCATCACCCGCCTGCGTGCGGAGCTGGCCGAGGTGCGCAAGGTGCGCGGTGTGCAGCGTGAGCGCCGGCTGAAAAACGCCATTCCCGTTGTGGCGCTGGTGGGCTATACGAATGCTGGAAAATCGACGCTTCTGAACCAGTTGACGGACGCCGGGATCCCGGCCAATGACCGCCTGTTTGACACGCTGGACACGACGACACGCCGCTTGCGCGTGTCGGATCATCTCGAAATTTTGCTTTCCGACACCGTCGGATTTATCTCCAAGCTGCCGCACGACCTCATCGAGGCTTTCAAGGCGACAATGGAGGAATTGCAGTATGCCGACCTGCTGCTGCACGTCATCGACGCTTCCGACCCGGAGCGCGAGGCGCATATTCAGGTCGTCGACCGGCTGATCGAGAAGCTGGCCAAGCCGGGCGTCCCCGTCCTGCGCTGCTATAACAAGGCCGATCTGCTGGACGACATTTCCGTCCTGCCCATCGGGGAGAAGAATATCCCCATGTGCGCGCGCAGCGGTATCGGCATGGACGAGCTGCTGACCCGCATTGAAGAAACGCTGCTGGGACAGCTGCATCACGTGACGCTTTTGCTTCCCTACGCGCAGGCCGGCGTGCTCGAAATCCTGCACGATCAGGCGCAGGTGCTGCGCACGGAATACGGCGCGGACGGCATCGAGGTCGAAACGATCTGCGGCGAGGAGCTGTACGGCCGCTACCGCAGCTTTCTGAAGGAGCCGGAGGCATGACGGAGTATCTGATTCCCGCAAAGGACGCGGATGCGGAGTTCATTGAGCGCCGCTCGCGCTTCATCGGCCATATTTTCTGCACGGACACGGAGGAACAGGCACTGGCGCGGCTGAAAGAGATGAGAGAAGCCTACTGGGACGCCTCACACAATGTCTATGCATACATTATCAAGGACGGCCCAACGCGCTTTTCCGATGACGGCGAGCCGGGCGGGACGGCCGGGATGCCGGTTTTGCAGGTTTTGCAGCGCGAAGAAATATACAATGTGACCTGCGTGGTCACGCGCTATTTCGGAGGCATTCTGCTGGGTGCGGGCGGACTGGTCCGCGCCTATGCCCACAGCGCGAAGCTGGCGTTGGACACGGCGGGACGCGCCATGAAGCGCGTCTGGACGCGGGTCTACCTGCCCTGCTCCTACCGCTGGTATGAGCGTCTGAAGCTGGAGGTCGCGGCCTTCGGCGGTATTGTGCAGAACGTGGAATTCGGCGCGGATGTCAGCTTCGACCTGCTGCTTCCGAAGATGCAGGTCACGCCGTTTCTGGATCATGTCTATGACCTTTCCGCCGGGACGATCGAGGGGATGACCGGCGAGGACGAATACCGCGCCCTTCCCCTCGGAATTGAAAACAAGGAGGAATCGTGATGACCATCCGCGAGCAGCTGGAGCAGGAAGAGCATCTGCGCCTGAGCAGTCACGCGCAGTTTTCGGACGCCTCAAGAGGCCGTCCGCGCGCCGAGCCGGAGACGGAGAACGACGTGCGCACCTGCTATCAGCGCGATTCCGACCGCATCCTGCACAGCAAGTCCTTCCGCCGGCTCATGCACAAGACGCAGGTCTTTTTGCAGCCGGAGGGCGACCACTACCGCACCCGCATGACCCACACGCTGGAGGTCGCGCGCATCGCCCGGACGATCACCCGCGCCCTGCGGCTGAACGAGGATCTTTCGGAGGCCATCGCCTTCGGCCACGATCTTGGACATACGCCCTTCGGCCACGCCGGCGAGGTTGCGCTGACGGAGGTCATGGGGACGCCCTTCCGCCATAACGAGCAGTCGCTGCGCGTGGTGGATATTCTGGAAAAGGACGGCGCGGGGCTGAACCTGACCTACGAGGTCCGCATGGGAATTCTGGGTCACAGCCGCTCAAGCCGTCTGCCGGAAACCTTAGAGGGCCAGATCGTGCGCATTTCCGACCAGATCGCCTACATCAACCACGACATCGACGACGCGATGCGTGCCGGGATCCTCACGGACGGCGACATTCCGCGCGAGATTGCGGACGTGCTGGGCGAGAGCCACCGCGACCGCATCAATACGCTGGTCACGAATATGATTTTCCACACGCTTTCCTCCGGCGAGCTGGGCATGGATTCGGAAGTTTCGCAGGCAATGGAGGCGCTGCGCGCCTTCATGTTTGAGCATGTGTATAAGAACCCCGTCGCCAAGGGGGAGGAGTCCAAGGCACGGCGCATCTTGCAGGAGCTGTTTGAGTATTATCTCAAGCATCCCGATGCGCTGCCGGAGGATTTTCAGCCGCAGATCACCTTTGAGGGCATGGCCCGGACGGTCTGCGACTACATTGCCGGTATGACCGACAAATACGCGATGTACAAGTATTCCGAGCTGTTTATTCCAACGGCTTGGCAGGTGAGAGATTGACAGGAGGGAGAACATGGCCTTTTCGCCGGCATTTCTGGACGAGCTGAATGCCCGCAATCCCATCGAGGACGTTGTGGGGCAGTACGTCGCGCTGACCAGAAGAGGCAACAATCTCTTCGGGCTCTGTCCCTTCCACAGCGAAAAAACGCCCTCCTTTTCCGTTTCGCCGGAGAAGGGCATCTACTACTGCTTCGGCTGCCACAAGGGCGGCAGCGCCGTCAGCTTCATCATGGAGATCGAGAACCTCAGTTATCCGGATGCGGTGCGTTTTCTGGCAAAGCGCGCCGGGCTTGAGGTGCCGGAGGACGGCGAATATCAGTCGCAGTACAAGCTGAAAGAACGCCTTTGGGCGCTGAACAAACAGGCTGCGCGCTTTTTCCACGCGCAGCTCAAAACGCCGCAGGCAGGCGAGGTGCGCGCCTATATCGCCAAGCGCGGTTTGTCTGCCGATACGGTCACGCGCTTCGGTCTCGGCTTTGCGCCGAATCAGTGGAGCGCGCTGCTCGACGCCATGACCGCCAAGGGCTTCACCAAGGAGGAGCTGCTGGAGGCCGGTCTGGTGCTGCAAAACAAAACAAAAGGGACGCTCTATGACCGCTTCCGCAATCGTCTGATGTTCCCGATCATTGACATACGCGGCAATGTGATCGGCTTCGGCGGCCGGGTCATGGACGATTCCACGCCGAAATATCTCAACTCGCCGGAAACGGTGATCTTCAACAAGCGGCGGAACCTCTTCGCTATGAATGTCGTCAAAAAGAGCAAGCAGGGCTTCATCATCCTGACGGAGGGTTATATGGACGCCATCACGCTGCACCAGTATGGATTTGACTGCGCGGTGGCCTCGCTGGGAACCTCTCTGACGCAGGAGCATGCCGATATGCTGGCCAAGTACACGAGCGAGGTCGTCCTGACCTATGACGGCGACGAGCCGGGGCAGAATGCGACGCGCCGCGCCATCCCTATGCTGGAAAAGACCGGCCTGCGCGTCAAGGTGCTGCGGATGCAGGGCGCGAAGGACCCGGATGAATTTCTGCACAAGTTCGGCGCCGACCGCTTCCGGCTGCTGCTGGAGGGTTCGGAGAATCAGGCAGAGTACCGCCTGCGGTCGCTGCAAATGCAGTTCGACCTCAAGTCGGATGAGCAGCGGGTCGAATTTGCCAAGCAGGCGGCGGAGCTGATCTCCACTTTCGGTACGGCGGTGGAACGCGAGATCTACGGCGCGCGCGCCGCGGAGGCCGCGGGACTGACCCCGGAGGTCATGAAGCTGGAGATCGGCAAGGCCTTCAAGCGCCGCATGGCGCGGCAGCGGAAGGAGCAGGAAAAGCGCGAGCTTGCGCCCTCAGCTATGGTGCAGCCGAAGAGCCGGGAGCTGCGCTACGACAACGTCCGCTCTGCGGTCGCGGAGGAAGGACTGCTGCGGATGCTGGCGCGGGAGCCGGAGCTTTTTGCAAGGACGCAGAGCCTGTCGGCGCAGAGCTTTTCCGTGCCGTTTTTCGGCCGGGCCTATGCGCTGTGGAAGCAGCGCTGGCAGGACGGCTTACAGGTTTCCCTTGCGTCGCTGGAGGGCATCCTGACGCCGGACGAAACCGCACATCTGACATCCGTGCTGCAAAAGCAGGACGCGCCGGTTTCGGAGGAAGCCTTTGACGACTGCGCGCGCATCCTTCTGGAAGAATCCTCCCGCGGCGGTGCGGCGGATGCGGACAGCCTGCGTGCGATACAACAAAGTTTGAAAAAGAAAAAAGGATACGGAGGTACATAGCGATGGTGGAAGAAAAAAAGCCGGAGGAACAGCAGAATGACAAGTTGCTGCACGAAAAGCTTCAGCAGCTTCTGGAACGCGCCAAGAAGGAGAAAAAGATCCGTTCCAAAGATCTGATCGACACGCTCGATGCCATCGATGCCGACGAGCGGCAGACGGACATGATCTATGATGCACTGGAGGCGGCGGGTGTGGACATCGACGTTTCCGACGTCGTGGAAATGCTCGCCAAGCCGGACGATATGCTTCCCAGTCAGGAAGATCTGGAGCTGGTCGAGGAGGAAAAGCTCGTCGATACGGCGGAACTGTCCGAGAATATGAGCGTCAACGACCCCGTGCGGATGTATCTCAAGGAGATCGGCAAAATTCCGCTTCTCTCCGCGGATGAGGAAACGGAGCTTGCCAAGAAGATGGCTGAAGGCGATGAGGAAGCGCACAACAAGATGATCGAAGCGAACCTGCGCCTTGTCGTGTCCATTGCCAAGCGCTATGTCGGCCGGGGCCTGCCCCTGCTCGATCTGATTCAAGAGGGCAATCTGGGCCTGATCAAGGCCGTTGGCAAGTTCGATTATACCAAGGGCTATAAATTCTCCACCTATGCTACGTGGTGGATCCGCCAGTCCATTTCCCGGGCAATTGCCGACCATGCGCGTACCATCCGCATCCCGGTGCATATGGTAGAAACGATCAACCGTGTTTCCCGCGCGACGCATGAACTGGTGCAGGAACTTGGCCGCGACCCCAGCTCGGCAGAGATCGCGCAGAAGCTCAATATGCCGGTCGAGCGGGTCGAGGAGATCATGCGCGCGGCGCAGGAGCCGATCTCTCTGGAAACGCCGGTGGGCGAGGAGGACGACAGCCATCTGGGCGACTTCATTCAGGACGAGGAGGCCTCCGAGCCTGCGGACGCCGCGTCCTATGCTATGCTGCGCGAACAGCTTGCGGGCGTCCTCAAGACGCTGACGCCGCGCGAGGAAAAGGTTCTTCGCCTGCGCTATGGATTGACCGATGGCAAAATGCACACACTGGAAGAGGTCGGCGCGGAATTCGACGTCACGCGTGAGCGCATCCGCCAGATCGAGGCCAAGGCACTGCGTAAACTGCGCCATCCGTCACGGTCAAAAATCCTCAAAGATTTTATCAACTGAAAAAACTTCTTGACTTTGCCGGAAAAAATCGTATCATATTAGTGGTGTAGCGTCGCTTGCCAAGGGTACATATACCCACAGGACACACCGGCACGCCTTTCGCGGCGTTATCGTCCTTGCCATACGCCGGTATGCCTGCGTCCTCTGCCTTGCGAAAAACGCGCCGGAGCG
>UQWH01000034.1 GCA_900544705.1 uncultured Eubacteriales bacterium | reverse complement strand
AGCTTCAGGCTCGCGAAGCGAACGTGGATGCTTTCATTGAAAAGGCAAAGCAGTACACAGCAATTGATACGCTGACACCTGAACTGCTGCGGCTGTTTATTCAGCGCATTGAGGTCGGTGAACGGGAAACAAAATACTCCCGCAATTCCAGCCAGTCTGTCCGCATCATTTACCGGGACATCGGCACAGTGGACAGCGCCATGCAGCCAGACGAGAAGCAGCCGAAGCTGCTCCCGCCGCTGAGCGAAGTCATTCAATTCCCGGCATAAGACGGAGAGAACAGGAAGAGGGAGCGGAGAAATCCGCTCCCTCGCAGGGGGGTGACAGTTTGTGTCCCTGTAAAGGGAAATAGAAGGCTTTTGGAACTTTTTTTTTGCGGCTTCGTCTTATCAACAAAAGGAAAAGACAGGAGGTCTGACCCATGAAACTGAAAAAATGGCTGGCGCTGGCGCTCTTTGTGGCTCTCTGCTTCCAGCTTGCGGCCTGCGCCACCACGCAGGTGGATGACAAGAAGGCGACCGATGTGTCCATCGGCACATCCAAGCCCGCGCACTCCGAGGTGGACGAGCCGGCCGGTCATCCCCCCGTCGCCCTCACCGGAAACGGCGAGGCGCGGGAGCCTGATGCAGAATTCGCGGCGGCGAGCGCGGCCTTTGCGGCTGCACTTTTGAAAAATACCGCAAAGGGTGAAAACACTGTGATTTCCCCCTATTCCGTCCAGCTCGCGCTGGCGATGACGGCCAACGGCGCTTCCGGGGAGACGCTGGCGCAGATGGAGCAGACGCTCGGTATGCCCGTGCAGCAGCTCAATGCCTACCTGCTCGCCTGCGGGCAGAAGAGCACGGAGGAATTCTCCGCGGCCAACGCCCTCTGGCTGCGTGAGGATTACCCGGTCAGCGAGGATTTCCTCCAGACCGACCGCGACTACTACGGCGCGGAGGTCAACTCGGCTCCCTTCAACGCCGCCACCCGCGATGCGATCAACAGCTGGGTCAACTACCAGACCGGAGGAAAGATCGAAAAGATCCTTGACGAGATGGACCCGGATGCGGTGATGTATCTGGTCAACGCGCTGGCGTTCAGCGCAACATGGCGGAAGGAGTATATTACCTCCGACGTCAAAGAGGAGCCTTTCCACGCCGCTTCCGGCGATACGCAGGCCGAGCTGATGTATTCCGACGAATATTGGTATCTGCGGGACGAAAACACGGTCGGTTTCCTCAAGGACTACGAAAACGACCGATTCTGCTATGCCGTCCTGCTGCCGCAGGAGGGCACGTCGCTGGACGATTACGTCGCCTCCCTCACCGGCGAGAAGCTGACGGCCCTGATGGCGAACGCATCGCAGGAGAGAATTCACGCCGTGATGCCGAAATTTACGACGGAATATTCCACGGAGCTTGGAGCGGCGCTCCAGACCATGGGCATGACGGATGCTTTCGATAAGAACAAGGCGGACTTCTCCGTAATGTCGCCGGAGGCGAAGGAGACCCGCCTGCGCATCGGCCGCGTGCTGCACAAGACCTTTCTGCAGGTCAATGAAACCGGCACGGAGGCCGCCGCAGCGACCACGGTGGAGATGGTCGCGGAGTCCACTGCCATTCCGCAGGAATACAAGACCGTCCGCGTGGATCGTCCCTTTGTGTGCGGCATCTACGACCGCGAGATGCAGTGCTTCCTCTTCCTCGGCGCGATCTACACGGTCTGATCGGAAATCTTTTTGCAGCCTGCCGGCGTGTCGAAAAGGTTTTTTCGACACGCTGAACCCACGGTTGAGACATGCTCAACCGTGGGTTGTTTTACCTTTTCCGAATTCTTAACGGACAGATGATAGACTTTTCCTTCCGAGTATGGCATAGTAGGAATAGAATGAAGGAGGGAAAAGAAAATGAACGAAATGACATTGGGAAAACGCATCATGCAGCACCGCAAGCGGCTGGGCATGACGCAGGAGCAGCTTGCCGACCGCGTGCGCGTCAGTGCGCAGGCCGTCAGCAAGTGGGAAAACGACCTGTCCTGCCCGGACATCAGCCTGCTGCCGCAGCTGGCGGAGATCTTCGGGATCACCGTCGATGAGCTGCTGGGCAAGGAGCCGGCGGGCGGCACCGTCAGGACGGCCGAGCCGGTCGGGCAATCGCCCCGCGAGAGCAGAAAGGAATTCCATATGGAATGGAAGCCGAGGGAGGGCATCTGGTTTGCCGTGTACATCCTCTGCATCGGCGGACTGCTCCTGCTGTCGGCGCTCCGGCCGGAGCTGGGCGTTTCGTGGTGGACGGTCCTCTGGACGACGGCGCTGCTGATCGGCGGCCTCGCCGGGATGGTGCACCATCCGTCGTTCTTCCCACTGGCGGTCACGCTGGCAGGCGCGTACTTCCTCGTGACGAGCTTCGGCCTCTGGAAGGTCAGCCTCGGCTGGAAGGTCGTCATTCCGGCCTTTCTGCTTCTCTGGGGTGTGAGCCTGCTGATCGATGTACTCTTCGGCAGGAAGAGAAAGCACTCGGTCATCCACGCGCCGGAAAGCAGCAGCGAATATTCCTTTGAAGACGGCTGGGTGAAGGTGGAGTCCGAATTCGGCGAGGACACGATCCTGGTCGAGCTGACGGAGCTGCGCGGCGGTGAGATCGAAACAAAATTCGGCTCTTACTGCGTTGATTTTTCCGGCTGCGAAAGCGTCGCTCCCGATTGCCATATCACGGTGAGAAGCCGCTTCGGCGAAACGGTCCTGCGGATCCCGCGTCGCTTCCGCGTGGAAATGGAATCGTCGGGCGGAACCTTCGCAGCAGAAGCCCATACCGTCGGCCAGCCGCAGGAAACGCCAGAGGCGACGATCGTTCTCCACCCGCAGGTCAGCTTCGGCGAGCTGTGTGTGGAATATATCTAATGCCACTTTTTGACGCATATCAGTATAAGAAACCTTTGAAATAATAAAAACAGGCTCGGATGAGCCTGTTTTTTATTTGTAGTAAGAAAAGTACATGTGGATAAGCCTGTGGGCTCGGCCTGCATACCATCGGCATTGCCGACGGCTATCCGTGCACTCTTATTTCTCCACCAGACGCAGGAATTCGTCGATGTCCTTGGCGATGGAGGCAAGGCTGCTTTCCCAGAATGCGCGGTCGGTCAGGTCAATGCCGGCGATGGCGGCGGCATCCTCGGCGCTCATGACCGTCGTGGCGTGCAGCAGCGCCTTGTATTTCGGCACGAAGGCTGCGCCCTCCTCGCGGTACTTGGCGTATAGGCCGCGGGCGAACAGGCCGCCGAAGGCATAGGGGAAGTTATAGAAGCTCAGCGAGCCGGAATAGTAGTGGCTCTTGCACAGCCACATATACGGATGCAGCACGCTGTGATCCAGACCGTCGCCATAGGCTTTCTTCTGTGCGTCGAGCATCAGCTCGCACAGGCGGTCGGCGGGCAGGAACTCCTCCTCGCGGCGCTCAAACACCGCCGTTTCAAACAGGTAGCGGCTGTAGATGTCGCAGATGATCTGGCAGGCGTCCATGAGCTGGGATTCCAGGATCGCCAGACGCTCACCGTCGGTCTGTGCGGCGGCGTAGGCGGCGTTGTTGACGATGTTTTCGTTGAAGGTGGAGGCCGTTTCCGCTACGGGCATGGAGTATTCCTTGTTCAGCGGGCGGTGATCGTAGAGGTTCACGTTGTGGAAGGCATGGCCCAGCTCGTGCGCCAGCGTGACGATGTCGGAATAGGTCCCGTCGAAGTTTGTCAGGATGCGGCTCTGGCGGATGGGCTGGATGGCGCAGCAGAATGCGCCGCCGACCTTGCCCTCGCGCGGATAAAAGTCGATCCATGCGTTGTCAAAGGCCTCCTGCCCCATGGCGCGAAGATCCTCGTCGAAGCTGCCGAAGAGCCGGAGAATGACGTCGCGCGCCTCTTCCAGCGAGTATTTCTTGTCGTTTTCGCCCATGGGCGCGAACATATCGTACCACGGCATCCCGTTTTTGTGGCCCAGCGCGTTGGCCTTGCCGCGCAGATAGGCCCAGAACTTGGGCAGATATTCGTCGATGGCGGAGAACATGGCGTCGAGCGTTTTGCGCTGCATCCGCGCGTTGTAGAGCGCGCGCTGCAAGGGCGATTCGTAGCCGCGCAGATGGCAGTCGGTGAGCATTTGCAGCTTGATGGAGTTGAGCGAGTAGGCCACGGAGTCCGCGATCTTCGGATAGCAGGCAAGCTCTGCCTCGTAGGCTTCCTTACGGGTCGCGGGGTCGGGGTCATAGGCGAGATTGCGGATGGCCGACAGCGTCGTCCGGCCGCCGCGGAAATCCACCTGTACCGAGGAGGTCAGGTAGGACTGAAGCTCCTCCCATGCGTCCGCGCCGGACAGGCTCATGCGCGCCATGATCTCCTCTTCCCGCTGGCTCAGAAGATAGCGGCTGTCCTTCTTGATGTTGGTCAGAAGATAGCGGTAATCGGTCAGCAGGGGATCGGCGTCGATCAGGGCGTCCAGATTTTCCTGTTTTGCCACAAACTGCCGGAAGGCAGTCTGCGCGCCGGTGATGGAGGCCAGCTTGTTCATCAGACGGCCGGAAACGGAGGCGCTTTCGGCGTCCTTTGTGTCGGCGGACTGACGCAGACTGGCATAGAGGAACATCCGCTCGGTAAGGTCGGCGAGGGCTTCTTCCAGCTCCAGCGTCGTGCGGATCTCGGCGGCGGGGGCACCGGCACCATAGTGCGCGGCCAGCTCCTGATAACGGGCGCACAGCTCGTCCAGCTTTTTCAGGTCGGCCTGAAATTCCGGGCTGTCAAAGCCGGTGTAAAGCGCGTCCAAAGACCATCTTTCGTTCATGAATTTGCTCCTTTCATATCTCACCGCCGTCAGACGGCGGCCTTGTTCGGTTTCTTGTGGCGCAGCAGCCAGAGCCAGGTCATCAGACCGCAGATCGCCACGTTGCAGTAGAAGGAAATTCCTCTGGACAGCAGGTTGAAGCTGACGGCATCGGAGAAATAGTTGCCGCAGATGTCAACAAACAGCCAGTCGGCCGCGCCGACCGCACCGGGCAGGGGAACGGAATTGGAGCCGAGATAGACGTGGCTCTGACCGATGAAAATGTCCAGCCAGTCGCGCTTTGCGCCGCCCAGCGCCAGAAAAACCAGCACCGGAACCATCAGCATACAGATGCGCTGCCCCAGATTCAGCAGGAATGTGCGCACGAGCATCCCGGTATTTCCGCGGACGGAAGCGGCGCAGATACCGTAGCTGTCGATCCAGTTGGCGAGCTTCGCCCGCTTTTCCTCTGCCTTGCGCAGCAAGTGCAGCTTGGAAAGGAAGGAAATGCTCCAATTGCAGATGGAATGTACCAGCTTCGGCCGGAACAACAGCAAAATCAGCAGTAGGGCCAGCGCTCCCTGTATGATTGCGCCCAGAAGCAGAAGCACCAGCGAGGCGGTGTGATACTCCGCAAAGACGGCAGGCCGCAGCGCGATACAGACGATCGTGACGAGAAACAGCGCTGCCTTGTAGAGAATCAGGTTCAGAAGCAGTGCGACCGAGGAGACCTCCATCGGGATGCCGTCGGTGTACATACAGTAGGCGGCGACGGGCTGGCCGCCGGAGGCCGAGGGCGTGATCGCGGAGAAGAAAAGATCCGCTGCGCAGTAAACAAAACCGTGGTACGGCGGCCGATGATAGCCGAGAGAGCCGCAGATCATGCGCAGGCTCATGCCTTCAAAGAAGATGATGCCGAGCATACACAAAAAGGCGGCGGCGAGAAGCCAGTGGTCGGAATTGACGCAGCAGTTCCAGAAGCCGGAAAAGGAAAAATCCTGACTGGTGATTTGAATCAGCACGGTGGCGGCGGTCAGGACGAGAAAAAGCGCCAGCCACAGGGCGCGTTTGCGCGTCATGCGGGCAGCCCCGCCCGGCGTGCTGCGCGGTAAATTGGTATCATAACATATTCCTCCATTATAACGGCAGTATACCACAAAGCCGCCGCGCTTGCAATCCCCTAAAAAACCAAGGCCAAAGACACCGCCCGGTGGGCGGCAGGAAACTAGTTCAGAATGGTGCCGCCGCCGAGGACGACGTCGCCGTCGTAGAAAACGGCGGCCTGCCCCGGCGTCGCCGCGCGCTGCGGCTCGTCGAAGTGCAGAAGCAGCGTGCCGTCCGTCTGAAGCTTTGCCAGTGCGGGCTGCTCCGGCTGGCGGTAGCGTAGCTTCGCCTTGCAGCGGAAGCGTTCGCCGGGCGCCTGCCCGGCGATCCAGCGGAGCGCGCCGACCCGCACGTCGCGGCGGTAGAGATCCTCCGCATCGCCCAGAACGACCGTGTTCGTTTCCGGGCAGATGTCGCAGACGTATTTTTTCTCCGGCAGGGACAGACCAAGCCCGCGGTGCTGACCGATCGTGTAGCGGATGATACCGCCGTGCCGGCCGAGCACGCGGCCGTTTTTGTCCACAAAATCGCCCGGCGCGGCCTTCTTGCCGGTGTGCAGCTCGATGACGGCGGCGTAGTCGCCATTCGGCACGAAGCAGATGTCCTGACTGTCGGGCTTTTCGGCATTCAGGAAATCCGCTTCCTCGGCAATCCGCCGCGTCTGCGTCTTGCACAGCTCACCGAGCGGAAAGAGCGTGTGGGCGAGCTGCTCCTGCGTCATGTCGTAGAGAACGTAACTCTGATCCTTGGAAAGATCCAGCGCCTTTTTGAGCACATAGCGGCCGTCCTCAAAGGCAATGCGGGCATAGTGCCCGGTGGCGACATGGTCGCAGCCGAGGATTTTCGCCCGCTCAAAGAGACGGTCGAACTTCATATAGCGGTTGCAGTCGATGCAGGGATTCGGCGTGAGTCCTTCCTGATAGCAGCGGATGAACTTGCCAATGACCTTTTCGCGGAAATCGTCGGAGAAATTGAAAACGTAATAGGGCATATGCAGCCGATGCGCGACGCTGCGCGCGTCCTCCACATCGTCCAGTGAGCAGCAGGTGTGCGCGCGGGAGATGCCCGCGTCCTCGTTGGCGTAGAGCTTCATCGTGCAGCCGATGCAGTCGTTCCCGGCGTCCGTCAGGAGCTTTGCGGCGACGCTGGAATCCACGCCGCCGCTCATTGCGACCAGTACCTTCATATCAGTCTGCTGCCGGGGTGGCGCGCATGGCGGCGATGGTGCGCGTGATGAGATCGTCCAGCGTCCAGCCCAGCATTTCCGCGCCCCGCGTGATGACCTCGCGGGAGCAGCCTGCGGCGAAATTGGCAGACTTGAACTTCTTCTTCACGGATTTCAACTCCAGATCCTGCACACTCTTCGACGGACGCATCAGCGCCACCGCGCCGATCAGCCCCGTCAGCTCGTCGGTCGCGTAGAGCACCTTTTCCATCTCATGCTCCGGACGGATGTCCACGGTGATGCCATAGCCATGGCTGGCCGTGGCGTGGATGATGGATTCGTCCAGACCGGCCTGGCGCATCAGCTCCTGCTCCTTGATGCAGTGCTGATCGGGGAACTGCTCAAAGTCAAGGTCGTGTAGCAGGCCGACGATGCCCCAGAACTCAGCCTCATCGCCGTAGCCCAGCTCACGCGCAAAGGATTCCATCACGCCGGAAACGATCTCTGCGTGCTTGAGGTGGAAGGAGTCGGAATTGTACTTTTTCAGAAGCGCCGCTGCTTCCTGCTTTGTCGGAACCATAAAGAACACTCCTTTGCCAATGAAATCATACCACTATAGTAGGTTGGTTATTTTATAGCATCAAACGGAACGATTGTCAAGATGAAACTTCCGCAGGCCAGCTTCGAAGCGAAGCCGGAAATCGAGCGATTCCAAAGATTATACTTACATTGCAGTGCGTTTCAATCTATAATAAGAACAGCAAGAAAATCTTCCAAAGAATACGGAGAAAGGACTTGATGAAATGAAAAAGAGATTCTTTGCGGCTCTGTGCGTACTGGCAGTCCTGGTTTTCTGCCTTCCTGCAACGGCCTTTGCGGAAGATGCAAAAGTCGTTACGGTTTCCACGGAAGCGGAGCTGCTTGAGCAAATTGCCGTGCTGAACGAGTCCGGCGGAGAGCTGACTCTCCGGTTGGGTGGCGATATTCAGATAAGCGGCACCGGCGGTACGGCGCAGACTGTTGTGAGCAAGGGAACGCTGACCATTCTGGGCGACGGTAATACCCTCAGTGTTGCCTGCCTGAATGTGAAGAATGATGCGGTTCTGAATTTGGGCGCGGCGGACGGCTCTGATACGCTTACGGTGACGTCCCACGATAATACACAGCCGGTGCTGCTCATCAGCGGCACGGTGCAGGCGACCCTTTACGAAGGCGCGGTGATCCGCGATTCCAAAAGCGCCGGCACCTGCGGTGGTGTGCAGATTGAGGGAAGCAGCGTTTTTAATCTCCGGGGCGGCACGATCGACAATTGCCACAACCTCTACGCCTATGTTCCGGGCGGCGTGCTGGTATCGAACCACGGCCGTTTCAACTTCCATGACGGCATAATCAGCAACTGCACAGGCGGTGCCGGCGGCGCAGTCGGTCTGAACGGCGCCAACGTGATGTTCGGCAGCAGTGAGGGGCCTGTATCCTTCTATATGTACGGCGGCGAGATCATCAACTGTACGGATACGGATGAGAATCTCGGCGGCGGCATTTTTGCATTCAAGGGGAATGTGACGATTGCCGACGGCGTGAAGCTCTATGGAAACACCGCGAAGACCGCAGGCGACGATATTTACAATAACGGCGCCAATGTCACGCTGGGCGAGGCTGCAGTGGGGACGACACTTCCCTCCTTCGGCCATATGGTGGACGGCTGGTACTATGACGGGGAAACGCACTATGTCTGCGGCCGGCCGGATACGGCGGTGCGCTACACAGGCACAGGAACGCTGGACACCTCCGAGTATGCGCTGAAGGCGGCGCACGGCCACTACACCGTGACTTACACGGACGGTGTGGAGGATGCAGTGCTCTTTGAGGATCAGACAATCAATAATCTGCCCTATGGTGCGGCGCTTCCTGCCTTTAACGGCACGCCCACGCGCGAAGGCTATGATTTTGACGGTTGGAGCCCGGACCTTGCACAGACGGTGACGGCCGACATGACCTATACTGCCGTCTGGAAACAGAAGCCGACAGAGCCTTCCGAGCCGCTGGAGCCAAGCGGCCCCAAGCCTTCCGAGCCGCTGGAGCCAAGCAGCCCCAAGCCTTCCGAGGAGCCCGTCAAGCCTACGGAGCCGGAAAAGAAGCCTTCTCCTGCAACGGGCGATGATGCGGCAGTGTGGTTTGCAGTCAGCGCTCTGGCTGCCGCTGCGCTTGCGGGCACGATGATCTGCCTGCGGAAAAAACGTTCCGAACAGTAAAAGAATAAAAGTTTCGCGGCCTGCTGCAAGCTTGCAGCAGGCCGCGGTGTATTTTCGGTTAATCCATCGCCAGACCAAAATAGAGATTCTGCGGCAGCGCATCGCCGCGCAGGGCCTTGCCCATGGCGTAGGGGAGCCGCCCCTCCGGGGTGAGGCAGATGCCGCCCTGCGCCCCCGACGCTTGCAGCAAAAGCGCCGCGGCGGCGGGGTCGTAGGGAAGCAGCTCCTTGACCGTGAGCAACCCGTCCTCCTGCGCGCAGACCGCGCAGAATACCTGCTGCGCCGTTTCAATGCGGCAAAGGCGGTCGTCGATCGCCTGATACCGCAGAAAATCCGGCCCGCAGGAGAGAAAATTCTCGTACAGCAGCAGTTCCCGCAGATTGAAGTAGGCCTCCGCGTCGATCTCCTGCACCGTCCCGGCGCAGGGCGCGGCGGAGATCTTCTCTGCGCCGCGGAAGGCCACGGTCCGGTAGCCGTAACGCCGGTAGAGGTCGAACAGCGGCGGCTCCGAGGGAACCAGCAGCGCGTAAGAGACGCCCTCCTTCCGCAGTGCGGCTTCCGCAAAAGCCAGCACCTTGCCGCACAAGCCGCGCCGCCGGTAGGCGGGAGCGGTGGCCACGGCGTAGAGATAGGCCGCCGGATGGCTCTCTCCGCTTTCGTCCACAAGCTGCGCGGGCAGGGCGCAGACCATGGCGGCGATGTCCTTTCCTTCTTTTGCGCAGAAAACATCTACGGTTTTTCCGAAAATTTTCCAGAAGACTTCAATCTCCTCCGGACGGTCGCCGAAGCAGGTCTGCCACAGTGCGGTGAGGCGGGGAAGCTCCTCCCGCCCGGCGCGGAGGATCATTCCGGAATCTCCTCTGCCAGATATTTTTCCAGCAGAATGTCCGGCGTATAGCTTTCCTTCGCACGGCGCAGCCCCTCGATGCCCATGTCGTCCTCGCGGTTGAGGTAGCGCACGTCGGGGTGGCGCTCGCGGATGCGGCGGGCAAATTCGCGGTTGATCATGGCATAAGCGCCGTTCATCTCCGGCAGCGCTTTTTCAAAGTTCACGTCATAGGTGTCCTGGCGGATGCGGTTGCCCATGCAGAAGGCGACGACCTGCCCATCTACCTCCAGCACAAGACCTTCCAGTCCAAGCGCCTCGTAGTTGTCAAAGGCCTTGCCGATGGCGATGCGCTCGCCGGCGAAGTCGGATTCCTCCCCGCGCTCGATGTGTGAGGCGTACCACTGCTCCGTGAAGGCGCGGCAGCGGGGAAGCTGTGCCGCGTCGATTTCCAGTATGCGGTATTCGGGATAGGTTTCTTCAAAATGGTTGCAGTGGTTGCGCTTGGCCTGCAATTTTTTGCCGTGCAGGTCCGCCAGATGGTCGATCTCGTAAATGTAGTCGAAGCTGTTGCGCACCGTGCGGAAATGGAAACGGCCGGGGAAAAGCGCTTCCAGCCGCGCCACATCCGACTCCAGCAGACCGAAGATGCGGCAGGGGAAGCCGCGCTCCTTCGCGTCTGCGAGGAAGGCCTCCACGACGGCTTTCAGGTCGCGGTTCCGCGCGGGGAAGGCGTAGGACTCGCTGCTGAATTTGCTGAGGATGACCGGCTCGTTTTCAAAAAACGCGACCTTCTGGTCGCCCCAGAGAAAGAGCGTGACGAAGGAATCCTCTGCGCCGTAGCCGTCGGCGTGATAGAAGAAGGAATGGAGCACAGGCTTGTCCTGCAATGTGATTGGACGAAATTCAAGCATAAATAACCTCTTTCTGCCCATAGCGGGCAAACGCTGATTCTATTTTACCACATTTTTTGCAAGGGTCAACGCCGGACTTGCATTTTCCCTACAATTGCGATATGATAATAAAAAATGTGGGGGGAATGGTATGCACAGGATCCTGACGGCAATGTCCGGCGGCGTGGACAGCGCGGCGGCCTGCCTGCTTTTGCAGCAGCAAGGGTATGAGGTCGGCGGCGCGACGATGCTGCTGCGCGATTCCGGGCAGGAGCAGGAGATCGAGGATGCCCGCGCGGCCGCGCGGCAGATGGGCGTGCCGTTTCATGTGTTTGACCTGCGCAGAGAATTTGAGCGTGAGGTGATCGCCCCGTTTGCCGAGGTTTATCGGCGGGGCGGCACACCGAATCCCTGTATTTTCTGCAACGGGGCGCTGAAATTTGGATTGTTTCTGGAAAAGGCACTGGAGCTTGGCTATGACGGCATCGCTACGGGGCATTATGCCCGTGTGCAGGAACAGGACGGCCGTTTTCTCCTGAAAACCGCGGCGGATACTGCGAAAGACCAGACCTATATGCTCTGCGGCCTGACGCAGCGTCAGCTTTCTCACACGCTCTTCCCGCTGGGGGATGTGCAGAACAAGGAGGCCGTGCGGCAGCTTGCCGCGAAGCGCGGATTGCAGCTTGCACGCAAGCACGATTCGCAGGACATCTGCTTTGTCCCGGACGGGGACTATATGGCCTATCTGACCGCCCACGGTCTTGTGCCGCAGCGTGGGAATTTTATCACCCCGGAGGGGAAGATCCTCGGCTCGCACCGCGGACTGGAGGCCTACACCGTCGGCCAGCGCCGCGGACTGGAGCTTTCCTGCGGCCACCGGGTCTATGTGCTCGGCAAACGCGGCACGGATGTCGTGGTTGGCGAGGAAGCAGGGCTGTTTTCCAGACACGTGACGGTGTGGAATGTGAACTACATCCCCTTTGACCGCCCGCAGATGCCGCTTCGCGTGCAGGCGAAGCTCCGCTACACGACCAAAACGGCGCCTGCGCTGCTGACCCCTCTGCCGAACGGCTGCGAGCTGCTGTTCGACGAGCCGCAGCGGGCGGCTACGCCGGGGCAGACGGCGGTATTTTACGACGGAGAAACCGTCCTTGGCGGCGGTACGATCTGCGATAAAACGGAGGTAGAACAATGAAGAAAATTTTTGCTTTTGCGGCGGCGCTTGCGCTGCTGCTCGGGATCCTGACGGCCTGCGGAAGCGGCAATTCTGACGAGCTTTCCGGCAAGCACCATGTGGAGATCGTGATCCGCGACTACGGCACCATCGCGGTGGAACTGGATGCGGACGCCGCGCCCATCACGGCGGCAAATTTCCTGAAGCTGGCGAAGAGCGGCTTTTATGACGGCCTGACCTTCCACCGCATCATCAACGGCTTTATGATGCAGGGCGGCGACCCGGAGGGAACCGGCATGGGCGGCTCCAGCGAGAAGATCAAGGGCGAGTTCTCCGCCAACGGCGTCAAGAACGACCTTTCGCACACCCGCGGCGCGATCTCCATGGCGCGTTCTCAGGCGATGGACAGCGCAAGCTCCCAGTTTTTCATCGTCCATCAGGATTCCACTTTCCTCGACGGGCAGTATGCCTGCTTCGGCTATGTCACGGACGGAATGGACGTTGTGGACGCGATCTGCGAGACCGTTCCCGTGGTGGACAACAACGGAACGGTGCAGGACGGGCATCAACCGGTCATGGAGACCATCCGCGTGATCGACTGAACAGAAATTGAAGAAATGAGATAAAAATAGATAGAGAAGGGGACGTGATTCCAATCGCAAGAAGATACGACAGTGAAGATGCAAAGCGCAGGATCCTTTCTGCCTGCGTCCGGCTCTTCATCGAAAAAGGATACCATGAGGCAAAAATGACGGAGATCATAGCCTGCGCGGATGTTTCCACCAGTACGTTCCATAACATTTTCCGCTCCAAGGACGGTGTGCTGGAGGAACTGACGGAATTCATGTTTGACAACCAGTTCAGCCTTGCGCGGCGGATCATGGGCGAGGAGGCCAGCCCGGTGTTGGTCTATGCCTTTGAAACGGCGATACAGATGACGCTGACCGAGCTCAACGAGAATCTGCGTGAGATCTATGTCGAGGCTTATACGCAGCCGAAGCAGGTGGAGCTGATCAACCAGAAAACCGCGACGGAGCTGTATCATATGTTTGGCAGCTATCTGCCGGGATACAGCGAGAGCGATTTTTACGAGCTGGAGATCGGCACCTCCGGCATCATGCGCGGCTATATGGCGCGGCCCTGTGACAAGTATTTCACGCTGAACAAAAAGCTGGAGCGCTTTATCACCATGACGCTGCAGGCTTATCGCATCCCGGAAACGGAAATTGCAGAGGCATTGGACTATGTTGCGAAGGCCGACATCGTCGCCACGGCGAATGCCGCGCTGCAGGAGCTGTTTCAGACACTGGCGATGCGGTTCAATTTCGTGCTGACTAAGTCGGAGGGAAAAAACTGAAAACCGAACATTAACCGGCACCCGTCACTTAATACTGGGTGCCGGTTTTTTGCCTGCTGCAAAAGCCAAAGAAGTGCTTGTATTTACCGGAAACGAGTCTTATAATAGGTCGGAAAATACAGAAATCGAGATGATTTGAAAGAATGGAGAAAACAAAAAAGCAGCTGGATATGCTCAATGGCCCGATCTGGAACAAGCTGCCGCGCTTTGCGCTGCCCGTCGCGGCGACGGCGATCCTGGAGCAGCTTTTCAATGCCTCGGACATTGCCGTGGTCGGCAATTTTACCGGTGCGGCGAAGACCATCTCCGTGGCGGCGGTGGGTGCGAACAGCTCCATCATCGGTCTGATCGTCAACCTGTTCATCGGCATTGCGCTGGGCGCGAACGTCGTGATCGCCCACGCCGTCGGGCAGGGCAGGACGGAGGATGTGCAGAAGGCGGTACATACCTCGGTCGTTTTTTCCGTGCTGGGCGGCATTGCGGTTGCCCTGCTGGGGGAGCTGGCCGCCGCTCCGCTGCTGCGGCTGCTCAATGTGCCGGAGGACGTATTTCCGCTGGCACTGCTGTATCTGCGCATCTATCTGGCCGGTATGCCGGTGATCCTGCTTTATAACTTCGAGGCTGCCATTTTCCGCAGCGTGGGTGAAACCAAGATCCCGCTGATCGCGCTGGCAAGCTCCGGCGTGCTGAACGTGCTGCTCAACCTGTTCTTTGTGGCCGTGCTGCACAGGACCGTCGACGGTGTGGCCATCGCCACGGTGATCTCCAACGCGGTCAGCTCGGTCCTCCTCTATCGCCGGCTGCGCCGCACGAATCTGACGATCCGTCTGGAGCCGAAGCAGCTTCGCATCGACTTTGCGATCCTGAAGCGAATTCTGAGTATCGGGCTGCCTGCCGGCGTGCAGAGCGCCGTGTTTGCCTTTTCCAACATCGTGATCCAGTCCGCCATCAACAGCCTCGGCACGGTGGTTATGGCGGCTTCCAGCGCGGCGTTCAATATTGAGATCATCACCTACGACATCCTCAATTCCTTCTCCCAGGCCTGCACCACCTTTGTCGGGCAGAATTACGGCGCGGGGAAGCTGGATCGCTGCAAGAAAACGCTGTTTCTCTGCATGGCCGAGGGCATCGTTGTGCTGGCGGCGGCGATCGCCGTGATCCTGTTCTTCGGAAAGACGCTTCTGGCGATCTTCAACGACGACCCGGAGGTCGTGGAAACCGGCTACATCCGTCTGGTGATGATCATGCTGTCGCATTCGTTCAGCCTGCTTTATGAGGTCATGTCCGGCTATCTGCGCGGCTTCGGCATCTCCCTGACACCGGCGATTTTGACCATGCTCGGTGTGTGCGGCATCCGCATTGCGTGGATCAAGCTGGTGTTCCCGCACAGCAGGACCTTCCGGACGATCATGACGGCCTACCCCATCAGCCTGGCGGCGACGGCGCTGCTGGTGCTCGTCGCGCTGCTGTGCTATCACCCGGCCAGACGCCTAGCGAAAAAGAGAAGCCGCTCCATAGAGAAAGTGTGACAAAAAATGGAAGCGGCGTCGGCCGGTAAGGACGCATCCGGCGAAAAACCGGGAAAATAGAGAAACTCCGAACCGCCCCGGATCGTGCGGGCAGCACGATCCGGGGCGGGTCCTGTTCGGGCGCTTTTTATAAGCTGCTTTTCCCGGACGGATGCAAATTCTTCCCGGATGACGGCACTTCCGCAAGGCCGGTCAGGATCCAAAACCGGACACCGGCTTGATCTTGGCAAGGAGGCTGCCTATGGCCTGCGCGGATTGTTATCCGCCGGGAACATTTATTGCCAGCGGGGACAAGGCTTGTTTTTTTATCCGCGTGCGCTATACTGTAGCGCGTGATCGAAGTTACAGGAGGAACAGACAATGAATGCAGTGATCTTTGATATGGACGGCGTGCTCATTGACAGTGAGCGTGTGGTTTTGGAGGGCTTCCGGTATGCCGGGAAAAAGACCGGCGTGCCAAATGCGGAGCGGATGGCGATCGTGGGGCTTGGCCTCAACGACGATGCCTGGATAGAGAAGCTGCGGCTGGAATTCGGAGCGGACGCGGTGCGCGTGCTGGAGTATGCCGAGGCGTATATGGCGAAATTTTACGCGGAGAGTGCCGCACCGGCAAAAAAAGGCGCGCAGCAGCTGCTTGCGCAGCTGCGCGCGTAGAAGATCCCGATTGCGGTCGCGTCCTCCTCACCGGCCGCCGCGGTGCGCGCTTATCCTCTTCGCGCACCAATGCCGCGATCGCCCGCTGCGCCATCACGCCGGAGACCTCACCCCCCGAAAGCTTCGCGGAGAACAGACTGCGCAGCAGACGGATCCCCTGCGGGGTTTGGATGTATTTTCCGCTGAGTGCGCGGCTGACGGTGGAGGCGTGCAGACCGACGGCCTGCACGATATCCTGCATCGTCATAGGCGTGAGCGGCTGCCGGGAAAGAAAATACGGCATCTGCCGCTTCAGAATTTCCTGACAGCAGCGCAGCAGTGTCTGCTCCCGCTGACGGATGCAGTGGATGAGCCATTCCGCCTGCGAGACCTTTTTTGCGAGGTATTGCCGGACCTCCGGATCCTCGCTTTCATGTCCGAGAGAGCGATAGAAGCTGCTGACCGTCAGCTCCGGCGTGTAGGCCTTATTGACGCTGACGCTGAGCACGCCGTCTTTTTCATGGATGAGCACATCCGGGATAACGTAGCTGTCGTCCGACGCGCGGCAGAACTCCGCGCAAGGGGTAGGGAGAAAGACACTGAATCTGCCGATAAGCCTCCTGAACGGCCGCGAGGGGGACCTGCTCACTTGCGGCAATGGCGGCAAAGGCGTGATGTCCTGCCTGCTCCAGATACCGCTCGGCGATTCTGCAGGGCAGACCGGATTCTCCGAGCGCCCGCAGCTGAAGACACAGACATTCGGAAAGTGTTCTTGCACCGACGCCGGGCGGGTCGAGCCGCTGTACGATCTGAACGGCAGCGTCAAAAATCGGCGCCGGGCCAAACGAAGAAAGATCGGCGCGCAGATAGCCGTCGGGGTCGAGCGCGTGGATCACGGCAAAAACGGCGCGCTGCATGGTCGGCTCCAGCGAAAGCCGTTCTGCCTGGAAGAGCAGGTGGGTCGTCAGGTCCTCCCCATAGGCGACGGCATCCTTGTCGGCAAGATCGGGCTGCGGAAGGCCTTCCGCATCTTCGCCGGTCCCGCGTCTGCCGGCGGGAAGATCGTCGAGCAGACTTACCGCGGGGGCTGCGCCGCATTCAAGCGTTGGATTCTCCAGCAGAGCGGTACTGATATAGGATTGCAGCTGGCACACGTCCAGCTGTAGAATTTCAACGGCGGCGTACATCTGCGGGCGCTGCTGCTGAATAGGTTTTTGTTCTTGAAAAATCTGCATGGAAAAATTCCTCTCGTAGTGGCACGAAAATTGCTATACATAGAAGAACACAGGGAGGTGTAAACCGATGAAACAAGAAAAATATGTAGAGAATATTCAGGAGATCCTGCAAAAGCGTCTGGCCTATATTTCGCGGCTGCATGTTGTGGCGGTAAGCGCGCTCGACAGCATGGAAAAGCTTGCGGAAAAATACGGCAGCTCCCTGCGGCTTGTGGTCGGAACGGTGGAGCCAAACATCCCCGGCGTTCCGTTTATCACGGCGGACCGCGTCTTCAGCAGAGAGGGCATTCTGGCGATCGCTTCCATCGTTGGCGATTGGGGTGTGGATGCCGGGCAGGCGATTACCGATCAGGCGGAGGTATTCTATTTTATGCTGTCGCTGCCGCAGACGCTGAAATAAGCGATCCGGCGCAGCTGCGGCGCGTCAAATACAGACACATAAAAAACGGGAGAATGAATCATGGTTAGTCAGAAAGTTACAGTCATGAACGCATCGGGCCTGCACGCACGTCCGGCCAACGCATTTGTCAAGGAAGCGGTCCGCCATGCAGGCTGCAATATCCTGATCAGGAAGGACGGCAAAACCTATATGGGGAAATCCATCGTGTCGGTACTTTCTGCGTGCGTCAAGTGCGGCACGGAGATCGAGCTGGTCGCCGACGGCACGGATGAGGTGCAGGCTTTACAGGATATGGTCAATCGTCAAGCCAGGGCCTTTCATCACCCACATCGTTTGTAGTGGTGTAATCCAGGAAGATGGAGTCTCCGGCTCATCATCCCCGGCAATCAGATAATAGTCGCCAACCAGTTCATACTTCAGCCCTGTGCGTTCATCTGCGACAAATCTCTCCATTCGCATAATCTCCCGTTCCTTTCTGTAATCACAGTAGCAGGAGGAATAGCGGAAATCGAATGTGCGGATAGTAAAAAGCGCCGTCCCGGAATCACTTCCAAGACGGCGCTTTTCTGCTGCGGATCAGAGCGAACACTTTACGGCGAAACCGCCGCTGAAGAAATAGGTGTTCGTCCAATACCTGTTTGATGGAGCAGGGGCCTCCAAGGATGAACACCCCTCTGATGCTCCGGTTTTGCCTTCAAAGGCCATTTCGATAGTATAGGTGCTTGCTTGCCAGAGGCGATGCAATGGTGCGCAGAATGTCTGCCGGCTTACGATGTTTTTTCTTCATCATAGACACTTTCTAAAAATCTTGGGTCAGCCCATATCGGCGGACAGGGCCTTGTCGATTTGGGCTTGCAGTGCCTCCGCCTGCTTCTTTTCCGTAATAGCACCCACGATGGGGTCGCCCACGATATTGCCGTTGCGGTCGACCACATAGGTGGTGGGATAAGCAAAGATGTTGGCAGTAAACTTTCCCGCCTCACTATCTGAGTCAAAATACACATTCTGATAGGTGGCGCCCTTCTTGGCCAGCACGTCCTTCGCCTCAGAAATCGCTGCCTCGTCGCCGTCCAGCGTGAAGGTGTTGACACCGATGAGTGCGCCGCCCTTCTCCGCGAGTTCCTTATTCAGCGCATCCAGCTCGGCGAGCTCTCCCACGCAGGGATTGCAGGTGGTGAACCAGAAGTTTACCACGGTGACGGCGTTCTTGGAGAACAGGTCATCGCTCTTGACGGTGTTGCCGTTGAGGTCCTTGCCCTCGAAGGCGGGGAACTTCTGCGTCTTGTCGCCGTCGCCGGGTGTCGTGGGGCTGTCGGCAGGGATGCTGTCACCGTTGCCCGGGGCCTTGGGAGCCGCCTCGGGGAACTTGGCCTCAATGGCGGTCAGGGTGCGCTCGATCTCCCGGATCTTCTCGCCGCCCTGGCGCAGGAGCTTCAGCTCGTCGGCGGTAAACTTGTCCTTGGCGGATTCAATGGTGTCCAGCAGGAAATCACCGTAGTTCTTGCCGTCCTCCTGCGTGGTCATGCCCTTGTCGGCGGACAGGAACACCTTCTCCCAAAGGGACTGGTTTTCCATCAGAATGGCATTCTCCTGATCCATCAGGTCCTTGTACATAGCGGCCGCCTCCTGGGCGTTCTTGGGCTCGCCGTCGGGCTTTGTCATGTCGTCGTTGCCCTGTTTGCCGCAGGCGGCCAGGGACAGCACCAGCAGTGCTGCCAGCAGCAGTGTGATGATTTTCTTTACGTTCATTTTGTTTCCTCCGTTTTTAATTTATCTGTAGGTTTTACAGGTTCTTTTTTGCCGTTTCCAAAGCCGTAGCGGAAGCTGACGGCGTTGGTGGGACAGGCACGGATGCACATCCCACAGCGGATGCACTCGGTATGGTTGGGCGTTTTTGTCACGTCCACATCCATCTTGCAGGCCTTGGCGCATTTCCCGCAGGAGACGCATTTGTTCCTATCCACCTTCATCTGGAAGAGGGACACCCGGTTGAACAGTGCGTAAAACGCTCCCAGCGGACAGAGCCACTTGCAGAAGGGGCGGTAGAACACCACGCTCAGCGCAATCACCGCCAGCAAGATGCCGAATTTCCATGTAAACAGGCTGCCCAGCGCCGCCCGGATGCCGGAATTGGCCAGGGACAGCGGGATGGCCCCCTCCAGGACCCCCTGCGGGCAGAGGTATTTGCAGAAGAACGGGTCTCCCATGCCAACATCGTTCACAAGGAACGCCGGCAGCAGGAAAACCATCACCAGCAGGACAGCGTATTTCAGATATGTCAGCGGCTTCAGCCTCTTTGTGGAAAGCTTCTTCGTGGGAATTTTATGCAGCAGTTCCTGAAACCAGCCGAAGGGGCACAGAAAACCGCAGATAAAGCGTCCAAGCAGGACTCCGAGCAAAATGAGAAAGCCTGTGATATAATAGGAAAAGCTGAACTTGGAAGAACCCACTACCGCCTGAAACGCCCCGATAGGACAAGCGCCGGAGGCTGCCGGGCAGGAGTAGCAATTCAGCCCGGGCACACATACGGTTTTCCCTGCGCCTTGATACAGTTTGCCCTTGAGAAAGTTCGGCAGATGCAGGTTGGTCAATAAAGTTGCCCCCACCTGTATCCAGCCGCGGAAGCGGGACATAATCCGTGACGCGCCCGAAAACTTCTTACCCAATGCCCACACACTCCAGACATAATTTGATCGCTTTGCTCAGTACCGTCGCAGCCTCGCCGCGCCATGCGCCGAAGCACAGCATGGCGATACCCACAACCAGCAACATGGCCTGCGCCGCCGCCTTTTTTACACAGCTCAAATTTATCACCCTTTCACTTTTTCTGCCATCATCATAGCACAGGAAAGATAAAGTCCCTGTTAAGAACGAAAACTTAACGCAAACCTTATCTGTTTTTGCTATAATGGAAAGCAACACAGAAACGAAGAAATAAAAAGGAGGGCTCTCATGCACCTTTTAGTAATTGAAGATGAATGCGCTCTATGTGAAACAATCGTCCGCAGCCTGCGGCGGCTGGCCTACAGCGTGGACTACTGCTACGACGGAGAGAAGGCTCTGGAGTTGCTGGGCGTGGAGCGCTACGATCTGGTACTTCTTGATCTGAATCTGCCGAAAAAGGACGGCATGACAGTGCTGCGCACCCTGC
>UQWH01000033.1 GCA_900544705.1 uncultured Eubacteriales bacterium | reverse complement strand
GCAGCCGCCCGTCATCAAGAATACCCTGACGGAGCTGCTGTGCAAGCACGGCCTCTCCGAATACGCCGTGTCCGAAACGCAGAAGTACGGCCACGTGACCTATTTCTGGAACGGCAACCGCTCCGGCAAGGTCGACGAGAAGCTGGAAACCTATGAGGAGATCCCCTCCGACGTCATCCCCTTCGAGCAGGAGCCTGCAATGAAGTCCAGAGAGATCACCGATCACATGATCGCGGCGATGGAGTCGAAGAAGTACGACTTCCTGCGCTGCAATTTCCCGAACGGCGACATGGTCGGCCACACCGGCGTGATCAGCGCGGTCATTACGGCCATGGAGTGCGTGGATGAGAGTGTCGGCCGCATCATTAAGGCCGCCGACCGTCTGGGCTATCTGGTGCTGGTCACTGCCGACCACGGCAATGCCGACCAGATGACCGAAACGAAGAAGGGCAAGACCTCCATCCGCACGGCGCACAGCCTGAACCCCGTGCCGTTCATCATCTACGACCCCGATGAAAAGCATGAACTCAAGGAGGGCAAGTTCGGCCTCGCCAACGTTGCCCCCACCGTTGCAACCCTGCTGGGGCTGGAAAAGCCTGCCTGCTGGGAAGAGAGCATGGTCTGACCGGAGGGCCGGACCCGTTTGAAGTGAATGAAGGAGGGTAATCCATGATTCGCCAGCAAAACGAATTGGGTGAGATCAAAGTCGGCAGCAATGTCTACACCAACATTGCGGGCAATGCCGCGACAAAGTGCTTCGGCGTCAAGGGAATGGCCATCCGCTCCGTATCGGACGGACTGGTCCACCTGCTGCGCCGGGAGTCCATGGCCAAGGGTGTGCTCGTCCGCGTGAATGAGGACGAGAGCATCTCCATCGAGCTGCACATCGTCATTGATCAGGGCGTGAATATCCCTGCGCTGGGCGCGTCCATCATTTCCGAGGTGCGCTATATCGTTTCCAAACAGACAGAGACCGAGGTCCGGGACGTCGATGTGGTGATCGACTCCATCGTGATCGACTGAGAGGCAGGTGTACCGTAACGTGAGAAATACCATCGACGGGGCGACCCTTCGGAAAATGATCCTCAGCGCGGCTGCCTCCGTTGAAAACCACAAGCAGCAGATCAATGAGCTGAACGTATTCCCCGTGCCGGACGGCGATACCGGCACCAATATGAGCATGACCCTGAACGCAGCCGCCGACGAGCTGCGCAAGGCGGGCGAGCTGAGCCTGACCAAGGCCGCCGATAAGGTCGCCTCGGCCATGCTGCGCGGCGCCCGCGGCAATTCCGGCGTTATCCTGTCGCTGCTCTTCCGCGGCATCTCCAAGACCCTCAAGGGCGCGGAGGACTGCGACGGCGTGCTGCTCGCGGCAGCGCTGAACGGCGGCGTGGAGGCGGCCTACAAGGCCGTCATGAAGCCCACCGAGGGAACTATTCTGACCGTCGCGCGCGTTTCCGCAGCCGATGCGCTGGCCACGGAAAGCGCGGATGTTGAGGCCGTTCTGCAGGCGGCGGTGACCTCCGCCGAGCAGGCGCTGGCCGAGACCGTCCATCAGAACCCCGTGTTGGAAAAGGCGGGCGTCGTGGACGCGGGCGGCAAGGGCTGGCTGTATGTGCTGGAGGCAATGCTCTCCGTGTACCGCGGCGTTGAGATCGAGCCCAACGCGTCCGCGGGCGAGGTGAAGGAGCAGGCCGACTTTGCCGAGCTGGGCGACGGCGACATTACCTTCGCCTTCGATACGGTCTATATTATGCGCAAGGCGAGCGAGAATGTCGATCTTGAGCCCCTGCGCGCTTATCTGAACACCATCGGCGACAGCATCGTCATCGGCGAGGACGACGAGTCCTTCAAGGTGCATGTCCACACGGACATTCCCGGTCAGGCGCTGACCGAGTCGCAGAAGTACGGCACGCTGGAGCTGGCGAAGATCGAGAATATGCGGATGCAGTATGACGATCTTGCCTCCGGCCGCACGGCACGCAGCACGGACGATCTGGAAAAGATCGAAAAAGAACTGGAAGAACAGCCCGCTTTCGCTCCGGCAGAGAAGCCCTTCGGCATGGTTTCTGTCTGCGCGGGCAAGGGCCTTGCGGCGGCCTTCCGGGAGCTGGGCGCGGACCAGATCATCGAGGGCGGGCAGACCATGAATCCCTCCACGCAGGACATTCTGGTCAAGATCAACGCGACCCCGGCGGAAACGGTTTTCGTTTTCCCGAACAATAAGAACATCATCATGGCGGCCGAGCAGACCATCCCCCTGACGGAGAAAAAGGTCGTCGTGATCCCCTCCAAGACCATCCCGCAGGGCGTTTCGGCCATGCTTGCCTTCGACCCCGACGCTGACGAGGAAACGAACGTCGAGGCGATGACGGAGGCCATGAAGGGCGTGCAGACCATGCAGATCACCTACGCGGCGCGGGATTCCGACTTCGGCGGACACGACATCCACGCGGGCGAGTATCTGGCGCTCTACGGCGGCGCGCTCTTCGGCAGCAACACGGACATCACGGCGTTGCTGCGCGGTCTTGCCGAAAAGGTGCGCGAGGAGAACGCGGAGTTCATCACCATCTACTACGGCGCGGACATCACGGAGGAGCAGGCGGAGCAGACCGTGAAGCTCTTCGGGGAGCTCTGCCCCGATGCGGAGATCAACCTGATCAACGGCGGCCAGCCGGTGTATTACTACCTGATTTCGGCAGAATAATTGTAGATGAAACAAGCAGCCCCGGCCAACCGGCCGGGGCTGCTTGTTTTTTTATGCCTCAAAGAATGCCGTGCACAGGCGGCAGAAGGCGTCCTGATCGCGCAGGCCCATCAGCTCGCGTGCAGAGTGCATGGCCAGCAGCGGCACGCCGATGTCCGCCGCGGGCATGGCCAGCAGCGACGAGGCCATGGAGCCGACCGTGCTGCCGCCGGGGAGGTCGGCGCGGTTCATGTAGGTTTGCAGCGGGATGCCGTGCGCCTCGCACAGACCGCGCACGACCGCGCAGGTCTCCGCGTCGGAGGAATAGCGGGGCGAACGCTTGAGCGCCACACCGCCGTTCAGCACGGGCGCACAGAGACTGTCGGCATATTCCGGGTGGTTCGGGTGCAGGGCGTGCGCCGCGTCGCAGGAAAGAAGCATCCCGTGCACGCAGGCGTTGAGGAACGCCGCCCGATCCATGCCCAGCGCCAGCGCGATCTTTTCCAGAATGACCGTCAGCGTCGAGCTGTCCGCGCCGCGGCGGGTGTTGCTGCCGATCTCCTCGTTGTCGTAGAGCACCGCGACGTTGATCTCGCTGCCCTGCGCTTCGAGCAGGCCGTGCAGGCAGGCGTGGACGGAGGTCAGGTTGTCCAGCCGCGGGGAGGAAAGGAAGTCCTCCTCAAAGCCTACGGCCTGCGCCTTCTCGTTGCAGTAGGCGCACAGCTCAAAGGAAAGAATGTCCTGCGCGGGGACGTTCAGCTTTTCCGCGAGCTTGCCGGTGAGCCAGCCGTTTTTCTCAAACTCTTTTGCGGCGGTCGCGCAGAGAGGGAAGAGGTCCACGTTTGCCTTCGTCGGCACGCCCTTGTTGACCTCGCGGTTCATATGGATGGCGACGTTGGGGATGGTCAGAAGCGGCCGGTCCCAAGCCACAAGGCGGCGTTCGGGGCGCATGGGGTCCGCCGTGCGCACCAGTACGACGCCGGCGAGGCTCAGAGGACGATCCAGCCAGGTGTTGTAGATCGCGCCGCCGTAAGGCTCGACGTTCAGCTTGCAGCAGCCGCCGGAAACGATCTCCGGCTCCGGCTTGATGCGCAGGCAGGGCCAGTCGGTGTGCGCTGCGGCGATGCGGAAGGCCGAGGCGCTTTCCCCCACGGTGAAGGCGACGAGATTCGTGCCGTTTTCGACGAAATAGCGGCCGCCCTTTTTGACGGGAAAATCGCCGCCGAGCGCCAACCCGGTAAAACCGGCCTTTTGAAGCTCCTCCGCCGCCATCGCGACGGTATGATAAGGGGAAACGCCGCCGTCGAGCCAGCGGCAGAGTGCCTGTTCCAGTGTTGTCATCGTGATTCCTCCTCAGATTGTTGGAAACGTGCCCGGAAGCTCTCCGAGCCGTCGGATTTTACGCCGCGGACGCAGCCGTCCTTGGCAAAGAGCCGGAGCGTTTCGCCCAGAAAGCACTCGCGGTCGTAGATCACTTCGATCCATTTCGTGTCCGGCGGGGCGAAGCGCTGCGCGTGCCGGACATAGACGACGTTGTTCAGATGGCCGTTGTCGTCTATCTCCTCCGGTGTGACCGTCCATGCGCCGGCTTCCGGCAGAGATTCCGGCAGAACCAGGCGGCGGATGGTCTCGCGGCACTCCGGCTCGCGCGCGGGCAGCGTCCAGAGAACGTCGATGTCGCGCAGATTGGCGATGCGGCGGGTCTGCGCGTTGGCCAGCACCCAGTATTGCAGCGCGCGGCCGATGCTGCGGCCCTGATACAGAAATTCATAGTCGCGGACGCTCATGGCAGGCGAGGGCTTGCGCAGCCATGTCCGCACGGTCACGGCGGTGTCCGGCGGCGGCAGCTCGCGCATGGCGATGCGGCTGCGCACCAGCATCCACAGGCAGCCGCAGCGCTCGACCATCGCGTCGTGGCCGATGCCGAGGTCGTTTGCGTGGTCGGTGGCGGCCTGCGCCAGCGCGGCGGTCAGCATTTCCGGTGTCCATGCGCCCTTGGCGGTGTAGGAAATTTCAAGGCAGGTGTTCAAAAACGGTACCTCCCAGTGTGATTTGTTTTATTGTATCACGCCGCGGCCGCCGCGTCAATCGTGCAGCCGCCGTCCTTCCCGGTGCGGAAAAGTTTGAAAATGTAAACTTTTTTCCGAAAATGAGATAGATCACGCCAAATCGATTGAAATATGCCGCCGATTGTGGTAGGATAAACAGGCAATTCATCAAAAGGAGAGCTTACAATATGGCTTCAGAAGAAAATCGCCCTGTGACTCCGTCCTCGGAAGAACCGGAGGAAACGGTCGTACAGGACGCAGAGCATTCCGCCGGGGAAGCGGCGGTACAGGAAGCTGCTGCTGAGATCGCGGAGGACTCGGCCGAACTGACCGAAGATACCGCAGAAACGGCGGAAACCGTCGAGGAAGCGGCAGAAGAAACAGAGAACGAAGAAACCGCAGCCGAAGCGCCGGAGGAACCGAACGCCGAAGCGCCGGAAGAACCGAACGCCGAAGCGTCGGAAGAACCGGAGACTGCTCCCGCGGAGACGCCGAAGAAGGGCCTTTCCAAGGGCGCGAGGATCAGTATCATCATCGCCGCGGCGGTTCTGGTGCTGGGCGCGCTGGCCGCCGGTGTGTTCTGGTTCCTCAGCGCCCATCCGGAGCTGACGGCAAAGAAGATTGAAACGGCCTATGGCGACCGGGCCTATCTGGCAGAAAACACCGCCTTCGGCACGAGTGCGCTGACCGACCGTGACCGCTACGACATCACGGACACCACCGCCGACAGCCTTGAAATGCGCACGGCAATTGCCAGAGATGAAAACGGCGACTATTTCATGACCAACGGCGAATTGCAGGTCGCCTACTGGATGGAGTTCTATCAGATGATGCAGAACTACGGCTCCTACATCTCCATGATGGGACTGGACACCACGCGCCCCCTGCACGAGCAGTCCTCCCTGCTGGAGGGCAACACGTGGGAGCAGTACTTCCTTACCTCCGTCGTGAAGAAAACCTCCCAGTTCCGTGCGCTGGAGCGCGCGGCGCAGGCCGACGGCTACGAGCTGCCGGAGGATGTTGCGACGCAGCTCGACGACCTGACGAATCCGGAAGGCGATCTTGCGAAGGAAGCGGCCGACGCGGGCTTTGAGAGCATCGACGCCTACTTGCAGGAAAACTTCGGCGCAGGCGTGACGGCGAAGGATTACCAGAACTACATGCGGATGTACATCACCGCGATGCACTACTATCAGGACGTGCTCTACGGCGAGCCCTACGCCAACGCGACGGATGCCGAGGTCGAGGCCTACTACGACGCGAACGCGGAAGCCTATGCGGAAAAGGGCACCCTGAAGGTCAATAACGTCAATATCCGCCACATTCTCATCCAGCCGGAAGGCGAGAAGGGCACGGACGGCACCTATTCCGAGGATGCATGGGCAGCGGCGGAGGCCGAAGCCAACCGCATCTATGCCCTGTGGCAGGAAAACCAGACGGAGGACAATTTCTCCGAGCTGGCCAAGACCTATTCCAAGGACAGCAACGCAAGCGACGGCGGCATCTATGAGGCTCTTGCGCCCGGCAAGACAGTCACGGAGTTCAACGACTGGTGCTTTGACGCAAACCGCAAGGCCGGCGATACCGGCATCGTGCGCACGACCTACGGCTACCACATCATGTACTTCTGCGGCACGGCCGACACCCGCGCGTGGTTTGACACCGCGAAGGAGGATATGGCCGCAGAGCTTGCCAACGAGAAGATCAATGAGCTCTGCGAAACCTATGTGGAAGAATTTGACTACTCCAATATGTGGGTCTTTGATCTTGTGAGCTACGCCAATGCCCAGAAGGATGCCGAGGCTTCTCAGGCGACGGACGCCAGCGAATCGACGGACGCCAGTGAATCTGCGGATGCGTCCGAGGACACTGCGGGATCCACGCAGGCGCCCGAGGCCGCGGGCTAAAACGAATACTGACAAAAAAATCCGTGCCAACCGGCACGGATTTTTTTATATCTTAGTTACTTTTTAGTGCAGGCGGAGCCTTTGCAGTAAAAGCTGCGCGCACAGACCGGTGAAGGCCCCCGTGACCGTCCCGCAGAGGATCAGCACCGGAAGGTAAAGAAGAAGGCCCGAGGTTTTTGCGATCAGCGCAGCCGCAGCGATCTGACCGAGATTGTGCGCAATGCCGCCCAGCGTACCGCAGACCCAGATCTGCTTGCCGCTGACGGTCCGGCGCAGCAGCGCCATCACCGCGAAGCTGAGAAGCCCGCCGGAGAGGGAATAGAGCATCGCCATCAGATTCCCGGCGAAGACGTTGCCAAGGAAAATGCGTACCAGCAGGATCCCCAGCGCCTCCTTCCAGCCGAGCGCGAACAGCGCATAGAGCGTGACCAGATTGCTCAGCCCCAGCTTCATGCCCGGCACCCGGAAGGACAGGGGGATCTGACCCTCCAGAACGAAGATCGTCAGTGCAATGGCCGTGAGCAAGGCGCACCAGGCCAGCCTGCGGCCGCGGGAGATCATTCGGCGTCCTCCGGGAACAGGCGGCGGTTCAGGCCGCGCGCCGTGAAGGCAAAATACAGCGCGGTCCCGGCGGTCAGAAGGACGGCCAGCTCGCCGACGGCGACATAGAGCATATTCAGCCACATGGAGAATTCGCCGATGTAGATGGTCAGCTCCGCGCCGACAAAAACCGCATTGAAGGCGGCGGGCATCACGAGCGCGGGCAGCGGGATGCGCAGCACGTGCACATGGCGCAGACGGTACATGGTCAGTGTGGCAAGAGCCGTCGCGACTGTGCCGACCAGCCAGTCCAACGGCAGAGAGCCGGGAACAAGCAGATTGAACAGGAAGCAGCCCAGCGTCAGGCCCCAGATGGCATCCGGCGTGAACAGCGCGAAGATACACAGCGCCTCGGACAGGCGGAACTGGATGGCTGCGGAGGTCGTACCGGGCAGCAGCAGGTTCTGCAGGAAGGTCAGCACGGCGTATAGCGCGGCGAAAACCGCGCCGCGAACGAGAGAGCGGACAGTGTGTTTCATTTTTTTCTCCGTTTCCGGACGAAGACGGGCGCATAAAGCGCCGGTCAGGCCCATAGTTTTGTTTTACGACAGGATGGTTTCGAACTGTCGTGCGCTGCGGAATTGTCCGACAGCCCATCTATTGTACTAAAGAAACCCGGTGCCGTCAAGTCGGATCAGGCTACAAAATCCTCACGGAAAACCTGCGCTTTACAAAGGTGCTTTTGTGCAGGATGAAGAATCTTGGAGAAAAAGGGAAAATGGGGTTGACTTTGTTCTTCTCGGCCGATACAGTATAAATGAGAGGGTATGCATCCTCTAACTTTCAGATGAAGAAGATCGGAGAAATGCGCATGGATGTGATTCTGCTGATCGGCGGGCTTGCCTTTTTCCTCTTTGGCATGAACGTCATGTCCGACGGTCTGCGTAAGATGGCAGGCGGCTCGCTCGAACGTTCTCTCAAAAAAATCACGGACAACCGCTGGATGGCCATGCTGCTCGGCTTCGTGATCACGATCGCCATTCAGTCCTCCTCGGCCATGACGGTCATGCTGGTCGGTCTCGTCAACTCCGGCATCATGCAGTTCGGCCAGACCATCGGCGTGATCATGGGCTCAAACATCGGCACCACAGTCACAACGTGGATCACCTCCCTGTCCGGCATCTCCGGCAGCGGCGTGATCTCCATGCTGAATCCGAAGAACTTCGCACCGGTCATCGCGCTGTTTGGCGTGGCCATGATCACGCTGAGCAAGAAGCCGCGCCGTCACGATCTCGGCCGCATCCTCGTCGGCTTTGCCATTTTGATGTACGGCATGGTCATGATGGGCAACTCCGTGCAGGAGCTGGAAAGCTCCGGCAGCTTCCAGGCGCTTCTGACCGCGTTCAATAATCCCATTGTCGCCGTGCTGATCTCCACGATCTTTACCGGTGTCATCCAGAGCTCCGCCGGTACGATCAGTATCGTGCAGAACCTTGCGCTCTCCGGGCAGATTACCTATAATATGGCCATTCCGCTGGTGCTGGGCGCGAACATCGGCACCTGCGTCACGGCTTTGATCTCCAGCATGGGCGTCAATAAGAACGCAAAAAAGGTCGCGATCGTTCATATCATCATCAAGATCATCGGCACCATCGTCTGCATGGGCCTGTTCTACGGCGCAAGCCTGATGTTACGCTTTGATTTCATCGACGATCCGGTCACGATCTTCGGCGTCGCCATGATCCACACGGTGTTCAACGTAGTCAATACCGTCATCCTCTTCCCCTTCTGGAAGCACCTGGAGCGTCTGACCAACCTCCTCGTGCGTCCCTCGAAGGCGACGGAGGAAACCGCATTTTTGGACGAGCGTCTGCTCTCCACCGTTTCCATCGCGGTTTCCGAGGCGGATGCGCGCACCAACAAGATGGCGCAGATCGCCCGCAAGACCATTCTTTCCGCCATTGGTCTGCTGCATAACTATGATGAAAAGACGGCACAGGCCGTGCTGAAGTATGAGGACGACCTTGATATGTACGAGGACAAGCTCGGCACCTTCCTTGTGAAGCTGGCGCGCAAGTCCCTGTCCGAGAAGGATTCGCAGGAAGTTTCCAAGATGCTGCATACGATCGGTGATCTGGAACGCCTGGGCGACCATGCCGTCAACCTGCTGCGCAGCGCACAGGAGATCCATGAAAAGAAGATCACCTTCTCGCCGCAGGCCCGGCAGGAACTGGAGAACCTGACCAATGCCCTCAATGACATTCTGAACCTGACGATCGACTCCTTCTGTCAGGAAGATCTGGAGATGGCGCGCCGTGTCGAGCCGCTGGAGCAGGTCATCGACCTGCTGATCGCCGAGGCAAAGTCCGCGCACGTCGAACGCTTGCAGGCGGGTACCTGCACCATCGAGATGGGCTTCGTCCTTTCCGATCTGCTGACCAATTACGAGCGCGTGTCCGACCACTGTTCCAACATTGCCGTTGCGCTGATCGAAACGCACGCCGGCAGCTTTGGCACGCACGAATATCTGAACGCGGTCAAGGAGAACGGTACCCACGAGTTTGCGGAGGTTTTCCGCGAATATAAAGAAAAGTACCGCTTCCCCGAAACGAAATAAATTTATTCCTCCGGTTCGATAAACCGGAGGAATTTTATTGGTTATTTGAGCTTGCTCATCTGGTACAGGAGCTTTGCCGCATCCAGACGCGTCAGCGTTTCGCCGCTGTCCTTGAGCGTGATGCCCGCTTCGGAAAGCGCCTGCACCGCGCCTGCGGTCCAGTCGGTATCGTCCGCGCCCGCGGCAGCAGTGACTGCCGGGAGCCTCCAGATGTTCTGGAGCATCACCGCTGCCTGCGCACCGGTGATGGCCTCGTTCGGCTGGAAGACCAGTCCCTCCTCGGTGGCGATGCCGTGGACGATGCCGCGGCGCATGGCGGAGGAGAGATAGGGCTGGAGCCAGGCCGGGGCGTCCTGCGCGTCGGCAAAGCCGGAAACGGTCAGCGCCTCCTCTACGGACACCTTGCCCAGCTTCATTGCCATGACGAGGAATTCTGCACGGGTGACCGGCTCTTCTGCCCCGTAGCAGAGCGTGCCGCCGATGGAGCGGCCGCTGCACAGGCCGGCGGCGCGGCTCCACATGGCTTCATACTGATCCATAGAGCCGTCCAGATCGGCAAAGGTTTTGCTGTCCGAGGGCTTGAGAATGCGGATCTTGACGGTGGCGGGCTTGGAAACGTTGCCCGCGTCGTCGGTCACGGTGAAGGTGAAGCTGTCCTCACCGACCTTGTTCTTCGTGGGCGTGTAGACGAAGGCGCCGTTTTCCTCCAGCTTTACGCTGCCGCGCTTCGGTGCGTCGACGAGCTGGAAGGTGAGCGGCGCGTTTTCCGCGTCCGTTCCGGTGAGCTGGCCGTCGTTGGCGATATTCTTGTAGGTCTCAAACTCGGCGGCGATGGCAGATGGCGTTTCGTTCTTTCCGGACTTGATGCGGATGGTCAGCGTCGCCTCCGGGTCGAGGCGCGTCCCGCGGATGGGGCTGTAGGTCAGCACGGCGTCGCAGCCGCCAGCGCAGTTGGGGTGGAGCGTCAGACGGCTCAGGCATTCCAGCGGCAGAACGTCTCCGGGCAGGATCTCGCGCTGGCCGAGCTGCACGGTCGCGACGGCGGCATCCGGCACGCCGGTGACGAAAATACCGCGCAGATCGGAGAGCGTGTCCGCGTGGAAATCGGCCTCCGCGAAGCAGTATTCGACGCTGTAGAGCGTTTCGGAGCTGCCGGAGAGGGAGGCTGCGGGGGTGTCGGCGCCGCTGCTGGCCGCGGCGGAAAGGCACAGCGCGCAGAGCATCCCGGCAAGGGCTATCGTGCGAAGAATGGATCTCATGAGATTCCCTCCTAAATTTTTCTTCGCAGATAGGATGAACGCTTTTGGATAAAATATGCAGCGGGAGGAAAAGTTTTCAAACTTTTCCTCCCGGTGTTTCTGCTTGAGTGAATCTTATTCTTCTGGTTCGCCATGACGGAAATGGTGCGGCGTCCAGATGGTTCCCCATTTTTTCTCAAAGTATGCCTTGTTTTCATGGAAGAGGCGCAGCCGTACTTCATCCCCAAGCAGGGAGAAGGAAGCATTCCCATAGTGATGGATGAACACATCCTCGGTCATGACCAGATCGAAGCCGGCGTTTTTCGCGGCGATAGAATAGTCGTCATCCTCAAAATAGCCGCGCCCATAATTTTCGTCAAGCGGACCGACCTTTTGAAGCACTTCTCTTGAGAACATGATACAGTACATGGCAAGCACGCCATCGTGGTAGTAGCGCTGGTTCATGTGCAGATCGGTGTAGAGGTAGGCAAACAGCGGCATATCTTTGATTTCGTGATAGGTGACAGGCACCATCGCCTCGTTGCCGATGCTGTTCGTTACCGGTCCAACGATGCCGATGCCATCGGCATTGGAGAACTGCTTGAGCATTCCGGTGAGCCAGCCACGGGTCACAACGGTGTCATTGTTCAGAAGAACCAGATAATCGCCCCTAGCCATGGCCAGACCGTCGTTATTGCCGCCCGCAAATCCCTTATTGGTCTCGTTGATCTGAATACGAACATGAGGGTCACGGTCCGGAAGTGTGCGAAGATAGTCAGCCGTGTCGTCCTGCGAGCAGTTATCCACAAGGATGAGCTCATAATTCGGATAAGCGGTATTCTTCAGAATACTGTCTACGCACTGCTTTGTATAATCAAGCTGGTTGTAGCACAGAACGATGATACTGACCATGGGAAAAACGGACATGCCTGCATCCTCAAAGGCATCCAGACGTGCCTGCCAGTCATTTTCTTTTGCAAAACGGAAGCGCTCTTCTGTGGGGGCGAGCGTATCGGTCCCCTTCAGACAGCGCTCCACGGCGTCGCCGAAGGCCCGGTCATCGTTTTCCAGATAGGCATATTTGTCGCGGAAAGGCATCAGCTCCGGAATTTCGGTTGCAACGATTTTCTTCCCGGCAGACAGATATTCGTAGAATTTTACAGGATTTGTTGCCTTGATAAGGTCAATACTGGAATCAAACGGAATCAGACATACGTCGAATTCCGCCAGATAATCCGGCAGCTCTGCATAGGGCTTTTCACCCAACAGTTTGAGATTTGGCAAATTCGCTTTGCGTATTTTTTCATTGGTAACTCCGCCGATGAGAACGATGTCGCAATCGGAAAAGCGCTTTGCCAGATACAGGACCTTTTCTGCATCGAACCACTCGGCGATGGCACCGTAGTAGCCGATGACAGACCGCTTGTGCTTTTTCGCGCCGGTAAATGCCTTGTGGAAATGGGAGAACTCCGTGCCGTTGCGAATCGCATGGACATTCTGATTATAACGTTTTGCGGATTCAACGAGGAACTCGGAGCTTGCGGCGACGCATTGGCTGTGTTCCAGCAGACGAATGCAATCCTCACGGACATAATCGGCTGTTGTAGCCGCAAAGCCGGTGAAGTCGTCCATGTAATCTGTGATCAGCGGGAAGCCGTAAGTTCTTTTCAGAGCCAGAACGGCGTGCACCCAGGTGGGATAGTCTGCGATCATGAGGGCGTCGCGGATGCCATAACGGAAAAGCAGGCGGTTGACCTGTGCCAGAATCTCTTCCTGATCTCTGGCCTTATTCAACGCGTAGACATCGCCGATCCATGTACATGGGAGAGATATTATATAAAGATTTCCTTCCTGCTCTACTGTTGGCGTCAGCGAATTGATAAAGCCGGCGTTGATGTAGAACACGCGATGACCGCGCTTTGCGTAATGATCCGCAATCTGCTGCGGCCGCTGATAGCGGAAGTGATAGTTGATGACGGAGAAGATAAGTACGTCATGTTTTTGATAGGGTTCCTCAAGGATCTCTGCCAGCGCGCCGGAATCGACATTGTCTGCGTTCAGACAGTTGCTGCCCCATGTGACCGGAATGGGAACAGATGCTGCGGAGCGCATAATATGATCCGAAAGACGATCTCTTGCATTTGCCAGTTCTCCGGACAGGCGAAACAGTGGGTTGTAATCAACTGCGTGATCCTTGTCGCTGCCAGCCACCCAGCGGAAAAACGCTTTCTTTTCCCGCATGGGCCCGCAGATAAGCTGACGTTTGAAGCGATAATAGAGGTGCGCCAGCCGATAAACACGGTACTTTGTGATGCCGTCACATTCGGCGGAAATTTTGGAAATCTCTGCCCATTCGCCCCGCAAGAAAGCGCGGTTGCTTTGCCCGGACACGAGCTGGGCAATGTTCTCAATTGCGGCAGCGTTCAGCCGGTTGATGCTGTCGTTATAGGAAAGCTCCAGAGAATGGATATGTGCGCTGCGTTCCTGCGCGTTCTTCTCCTGTGAGGCGATGGCTTCTTCCTGTGCTGCGACAACGGATTTGCAGTGCGCGAGTTCATCCTCCAGTGCATGGAGCGCGGCTTCTTTTTCTTCCAGATGGGCCTGTGCGGCCTGCAGTTTTGCCTTAAGACCGGAAGCCTCGGAGCGTGCATCTGCCAGAGAATGATCAGACTGAAGGAGCGCTTCCTGCGAAGCGGTTAGTGCGGCGCTTTTTTGCAGCAGCTCATCCTGCAGCGGTTCGATTTGTTCGCGGTACATGCGGTCAAAAAGAAGATGGTCATCCGGTCGGTACGTTTTGTTTGTATACACGACCAGAAGCTGACGCTTGTTCCAGTAGGGAGAATTCATACCGCGGCAGTCCAAAACTTTAAAATCACTCAGATAGTGATCTTCTATGCGTGCCGGGAACATATCGGTTTGAAATAGAAAAGCGTGCTCGGCAACGGTTGGTGCTTCTTCCAGCGGCAAAAGCAGGATGGTATACTTCGTCGAAGCGCAGACCAGCGAATGCAGGATGGGCAGCGGGTCTTGCAGATGCTCCAGCGTGTTGGAAGAGAAAACAACGTCGGCTTTGGGGAGAGGCTGGGTGATATCTCCGATCTCAAAGCTGCATTGCGGGTACTTTTCAGAGGCTTCCTGAATTGCCGCATCGGAAAAATCAATGCCGGTTACGGAGCAGGAAGGAAAGCGGTGTGCCAGAAATGCCGTACCGTCGCCGAGTGCACAGCCATAGTCGACAAAATGAAACGCGTTTCTTTCCAGATCAGTGCGCAGCGGTTCTGACATGGCGGTGCAGGCCAGCGTGTAAAAGAAAACAGACTGCTTGTCACCGTCGTATTGCTCCCAGTCGCCGGATTGAAAACGACAGTTCCAATATTGTTTGCTATTTATCTCATTTATCATACATACTTAATCACTTTCTACGGAATTCCGAAGAGAAAGAGGGACGCAGACCGTTCCTCTTTCTCTTCCGGGCGATTATTCTTCTGCCTTTAGAAGCTCCAGATAGCGGTGCAGGGCATCGTGCCAGTCGGGAAGGCGGGAGAACCCGGCTTCGTCCAGACTACGCTTACTCATGCGGGAATTCTGCGGACGCTTTGCCAGTGTGGGATAAGCCTCCGTCGGGATGGGATGCACCGTACAGGGCAGCCCGGCTTCATCCATGATCGCCTGTGCAAATTCCGCCCAGGAGCAATAACCTTCGTTTGTTGCGTGATAGACACCGTATTTCTCCGTCTGGATCATGTCGCAAAGAAGAACTGCAAGGTCGGCTGTGTAGGTCGGAGAACCGATCTGATCACCGACTACATTGATCTCGCTCTTGCTCTGACCAAGCCGCAGCATGGTGCGCACGAAATTGTGACCGTTCAGGCCGAAGACCCAGCTGATTCGGACAATGAAATAACGTTCCAGAAGCGATGTGACCGCCTGCTCGCCCTTTTCTTTCGTTATACCGTAGACGCTCAGCGGGTGATGCGGTGCATCGACTTCATACGGTTCCTCGCCAGTGCCGGGGAAGACGTAATCGGTGCTGATGTACATCATTTTCGCGTTGACAGCCAGCGCCGCCTGTGCGACGTTCCGCGTGCCGGTTTCGTTGACGGCGGCGCAAGCCTCCGGCAAGGTTTCCGCTTTTTCCACGTTTGTATATGCGGCACAGTGGATGATCGCATCCGGTGCGTAGTCCTTGACTGCATGCAGGACGGCTTCGCCGTCAGTCAGGTCAAAATCCTGAATATCCACGCCCTTATTGGCGATGCCAAGCTGATTCAGACGGCGGCATACGTCAAAGCCGAGCTGACCGCCGACGCCAGTTACAAGTACTTTCATAGCTTCTCCCGATTTCCGTACATTTTTTCGTAGTAGTTCTGATAGTCGCCCGCGAGAATGTCTTTCCACCATTTCTGGTTGTCGAGATACCAGCGGATCGTCTTTTTGATGCCCTCGTCAAAGGAGGTCTGCGGCAGCCAGCCGAGCTCGGCGTGAATTTTCGCCGGGTCGATGGCATAGCGGCGGTCGTGGCCGGGACGGTCTTTCACATAAGTGATCAGGCTTTCCGGCTTATTCAGCTCGTGCAGGATAGTCTTGACAACTTCAAGGTTGGTGCGTTCGTTGTGACCGCCGACATTATAGATTTCGCCCTCGCGGCCCTTGCGGATAACAAGATCAATGGCAGAGCAGTGATCCTCCACATAGAGCCAGTCACGCACGTTTTCTCCGGTGCCGTAGACGGGAAGACTCTCGTCTGCAAGCGCGCGGGATATCATCAGGGGGATCAGCTTCTCCGGGAAATGATATGGACCATAGTTGTTGGAGCAGCGTGTAATGCTGACAGGCAGATGATAGGTGCGCGCATAGGCAAGCACCAGCAGATCGGCAGAGGCCTTGGAGGCAGAGTAGGGACTGGAAGTGTGGATCGGCGTTGTTTCGGTAAAGAAAAGATCCGGGCGGTCAAGCGGCAGGTCACCGTAGACTTCATCGGTCGACACCTGATGGTAGCGCTTGATGCCGTATTTGCGGCAAGCGTCCATGAGGGTACCGGTGCCAAGAATGTTTGTCCGCAGGAAAAGACCGGGATCCTCGACCGAGCGATCTACATGGCTTTCCGCGGCAAAGTTCACAACGATATCCGGCGACTCTTCGCGGAAAAGCTGATCGACGGCTGCGGTGTCTGTGATATCGGCCTTCACGAAGCGGAAGTTCGGATGCTTCATCGCCTCGTCCAGGGTTGCCATATTGCCTGCATAGGTCAGAGAATCAAGACAGACAATCCTGTCCTCCTTGTGGTGCTTCAGCTGATAATAGATAAAGTTGCTGCCGATAAAGCCGGCGCCGCCCGTAACAATAATCGTCATGCGTTTTCTCCTTCATAAATAAAATTACAGTCACTGTCAGCCAACAGGGGAGATGCCAGATCTTTGGCGCTGAGAAGCTCCCGGCGCACTTCGCCGAAGTCGGCGCCGATTGCAGGATCGTCGAAACGAATGCCGCGGTCACATTCCTTACTGTAAAAATTATCCACTTTGTAGCAGAATTCCACATCTTCTGTCAAAGTGACAAAGCCGTGCCCGAATCCTCTCGGCAGGAAAAGCATCCGCTTGTTTTCTGCGGATAATTCCGCACTGACCCACTTGCAGTAAAAAGGACTACCTTTCCGGAGATCGACGGCGATGTCCAGTACAGCGCCCCTTGTGACACGTACCAGTTTGGCCTGCGCCATGGGATTGTTCTGAAAGTGAATTCCGCGCAAAACGCCTTTTGCGGCAGTAAAGGACTGATTATCCTGCACGAAGGTGCAGTGTATCCCCAGCTCTTCAAAGGCTCGCTGAGAATAAGTTTCCATAAAATATCCGCGATGGTCGCCGAAAACCTGTGGCTCGATAATGTATACGCCGGGCAGTGCTGTTTCGATTTTCTTCATGCTGTGCAGGCTTCCTTTCAGAATCAATAACGGATTTTTCCTTCCACAACGGCCTTCAGATGTTCGCCATAGGGACTTTTTCCATAGCGGGCGGCAGACGCCAGAAGCGCGTCACGGTCGATCCAGCCATTCCGATAGGCGATCTCTTCCGGCGCGGAGATCTTGATGGACTGACGCTTTTCGATCATACGCACAAAATCTGCTGCATCGACCAGACTGTCCATCGTACCGGTGTCTAGCCAGGCAAATCCACGCCCCAAAAGCTGGACATCCAGTGTTCCGTCCTGTAAGTACAAATCGTTCAGTGAGGTGATCTCCAGCTCTCCACGGGCAGAAGGCCGGACCTGCTTTGCCATTTCCACCACGCGGCGATCATAAAAATAAAGCCCCGTGATGCAGTAGTTGGACTTGGGGTGCTTCGGCTTTTCCTCTACGGAAAGGACTTTGCCGTTTTCATCAAATTCGACGATGCCGAAGCGTTCCGGATCATTGACGTAATAGCCGAAAATGGTTGCACGACCCTGCTCTGCATTTGCAACCGCCTGCCGCAGGAGCCTGGACAGACCATTGCCATAGAAAATATTGTCGCCAAGCACCATGGCGCACAGGTCGTCCCCGATAAATTCTTCGCCGATCAGGAAAGCCTGCGCAAGACCGTCCGGGGAAGGCTGCACGGCGTATTGCAGCCGGACACCGAATTGACTGCCGTCGCCAAGCAGAGCTTCGAAGCGCGGTGTGTCCGACGGTGTGGAAATGATCAGAATATCCTGAATTCCGGCCAGCATCAGTGTGGAAAGCGGGTAATAGATCATCGGCTTGTCGTAGACGGGCAAAAGTTGCTTGCTTGTCACCATTGTCAAAGGATACAGGCGAGTTCCGGCTCCGCCGGCTAAGATAATTCCCTTCATGTTTTCCTCCCGTTATGTTTCTGCAAGTATTTTGAACGATAAAATAGAGTCTGTACGTATTATCGCACATTTGCACGAAAAAGGCAACTGTTATATTGAAATTAGCAATTGATTCCTCCGTAAGCGGAGAAAAAAAGAATATAAAAACTTCGACCGTGCTGAAGCCTTTCGGCTTTTCAGTACGGCCGGATATAGTGTACGGTGATATCGGGGGCGGGGCGCATTTTGATGCCGGAGACGATGCCGACGGCGAGGAAGGAGGTCATCAGGGAACTGCCGCCATAACTGAAGAAGGGCAGCGCAAGGCCGATGACCGGGAACAGGCCCAGACATACGCCGACATTGATCAGGATCTGGAACAGGAACATGGAGGCAATGCCGATGCAGATCAGCCGGTTCATATAGTCCGGGGACTTCATGCCGACATAGATGCAGCGCGCGACGATGGCCAGCAGCAGAAGCAGCACCGCCAGACAGCCGATCAGACCGAGCTGCTCGCCGATGGAGCAGAAGATGGAGTCCGTGTGGCGGGCAGGCAGGGCGGCGGAGTTCGTCAGATCGCCGTGGAACAGCCCCTGACCGGAAAGACCGCCGTTGCGCAGTGCCTCCAGGTTCTTGTTGGTCTGCCAGAGAACGCCTTCGCCCGTGGGGTCAATGGTCGGGTCGATCAGCGCGAGAATGCGTTTTTTCTGGTCCGGACGCATGATGTGCTTCCACAAATAGGGGCTGACTGCGGCAAAGGCTGCGCCGCCGCCGAGGAACCACCAGCCGCTCACGCCGCCGGCATAGGCCATGATCAGGAAAATGAAAACAAAGATCAGCGCCACGCCCATGTCCTTTGAGATAAAGACGATCTCCGCGACGATGAAGAGCATATGGCCCGTCAGCACAGGCACACAGCGCAGAGAGGACACATGGTTGCGGTGGACGCTCATGGTTTTGGCCAGAATGATGATATAAGTGATCTTGCAGACTTCGGCCGGCTGGATGTTGAAAGGCAGAAAGGAGAAGTGCAGCCAGCTTCGGTTGCCGGTGGAGCCTTCAATACCCCAGACCAGCAGCATGGCGATAAAAATCGAGTTGAACAGGAAGAGAAGCGTCCGCTGCCCGGCCAGAATGTCGATGTCCAGCGCGGTCATGCCGAGATAGACGAGAATTCCCGCGCAGAGGGACGCCGTCTGGATGATGATCATGCGGGTGTTGCCTTCCGTATAGGTGGCGGCGTAGATCATGACGATGCCGAAAACGGAGGAGGCGACGCACAGCGCCAGCAGGATCATATCGCCCTTTTTGAAAATTTCCAGCAGACGATTTGCAAATTTCTTCATGACCTCACCTCCGTTCTCATTATTCTACCATCATTCGCCCGGCTTGTAAACAAAAAAGTACGCAGAAGGAAGTGTTTACAAAAAGCGGCGGGAATGATACAATAAACGCGAAAAAACCAAAGGTCGTGAAAGAATGCAGTATTTCACCAACAGCGCGGAAGAAACCGAGCGCCTGGGGCAGCGTCTGGGCGAAACGCTCCGGGGCGGCGAGGTCGTTGCCTACCTTGGCGAGCTGGGCGCGGGAAAGACCGCCTTTACGCGCGGGCTTGCGCGCGGGCTGGGCATTTCCATGCGCGTGACCAGTCCGACGTACACCATCGTCAATGAGTATACGGGCGGCAGGCTCCCGCTGTTTCATTTTGATATGTACCGCCTCGGCTCCGAGGAGGAACTGTTCGACATCGGCTGGGAGGACTATCTTGCCCGCGGCGGCGTGTGCGCCGTCGAGTGGAGCGAAAATGTGTCCGGCGCGATGGAGGACGCGATCACCGTCCGGATCGAAAAAACCTCGGACGAAGGCAGAAAGATCACGATAGAAGGGAGTGCACTGGATGCGGATCCTGGCATTTGAAACCTCGGCGAAGGCGGCCTCGGTCGCGCTTCTGGATGAGGACGTCCTTTTGGGGGAATCCTATCTGAACTGCGGGCAGACGCACAGCCGCACGCTGATGCAGATGGCGCAGCAGCTCCTGGAAAACTGCGCGCTCACGTCTGCCGATGTGACGGCGGTCGCCTGCGCGGCAGGGCCGGGGAGCTTTACGGGCGTGCGCATCGGCGTCGCCGCGGCAAAGGGCTTCGCGTGGGGGCGGGAGCTTCCCTGCGTGGGCGTTTCGACGCTGGAGGCCATGGCGCGGCAGGCGCAGTGCTTCTCCGGCGTGGTCTGCTGTGCGATGGACGCGCGGCGGCAGCAGGTCTATAACGCGCTGTTTTCCTGCGAAAACGGCATTTTGACCCGTCTGACGCCAGACAGGGCGATCTCTCTGGAGGAACTGGACGAGGAACTGAAAAAAATCGAAAAACCAAAAATAATGGTTGGCGATGGTGCCGAGCTGTGCTATAATACCATCGGTAAGAAGGGCTTCGGCTGCGTTCTGGCGCCGGAGCAGTTGAGAATGCAGCGCGCTTCGGGCGTGGCGCTGCTGGCGCGGACGATGCTCCTGTCCGGGGCGGAGGCCGACGGCGCGGCGTTGGTGCCGAACTATCTGCGGCTTTCGCAGGCGGAACGGGAACGTGCGGAGCGGCTGCGTGTACAGAAGGAGTGTGACAATGGGTAAAGTTCAGGTTTTGGATCATCCGCTGCTGCAGCACAAGCTGTCGATCCTGCGCGACAAGAACACGGGCGTCAAGGAATTCCGTGAGATCGTCGGCGAGATCGCTGCACTGATGTGCTACGAAGCAACGCGCAATCTGCCCACGCGGGAGATCGAGGTTGAAACTCCGGTCGCGATGGCGAAGGTTCGCGTCCTTGCGGGCAAGAAGATGGCGATCGTACCGATCCTGCGTGCGGGTCTTGGTATGGTGGATTCCATGATTTCGCTCATCCCCTCGGCGAAGATCGGTCATATCGGCCTGTTCCGCGATCCGGAAACGAAGGAGCCGGTGCAGTATTACTGCAAGATGCCGCCCGATATTTCCGAGCGTCAGGTGTTTGTGGTCGACCCCATGCTGGCGACCGGCGGCAGCGCCGCAGCGGCGATCTCCATTCTCAAGAAGGAGTATGGCTGCAAGTATATCACCCTGATGGACATCATCGCAGCGCCGGAGGGCATCAAGGCCGTGACGGAAGAGCATCCCGATGTGGACATCTATGTGGCGGCGGTCGATCAGTGCCTGAACGACCATGCGTATATCGTTCCCGGTCTCGGCGACGCCGGCGACCGCATCTTCGGAACGAAGTAAACAGCAGAACGGTAAAAACCCGGCCGGGACATTTTATCCCGGCCGGGTTTCAGCTTGTCAAAAAAGTCCTTTTGGACTTTTTTGACAAGCTGCCTACAAAAT
>UQWH01000032.1 GCA_900544705.1 uncultured Eubacteriales bacterium | reverse complement strand
TCACACTATTCTTCCCTCCGAAACTTTCGGTTGGATAGGTTTTTTGACAGTCTGAAAAGGCGCATGGCGTTTTCTGCCGTGATGCGGCCGGCTTCCTCCTGCGTCAGGCCGCGGAGCTGCGCCAGCTTTGCCGCGACCAGCGGAACATAGCGGCTGTCATTGCGGCGGCCGCGGTACGGTTCCGGCGCCATATAGGGGCAGTCCGTTTCGATGAGGATGCGGTCGAGCGGCAGCGCCTGCGCCGCTTCCACGGCGCGGCGGGCGTTCTTGAAGGTCAGCACGCCGGTGAAGCCGATGTACCAGCCGCGCTCGACCAGCCAGAGCGCCATCTCTTTTGAACCGGAGAAGCAGTGGAACACGCCGCGCACGTCCGGATGCCGCCGGAGGATGTCCATCGCATCGCCGTGCGCCTCGCGCTCGTGGACGATGACCGGCAGGCCCAGTGCCTCGGCCAGCTCAAGCTGCTGCTCAAAGGCGATGATCTGCTGCGCCCGCGGCACATCCTCATAGTGATAATCCAGACCGATCTCGCCGATGGCGCGCACACGCGCATCCGCGCACAGGCGGCGGTAAGCATCCAGCAGCCGGCCGTCCACATTGGCCGCATCGTCCGGATGGCTGCCGACGGCGGCATAGACAAAGGGATATTTGTGCGCCAGCGCGACGCTTGCCTCGGAGGAGGGCAGGTCGCAGCCGACGTTCATGACCGGCCCCTGCTGCGCCAGCACGGCGAAGATCTCCTCGCGGTCGGCATCGAAGCGGGGGTCATCCAGATGGGCATGGGAATCAAAGTACATACTCACGTCTCGCTTTCCCGGCGGTGGCAGGAGAAGAGCAGAATCTGCCGCGACTCCGCCTCACGGCGCAGCAGCCGCATGGCCAGCTTCATGCGCGCGTCATCAAAATTCACCAGAGCGTCGTCGAGGATCAGCGGCGCGTCCGGCGGCAGCAGACGGCGGCACATGGCCAGCCGAAGCGCCAGATACATCTGGTCGGCCGTGCCGCAGCTCATGGCGGCGGCGGGCCGCATGACCGTTCCGTCCTCCTCCCGCACCGACAGGCGCATATCCGGCTGCAAAAGGACGTTGGGATATTTCCCATCCGTCAGCTCGGAGAGGATCGCACCCGCCTCGGCGGTGATCTGCGGGGAGAAACGGGAGCGCAGCGCCTCATCCGCGTTTTTCAGCGCGGCGAGCGCATAGTCCAGTGCAAGGTCGGTGTCCTGCGCGGCGGCAAGCTGCTCGGAAAGCTGCTCCAGCTCGGCCTGCATCGCCACGGCGTCGCCCTGCATGGAGATCTGCCCGCGTTTGTGCGACAGACGTGCGTTGATCTGGGCAAGATCCTGCGCGGCCTGCTCCTGACGGCGCGCCACCTCCTGCGGGTCGTAGCGCAGCGCCTCCGCGTCCTCCTGCCCGGCCTCCTCGCTGCCGAGCAGCAGCCGCATGGACTGGCTCTGCTGGCGCATGGCGTCGCGCGTGCGGCATTCGGCGGTCAGACGCTCCCGCGCGCGGATCGCCGTGGAAACGGCCTCGCGGCAGGAAGCCGCGTCGCCGCACTCCGGTGCAAAGGCGCGCACCTGCGCGACAAGTCCGTCGATGCGCGCGCGGATGCGGTCGATCTCGGCGGCGTAGGCCGCCTTCTGCGCGTCGGAATCCGCCTTTTTCTCCGCATATTCTTCCATGGTAGACGCGTAGGACGCCGCCTGCGCGGAAATCTCATCGCAGGTTTTCACGCCATAGCGCAGCGGGATCAGCTCGGCGCTGCGGCGGCGCTCCTGCACCTTTGCACTGCGGCGGCTCAGGAAAATCAGCACGACGATCAGTGCGGCCATTCCCGCGCCCGCAAGGGCAAGACCTGCCCAGCGCTGCACGAAGAACAGCCCCGCGCCCGCGGCGACCGCCAGCAGGCACAAAAGCAGCGGCAGCAGCTTTTTCGGCGGCTGCGCTTCGCGAAGCTGCCGGTATTCCGCGATGTCCTGCGCCGCCTGCTGCCGGGCGGCTTCTGCGCTCAGACCCGAAAAGCCCTGCGGCGCGGCGGGCTTTTCCACCTCGCTTGCGCCGAAGGCGGCTTCCATCTGCGCAGTGCGCAGGGCATCCTGTTCGGCGTCAAGCTGCTTTTGCAGGCGGTGCAGTTCGCCTTCGTCCGGCAGACCGGCACAGCCTTCCTCCAGACGGCGGCACAGCAGCTCCTGCGCCTGCACCCGGTTGTTGAGCTCCTCAAAGCCGGCGCGGCGGTGGGCGCTCTGCGCGCGGTCGACCCGCGCCTTCAGCGCGTCCATGCGGTTTTTCTGCTCCTGCGCGGCTTCGCGCTGCGCGGCGAGCACCATTGCCTCATCCTGCGCCGCGTGAAGCTGCGCAAGGCGTTCTTCCAGCTCCGCGATCCGCGCGTTCAGGCGCGGGATCTGTCCGCTTCCGCGGTAGGAGCACTTGTTTTTCAGATTTTTCAGCTCTTTTTCCAACTGAGAGTAGGATTTGCCCTCCTCGCCGGTCGTGACGAGCGCATTGAGCCGCTGCTCCAGCTGGGCGTCCTCCGTCACGGTCATGCCGAGCTGACGGATAAAGGCGGTCCGCTCAAACACCGAGCGCTCCACACCGCACAGGAGCTTCCCGCAGTTTTCCCCCGTCAGCTCCGGCACGGGCGCGCCGGCGGCGGTTTCGTAGGCTCGGAATACGCCCATGGGAATACGCCCTGCCGTCGTTCGCTCGATCGTGATCTCCCGGCCGCGCCAGACCAGCTCGACCGCACCCTGCATGGGACTGCCGTCCCACGGACGGTAGCGCTCCTTGGCGGGCAGACCCTGATTGGTCTTTCCGGCGCGCTCGGAGGTGTCAATGCCATAGAGCATCGCCATAAGGAACGCGCTCCATGTGGATTTACCGGCCTCATTCGGCAGGCAGAGGAGATTCATCCCCTCGTGCAGCGTCAGCTCCCCGTGCAGTTTGCCGAAGGAAGCGCGCATTTTTTTAATGATCATAGTGTGACCTCCCTGCCGTCCATCAGCGCAAGGGTCAGCCGGGCTGCCTGCGCGAGGATGCGGCGCGTGGGTTCGTTCGCGCCGTCGTAGCGGCGCTTGAGTTCCAGAAGAAAATGCCCCCGCAGGGTGTCCTCCCCGCAGCCCGCCCAGAGTTCCGTTTTCGGAATCGTGCAGTCGCGCAGAGAAAGACTGTAAAACCGCGGCGCGAGCGCGCGCGAAAGCGCATGCAGATCCAGCCCTTCGCTCTCGCCGGTGAAAAGGATGCGATAGCAGTCCTCCTGCGCGCCCTGCGGCAGCGCAGCGAGCACGGCCGCGAGGGGATCGTCTCCCGCTTCTACCTGCAAAATTTCATACCGGCGCGTCCGCACGGGCAGAAATTCCGTCCGGCAAGAGGTGCCGTCCAGCTCCACCAGCAGCGCGCCCTTCTGACCGCATTCGTCAAAGCCGCGCCCCATCAGGCAGCCCGGCCATGCGCAGAGCGCTTTCCCGGCCTTGACGAAACCGGCGGCGTGGATATGCCCCAGTGCCAGATAGTCCAGCCCGGAGGCAGCGATCTGCGCGGAGGTGACGGAGTTATAAGGCGAGGCGGGCTGCGTGTCGCCGTGCAGCACCATCACGTTGACGGCCTGCGGGTCGGAAACGCGGAAGCCCTCCAGCAACGCGGGCGCCTCCGGTGCGGTGAAGGATGCGCCGTAGACATTCAGATGCAGGCGCTCCACGGAAACGCAGGAGATCTCCTGCGCGGGGAAAATGTGGACGTTTTCCGGCCACGCCTCCGTCAGATAGGGCGAGCCGGGGGAGAGATAGTCGTGGTTGCCCGCGGCGATGAACACCTCCGCGCCGCAGTCGGCAAAGAAGCGGCGCAGCGCGTCGAGCGTGTCGCGGTAGATGCGGGCGCTGTCGAACAGGTCGCCGGAGAGCAGCACCGCGTCGCAGCCGCGTTCGCGGCAAAGGGCGCTGAGCGCCTGCAAAGCGAAGCGCTGCTCCTGACGGCGTTCGGCCGCGCGCTCCGGCGGTAGCGCGGAGAATGCGGAATCCAGATGAAAGTCCGCGGCGTGCAGCAGTCTAATCATGCAGGCTCACCCTTTCTGTACCGACGCAGCGGCCGCTGCCGGCGTCGACGGTAAAAATGCAGCCCTCCAGCTTGCGCGGGCCGGGCGCCGGCTCATAGCGGCGCGTCAGGTCGCCCCGGAACTTCTGAATGGAAAGCTCCGGCCGGATGCCGAGCACGGAATCGCGCGGACCGGTCATGCCAAGATCGGTCAGATAGCCGGTGCCGCGGGGCAGCACGCGCTCGTCGGCGGTCTGCACATGGGTGTGCGTGCCCCAGACGGCGCTGACGCGGCCGTCGAGCATCCAACCCATGGCGAGCTTTTCCGAGGTCGCCTCGGCGTGCAGCTCGACGAAGATCAGCTTCGTGTGCAGTTTTGGCAGGATTTTCTCCACCAGAAGGAAGGGGTTGTCCGGCGTGTAGTCCATCCCGCAGCGGCCGATCAGGTCGATCACCGCAATGCTGCCGAAGCGCGTTTCGAACACGTCCCAGCCGACGCCGGGCTGCTGCGGCGGGAGATTGGCCGGGCGCAGGATGCCCTTCGTTTCTTCCATATAGGGGATCAGCTCGCGCTTGCCCCAGGTGTGGTTGCCCATGGTGATCACATCCGCGCCGGCGTTGAAAATTTCCTCTGCCTGCCGGGGCAGCAGCCCCAGAACGGCGGTGTTTTCCCCGTTGACCACACAAAAATCGATCTGTTTCTCCCGCTTCAGGCGGGGGAGGGTGGCCGTCAGATAATCCAGACCGGCGGTGGCGACCACATCACCGACGGCGAGCAGTTTCAGTTGCATGATGCCTGTCCTCTCTGAATCAATACCATTATTATAACGGAATCGCGCGGAAATGACAACAGATGCCCGAAAAAAACAGGGTGCTGCGTTAGCAGCACCCTGTTTTCACGCCTCGCCCATGCAGATGCGGCGCAGCAGACGCGCGGTCAGCTCCCACCAGGTCAGCTTTTCCACCGTTTCCGGTGCGATGATGGGGATCTCGGCCAGCACCTTCCCGTCGGTGGCGATCGTCATTCTGCCCAGCTCCTGTCCGGCCTGCACCGGTGCTTCGATCTCCGCCTCCAGCGCGACGGTTTTCGTGATCCCAGCCTGCATTCCTTTTTCGATCAGAATGGGCGCGGACTCCTGCAAGACCGGCTGGATGGTGTTCACGCGCCCCAGCCGTACCCGGACGGAGGGCAACGCCTCCGGCGGCTCGGCGGAAACCAACGCGTAGTTTGCAAAGCCGTAGTTCAGCAGCGCCTTAGCCGACTCGAAGCGGTCGGCGGAGCTCTTGCAGTGCAGCACGACCGCGATCAGCTCGATGCCGTCGCGCTTGGCCGAAGCCGCCAGACAGTGCCCCGCAGCAGAGGTGTAGCCGGTTTTCAGGCCGGTCGTACCCTCGTAGAAGCGGACGAGTTTGTTGGTGTTCGCCAGACCGAAGCGGCCGCCGCGCACGGTGTCCATCCAGATCGTCGTGTACTTTTTGATCGCCTCGTGCTTCAGAAGCTCACGGGAGATCACGGCCAGATCGTGCGCCGTGGTCAGGTGCTCCGCGGCGTCTGCCGCGTCGTCCAGCCCGGTGCAGTTGACAAAATGCGTGTCCGTCAGGCCGAGCTCGGCGGCGCGCTGGTTCATCCGCTCGACAAAGGCCGACTCGCTGCCGGAAACGTGCTCCGCCAGCGCCGTGGCGCAGTCATTGGCCGAGCTGACGACCACGGACTTGAGCATTTCGTCCATGCTCATCTGTTCGCCCGGCTCCAGATAAACCTGGCTTCCGCCCTTGCCCGCCGCGGCGTCGGAGGTGATGACCATGTCGTCCCAGCCGATGCGGCCGGAGTCCAGCGCCTCCATCACCAGAAGCAGGGTCATGACCTTCGTCACAGACGCCGGCCGCAGCCGTTCGTTCGCGTTTTTCTCATAGAGCACCGTGCCGGTCGCCGCGTCGATCAGAATGGCGGAAGGCGCGGCGATCTCCGGCCCCGCAGCGGACGCTGCGGGCAGGCAGACGAGCAGCAGCGCCAGCGCCAGCAGCCCGGCAAAGCATCGTTTCCACATAATATCAGCCCCTCCATTGTTTGTGGTACAAGCGTATGCTGCGGCGCGGCTCGGTATGCCGGTTTTTGCGGAAGGTGGCTTTATGAAAGATGCACAAATTTCGAAAGATAATTTATACAATTTAGACGAAGTTTGCAATTTTCAAAGAAAAGTGCTTGCAAATACAGTCGAGAGAAGCTATACTGTAATTACAGATTTGGAAACGTTTCCAAACCTTCTGTAACAATCAAAGAATCCAGCAAAATTACTTAGGAGGAAAGAAAATGAAAAAACTGTTTGCACTGCTTCTGGCTCTGGCAATGATCACTTGCCTGTTCGCCGGCTGCAAGGGCAACGAAGAGCCCACTACGCCCGATAATTCCGGCGAGCCCTCTTCCGAGTCCACCCCGTCCGAAAACAACACCGATACCGCGAAGGGTTCCGTTTACTACCTGAACTTCAAGCCGGAGTTCGACGAAGCCCTGACCAAGCTGGCTGCGACCTACACCGAGAAGACCGGTGTCGAAGTTAAGGTCGTTACCGCTGCTTCCGGCGACTACAACAACACCCTGACTGCCAACATCGGCGACGTCACCGTCTTCAACATCGGCAACACCGCCGCTCTGAACGACTGGGACGAATACGCACTGGATCTGACCGACAGCGCCATCGCCAAGGAGCTCAACACCGACGCCTTCAACCTCTACAATGCAGAGGGCAAGCTGAAGGCCATCGGCAACTGCTACGAGTCCTTCGGCATCATCGTCAACAAGGCTCTGCTGGAAAAGGCCGGCTACAAGGTTGAGGACATCAAGGACTTCGCGTCTCTGAAGAAGGTCGCGGAAGACATCCACGCCCGTGCTTCCGAGCTGGGCTTCGACGCCTTCTCCTCCGCAGGTCTGGAAAGCTCCTCTTCCTGGAGATTCTCCGGCCATCTGGCAACCCTGCCCCTGCACTATGAGGGCATCGTGGACAACGTTCCCACCATCACCGGCAAGTACCTGAACCTCTTCAAGAACGTTTGGGATCTGTACATCAACAACTCCACCTGCGCTCCGTCCGAGCTGTCTACCAAGACCGGCGACGAGTCCCGTGCGGAATTCGGCACCGGCAAGGCTGTCTTCTTCCAGAACGGCACTTGGGAATTCTCCAACCTGACCAAAGCTGACGGCAACTTCAAGATGAACCCCGACGACCTGCAGATGATCCCCATCTACTGCGGCGCGGACGACGACGCCAAGGCAGCTCTGTGCTCCGGCACCGAGAACCGCTGGGCCGTCAATGCGAAGGCTTCCGAAGAAGATCAGAAGGCTTCCATCGACTTCCTTGTCTGGCTGGTTACCGATCCCGACGCTTCCAAGGTTTATGTCGAGCAGCTCGGCGCTGTTCCCTTCAAGAACTGCCCCGCTTCCGACAACAAGTTCGTCAACGACGGCAACGCTCTGCTGACTGAGGGTAAGACCCCGATTTCCTGGGCGTTCAACTACACGCCGAACGTTGATGCCTGGAGAGCTACTGTTGTTACCGCTCTGACTGCTTACTCCGCCGGCTCCGGTGACTGGAGCGAAGTCGAGAAGGCGTTCGTCGACGGTTGGGCATACGAGTACACCGTTGTCAACGGCTAATCCGGAAAACCCAATAGATCACTCTGGGGGCGGGCATCAGCCCGCCCCCTTTTGCATAGAAATCGTTTGTGCCCTTTCCTGATGGAGGCGAGGGTGTTCCATCAAGAAAGCGCATAAGCGGAACGGAAAGAGAGGAACCCAAATGAAAAAGAAAGCATCTGCGGTTGGTATGAACGGGCCGCTGCTGCGCAGACCGATCAAGCGTTGGGCACCGCTGTTTATTCTGCCGGTGTTCGCCGCTTTCTGCATCGGCTTTGTGTGGCCGTTTCTTCAGGGCATTTACCTGTCCTGCTGCAATTTCGTCACGCCGTCTGACGCCAAATGGATCGGTATCCAGAACTATGTCAAGATCTGGAGTGACGTCGGCTTCCGCAACGCATTCAAAAACACGGCCGCCTTTGCTGTCGTGACCATCATCCTGATCAATGTGATCGCCTTTGCCATCGCCTATGCCCTGACGCAGAAGATGCGCGGCGCAAACCTGTTCCGCACGGTGTTCTTCATGCCGAACCTGATCGGCGGCGTCGTGCTGGGCTATGTGTGGAGCATGATCTTCGACGGAATCCTCCGCCGCTACGCCACCTACCTGACCGCCAATGCGACTTACGGCTTCTGGGGACTGGTCATTCTGGTCGCGTGGCAGCAGATCGGCTATATGATGATCATTTACATCGCCGGCTTGCAGGCGGTATCGGAGGATATGCTGGAAGCGGCGCGCATCGACGGCGCAAACGGCCGCCAGACGCTCTTCAAGGTCATCATTCCGAACGTTATGCCGTCCATCGCGACCTGCACCTTCCTGACGCTGACCAACGGCTTCAAGCTCTTTGACCAGAACCTCGCGCTGACCGGCGGTATGCCGAGTATGCTCGTCGAGGGCGGCAAGATCAACGCCACCGAGCTGCTGGCACTGAACATTTATTCCACTTACAACATCGGCAAAAACTACCACGGTGTGGCACAGGCAAAAGCTGTCATCTTCTTCCTCCTGGTTGCGGTGCTCGCGATCATCCAGCAGAAGGCGACGAGCCGGAAGGAGGTACAGCAATGAAACGCAAGGCAATCAAACACAAGCACTATTCTCTGGGCAGCACCATCCTGACGGTCGTCTTTATCCTCATCTGTCTGGCATGGGTCATGCCGATCATCGAGGTCGCCATCAACTCCCTCAAGACGAACAGCGGCATTTCCCTGGACGTCTTTGCGCTGCCGGATTCGGAAACCTTTGCCGGCACGGACAACTACGTCACGGGCATGACCTTCGGTAATTACCCCTTCCTGAAGTCCGCGGTCTACAGCCTCTTCATCTCGGTGGTGTCCACCATCCTGATTCTCGTATGCTGCTCCATGGCTGCATGGTACATCGTCCGCGTGCGGAGCAAATTCTCCAGATTCTTCTACTACCTGTGCCTGTTCTCCATGATCGTCCCTTTCCAGATGGTCATGTTCACCCTGACGAACACGGCAAAGACCTTCCATCTGAATACTCCGTGGACTATCCCCGTGGTTTACCTCGGCTTCGGTGCGGGTCTTGCGATTTTCATGTTCACCGGCTTTGTCAAGAGTTTGCCGCAGGAGATCGAGGAGGCAGCGGCCATTGACGGCTGCGGCCCCGTGCGTACCTTCTTCAGCGTGGTTCTCCCCATGCTCAAGCCGAGCCTGATCTCGGTCGGTATTCTGGAGCTGATGTGGCTGTGGAACGACTATCTGCTGCCGTATCTGGTGCTGGATATCACCGAGTACCGTACCATCCCCATCCACGTGCAGTACCTCAAGGGCAGCTACGGCACGGTCGACCTCGGCGCGACGATGGCAGTCATCATGCTGAGCATCCTGCCGATCATCATCGTTTATCTGCTTTGCCAGAAATATATCATCAAGGGCGTCGCTGCCGGTGCAGTGAAGGGCTGAGTTCCATGACCATCAAGGATCTTGCCCACGAAACGGGTTACTCCGTCGGCACGATCTCCCGCGTGCTCAACAACCATCCGAATGTCAGCGAAAAGGCGCGGATCGAAATTCTCGCCGCGGTGGAGCGCTTCGGCTTTGAGCGGAACAAAAACGCGAAAAATCTGAAGCAGTCCTACGGCGAGGGCATCCTCGCGGTGGTGACCGGTACCTCAAACGAGCTGTTTTCCAGAATGATCGAGCGCATCCAGCAGGCACTGTCGCAGACGCGCTATCCGCTGACGGTGGATTACGTGGATGAGAATGTCGACCCGGTCGTGAAGGCTTTGCAGCTCAGCCGCGAGAAAAAGCCGGAGGGACTTTTGTTCCTCGGCGGCGACGCACGGCTGTATGAGAGAAGCTACGGACAGATACAGCTCCCCGGCGTGGTGCTGACGACGGATGTTTCCTCCCTGCATATGCCGAATCTTTCCTCCGTGTCGACGGACGACGTTTCTGCCGCGGAGTGCGTGATGGATCACCTGATCGCAAACGGACACCGCGACATCGGCATCATCTCCGGCGACCGGAGCTGCTCCGGTCCGTCGCGCCTGCGCTGGGAGGGCTGCCTGCGCGCCGCCGCGCGGCATGGGCTTTCCCTGCCGGAAGCGCACTGCGCCACCGCGCGCTACACCCTCAAAGACGGCTACACCGCCGCGCTGCGCCTGATGCAGCATCCGCCGCTCACGGCGATCTTTGCCATGTCGGACATTATGGCCTTCGGCGCCATCCGCGCACTGCACGACCGCGGCCTGCGTGTGCCGGAGGACATCTCCGTTGTTGGCTTCGACGGTCTGGATATGTGCAGCTACTACACCCCCAAGCTCACGACCATCCAGCAATCGGTCGTGCGCATCGCGGACCGCGGCGTGCGCCTGCTGCTCGACCATATTGAAAAGCATACCCCCGCCCGGCATGAGATCATTTCCTTCTCCCTGTGTGAGGGGGAGAGTGTCGCAAGCCTGCCGCGGCAGAGAACAGAAACCACTACAGAAAGTGATACGCTATGAGAAGTTCCGGAATTTTAATGCACATTTCCTCCCTGCCCTCGCCCTACGGCATCGGCACGCTCGGCAAAGCAGCCTATGATTTTGCCGATTTTCTTCACAAGGCCGGCCAGCGCTACTGGCAGATTCTGCCCATTGGCCCGACCAGCTACGGCGACAGCCCCTATCAGAGCTTCAGCACCTGTGCGGGCAACCCCTATTTTATCGACCTTGATCTTCTCGTCGAGGACGGCTTGCTGACCAGAGAAGAGATCGACGCCATCAACTGGGGCGCGGACACCGGACGTGTGGACTATGGCTTCCAGTATTCCGTCCGCTTTGATCTGCTCTATCATGCCTATGTGCGCGGCCGCGACCGCGACGAGGATGCCATCCGGGAATTCCGCGATGCGAATCCGTGGGTGGAGGAATACGCCCTTTATATGGCGCTCAAGCGCAGCAACGGGATGCAGTCCTGGGAGCACTGGCCGGAGGAGATCCGTCTGCGCCGTCCCGGCGCGGCGGACACCTATGCGACCGTGCTGGCCGAGGACACCAATTTCTTCATTTATCTGCAATTCCTTTTTTACCGCCAGTGGAACCGCCTGCGCGACTATGTCCACGGCCTTGGTATCCGCATCATCGGCGACCTGCCCATCTATGTCCCCTATGATTCCTGCGACGTGTGGGCCAATCCCCATCTGTTCCAGCTCGACGAGGGCGGCCTGCCCACCGGCGTTGCGGGCGTCCCGCCAGATTATTTCAGCGAGGACGGCCAGCTCTGGGGCAACCCCCTGTACAACTGGGATCGGATGCGCGAGGACGGTTACGCATGGTGGATGCAGCGCATCGCCGCGGCCGGAAAGCTCTTCGACGTGATCCGCATCGACCATTTCCGCGGGCTGGAAAGCTACTGGGCCGTACCCTACGGCGACAAAAACGCCCGCCGCGGCCAGTGGGTCAAGGGGCCGGGCACGGACTTCATTGACGCAGTACACCGCACCTTCCCGGAGCTGCACCTCATCGCGGAGGATCTCGGTTTCCTGACGCCGGAGGTCATTGCGCTTCAGAAGGCGTCCGGCTATCCCGGCATGAAGGTGCTGGAATTCGCCTTCGACCCGCGCGAGCCGAGCAACTATCTGCCGCACCGCTACACCGAGAACTGCATCTGCTACAGCGGCACGCATGACAACGAAACGCTGGTGCAGTGGATGGATGGCACCTCCCCGGAGGTCGTGGATTATGCGCTGGAATATCTCGGCCTGCACGACCGCTCCGAATGCGTCTGGGGCATCCTGCGCGCAGGCATGGCCAGCGTTGCGGACACCTTCATCGCCCAGATGCAGGACTATCTGGAGCTGGGCGCGGAAGCGAGAATGAACGAGCCCGGCACCCTCAGCACGAAGAACTGGAGCTGGCGCGTGGACGCCGCTCAGCTCACGGACGAGCTTGCCGCGCGGATCGCCCGCATGACGAAGCTCTACGAAAGATAAAAAGCGATCACGCCTCTGAAAAACCGGAGGCGTGATCGTTTTTTTAATCCGCGATGGTCGGAACGGCGTCCGGCGGGATGGGACAGCTATAGCCCGCGGCCGTGCGCTGCCGGAACTCCGCCTGTGCCGTCTGCAAAATTTCCGGCGATTCCATGAGGTCGATCGCCGCGCCGCAGAGCACCTTGCCCGCATAGAGCGCAGCCTTGCGGCCGGTGTCGGATTTCGCGCAGGACACATTCTGCCAGCTGTGGCCGGGGCAGCCGTTCGGCCATGCCGTCACGTGCAGCTGCGCCGTCGGACACTCCCAGCTCACATCGCCCACGTCGGTCGAGCCGGGGCAGAAGGCCTCGCCCTGATACAGCGGCAGCAGCACGTCGTTCATTGCGCCGCCGTGCAGAAGTGTCTGCACCTGCGCGCCATAGGCGCTGTCCTCGCTGCCCGTGCCGGGGAGATGGCCGGCGGCATCATAGCTTGCGGCGATCTTTTCCGCAAATTCCGCCTCCGCCTGCGTGTAGGCGGGCACGCCCGTCTGCTCAAAGTTCCGGTACAGGACGGCCTCCAGCGCGTGATTGGGGATGGTTTCCGCCAGACCGTCGATGAATTTTCGTTCGCAGGTCGTTTCCGTCATCAGCGCGGCGCCCTCGGCGATCTTGTCCACGCGCGCCTGCAATTCCAGCGCCTTTTTGACCTTGTCGGAGCGCACCATGTACAAAACGGAGGCCTTCGCCTGCACGACGTTCGGGCTGCGCCCGCCGGCATCCGTAATGGCATAGTGAATGCGGGCACGGCTGTCCATATGCTCACGCAGGTATTGCACGCCGGTGTTCATCAGCTCCACCGCATCCAGTGCGCTGCGCCCGCGCTCCGGGCAGCCGGCCGCGTGCGCGGCGACGCCGTGAAAGGTGTACTGCACCTGAATACAGGCGTTGGTGGAGCCGGTCGCAACCTCGTTGCACTCGTCCGGGTGCCACGTCAGCGCCGCATCCAGACCGCGCCAGAGATTTTCCCGCGCCATAAATGCCTTGGCCGCGCCGCCTTCCTCGCCGGGGCAGCCGTAGAGCACGACCGTGCCGGGCTTCCCGGTGGTCTGCAAATAGTGCTTCACGCCCAGCGCCGCCGCGAGTGCGCCCGCGCCGAGAAGATTGTGGCCGCAGCCGTGACCCGTGCCGCCGGGGACAAGCTCCTGCTGCACGGCGCTCCCGCCTGTCTGCGAAAGGCCGGACAGCGCGTCATATTCGGCAAGAATCCCGATGACGGGCCGCCCCGAGCCGTAAGCGGCGGAAAAGGCCGTTTCGATGCCGCAGATGCCCTGTTCCACGGCAAAGCCCTCCTGCCGCAGCACCTCGCAGTAGAGCGCCGCCGAACGGAATTCCTGAAGCGACAGCTCCGCATATTCCCAGATCCGGTCTGCCACATGGCAGACCAGATCCTTTTTTTCTTCGATCGCGGCCAGCGCCGCCTGCTTCTGTGTCATGTTTACAGCACCTTTTCCAGAAAACTCTGCAATCTTGGACTCTTCGGATGGTCAAAAATCTCTTCCGGCGTGCCCTCCTCGCAGAGTTTGCCGTTGTCGATAAAGAGCACCCGGCTGCCGACCTCGCGGGCAAAGCCCATTTCATGCGTGACGACGACCATCGTCATGCCGCCTACGGCCAGCTCCCGCATGACTTCCAGCACCTCGCCGACCATTTCCGGGTCGAGCGCGCTGGTCGGTTCGTCAAAGAGCATGACCTCCGGCTCCATCGCCAGCGCGCGCACAATGGCGACACGCTGCTTCTGCCCGCCGGAAAGCTGCGCGGGGTAGGCGTCCGCGCGGTCGGCAAGACCGACGCGCTGCAAAAGCGCCATGGCCTTTTCCTCCGCCTCTGCCTTGGGCATTTTCCTGATGCGGATCGGTGCCATGGTCAGGTTTTGCAGAATGGTCTTATGCGGGAACAGATTGAAATGCTGGAACACCATGCCCATCTTCTGCCGGTGCAGGGGAAGATCGACTTTCTTCCCCGTAATGTCCACACCGTCAAAGAGAATGGAGCCGGAGGTTGGCTTTTCCAGCAGGTTCAGGCTGCGCAGGAAGGTGCTCTTGCCGCCGCCGGACGGGCCGATAACCGCAATGACATCACCCTTGCAGATGTCCACGGAGATCCCGTCGAGCGCCTTGACCTCGCCGCCGTTATAGTATTTTTTCAGGTCCTTGACTTCAATCAGCTTTTCCGTCATCTTCCTGCCTCCTGTCTGCGTCTTGCGCGGCGGGACGAGCCGCTGCGCCGGTCGCTGCGCTGCATTTTCTTTTCAAAGTGTCCAAACACCTTGCTCAGGGTGAAGGTCATAATAAAGTAGATCACGCCCACGATGACCAGCGGCTCAATTGGCAGCGTGGTCGAGCCCTTGATGAGCAGATACTGCGTCATCAGATCGCCGATGAAGAAGGTCGAGGCCAGCGAGGTGTCCTTGATGATCATGATGAATTCGTTGCCGAGGGCGGGCAGGATGTTCTTGATGGCCTGCGGCACGACGACGAACCACATGGCTTTGGTTTCGCTGAAGCCGAGGCTCAGCGCGGCCTCGCGCTGGCCGGGATCGACGGCCTGAATGCCGGAGCGGATGACCTCGGAAACATAGGCGGCGCTGTTGCAGATCAGGGCGATGGCAACGCAGACATATTTCTGCTTTTGCAGCGCGGGGATCAGCATGGGCAGACCGAAATAGAAGAAATAGAGCTGCAAGAGCATAGGTGTGCCGCGGATGATCTCAATATAGATGCTGGAAAGCCAGCGAAACGGCGGTATCTTGGACATTTTCATCAGCGCAAGCAGCGCCGCGAAGATCGTGCCGATGCCGACCGTGATGGCAGCGAGGGAGAGGGTATACCCCACACCTGTGAGGAGGAATCTGTCCCAGTATTTCAGGAACATGGCGGCCAGTTTTTCAAAGTCAATAAATTTCATTCGTTCCACACTCCGTCCGGCAGCGCTGTGCCGGATACGGTGGGGTATCCGGCGCAGCAGCCATGTTTTTTAATCCAGCGTCAGTTCCTTTGCGTTCTCGGACTTGCCAAGCTCTACGGCCTCCTCGTACCACTTGGCGTACAGGCCTTCGGCCTTCGCCTTTGCCAGCGCCTCGTTGACGGCGGCCAGCAGCTCGGTTTCGCCCTTGGCCATGATGATGAGGTTCGCCTCGTACTTTTCTTCCACGGCAAACTGCCAGCTGCACTTGACCAGATCGGGGTTGGCATCGACGATCATTTCTCCATTGCCTTTGGCAACGGCCAGCGCCTCGATGTTGCCGGACTTCAGCTCCATCACGCCGACGCTGATATCGCCGATGGTGATGGGGTTCGCCTTGCTGAGCTGGTCGGTAACCATCTGCATCTGGAGCGAGGCGTTCTGCGCCCCGACATCCTGACCGTCGAAATCCTCCGGCTTGGTGTACTTGGCCGCGTCGTCCTTCCGGATGAGCAGAACCTGCTCGGTCTCGTTTTCGCCGGCGTAGTAGTAATCGGACAGCTCATAGTTCTGCGCGCGCTCCTCCGTCCAGGAGTAGCCGGAGATGGACATCGGCACGCTGCCGGTATAGACGGCCGACTGGCAGGCATCGAAGCTCATGGGCTCGATCACCAGCTTTACGCCGAGGGATTCGGCAATGTATTTGGCCAGCGTTACGTCAAAGCCGACGTACTGCTCCTGCCCCTGCTTGGAGGAGTCGATGAACTCCATCGGGGAGAAATCCGGGCTGAGCGTGACAGTGAGAACCCCTTCGGACTTGATCTTTTCCAATGCGTTGGCGGGCTCCGGCGTGTCGCTGGGCGTTTCCTTAGCGCCGCAGGCGGCAAGAGCGAACATCATAACCAGCGCCAGAAGCAGCGCGATCCAGTTTTTCTTTTTCATTTTGAACATCCTTTCCGTTTTTTCGTGTGACGGGAGGAAGCCGTCCTCCCGATGACTGTTCTCTTGATGGTGCATACTCTACCACTGCGAAGCAGAAATGTCAAGGGTATTTTAGAATATTTATTCATAATTTTCGCTATTTGTAGAATATATATACGAAGCAGCAGCAAAGGGCCAGCGCGTTGTGCAAAATGCAAAAGCGCCGCGTAAAAGCGCCGCCGGTTTCCCGGCGGCGCTCAGATAATCTACGAAAGGATAGAGTCAGAATTCCGCGCAGCGGCGCTCCAGCTCTGCAAAGAACCGTGCGGCGTGCAGGCCGTCCACAAGGGCGTGATGCACGGTCAGATTGACAGGCAGCAGGATGCGCCCCTCCTGCGGGAAGAACTTTCCGAAGGTGATGCGCGGGTTGCTGTCCGCCGGAGACGGCGTGGGCAGGCTCAGACCCGTGAAGGAGATCCACGGCAGGCTGGAAACAAAGAACAGACTGTCGCCGTCCTCCCCGTCGTCGATGTCCGGCGCGGCCTTGACGCGTTCCACCTCCGCCTGCGCGTAGGGCAGAAATTCCGCAAAGGGCTTCGCGCAGTCCAGCCGGCAGTAGCAATAGCTCCCGTCCGGCAGAGAGACGGTGTGCGAGCTGTCGCAGCGGTCGTATTCCACCGCGTCCTCCCCACGGATGCGGCGGCGCAGCTCCGGCACGGCATTGGCCGCGCCGATCGCGCAGTACAGAAGCGACAGGAAAAAGGGCAGCGATTCCCGGACGGTTTTCTCCCGCAGGGCAGTGATGTCACAGTTTACCGTGACGGAGAGATAGGGGTTGGCCATCGTGCGGAAATAGGCAAAGTGCGCCCGGCGGGGGTCGTTTATCAGGCCAAGGACGTGCGGCTGCATCTTACAGCGCCTCGATGGCGGCGCGGATGCGCGCACGGGTGCGGTCGCAGCCCAGGATCTGCATCACGGTGTAGAGGTCGGGCGAGTTGCTCTTGCCCGTCACGGCGATGCGCAGGAAGGCGGAAACGTCTGCGACGGAGCCGGGGAAGGCCACGGGGTCTGCCTTATAGGCCTTCATGTCGGCGGCAAAGCCGATCTCCGCGGTGATCGCCTTGACCTTTTCGAACCAGACGGCAGAATCGTCCGCGGGGTCGTAGACGGCGAGGAACTTTTCCAGCGCCTCGCGGATGACCGCATGGTCAAACTGCGCCGGGAAGCCCTCGGAGGTGAAGAACTCGTCATAGAAGAAGCCCATGTACGGCTTGACGTCCTGCCATGTGGCCAGATCCTTGCGCGGCTTCTTCCCGCCGCGGCCGATGGCAAGGATGCGCTTTGCATAGTCCGGATCGCTTTCCAGCGCACGGGCGAAGTCCGGCTCGAATTCCTGCGCATATTCCAGCACAAGTGCGTAGACCGTTTCGGCATCCATGCGGGCGATCTCGTTTTTCGACACGTCGCAGAGCTTGGCGTAATCAAAGAGCGCACCGGCGGGATTGAGCTTCTTGCAGGAGAACTTGAAATCGTCGGAGGGCGCGGTGGGGTTGGCCTTGCGCCAGTCCTCATAGTTGGAGTTCAGCAGCGTCATGATGTATTCATACACCGCCTGCACCGGGAAGCCCGCCGCCTTGTAGTAGGTCAGCGCCAGCTCCGGGTCCTTGCGCTTGGAGAGCTTGCGCTTGGAGGTGCCGTCCATCTTCATCAGGGGGCCGATGTGGACGTACTTCGGCAGCTTGAAGCCCAGCGCCTTGAACAGCTGAATGTGGAAGGGTAGGCTGGGCAGCCACTCGTCGCCGCGGACGACGTGCGTCGTGCGCATCAGGTGGTCGTCCACCGCGTGGGCGAAATGGTAGGTGGGGATGCCGTCGGATTTCAGCAGGACCTGATCAATGTCGTTTTCCGTGATGGTCAGCGTGCCCTTGACCAGATCGTTGTACTTGAACTTGTTTTCGATGGAGCCGGTGGAGCGGAAGCGCAGCACCCACGGCTTGCCCGCGGCGATGGCGGCCTGCACATCCTCGATGGGACGGTCGCGCCAGACGGCGTAGCTGCCGTAGTAGCCGAAGTTGACTTTCTTCTCCTCCTGCTCGGCGCGCATGGCGGTCAGCTCCTCCTCCGTGCAGAAGCAGGGATAGGCGTCGCCCTGTAAGACGAGCTGCTTTGCATAGACGTGGTAGATCTCTGCGCGCTGACGCTGGCGGTAGGGGCCGTAAGCGCCGTTGTCACCGGTGATGGTCGCGCCCTCGTCAAAGTGGATGCCGTAGTGCTTGAGCGTGTTGATCAGCACCTCGACCGCACCGGGAACCTCGCGCTTGGCATCCGTGTCCTCCACGCGCAGAAACAGCACGCCGCCGGACTGGTGCGCCATGCGCTCGGCGACCAGCCCCTGCACCAGATTGCCCAGATGGACAAAGCCGGTGGGAGAGGGCGCCATGCGCGTGACAACTGCGCCTTCCGGCAGATCGCGCGGCGGGAAGCGCTGTTCCATGTCTTCCGGCGTCGCCGTGACGTCGGGGAACAGAAGTTGAGCAAGCCTTGTTGTATCCATGAATCTTACCTCGTGCAAATTTTTTTCTCATTATATCATGCGCCGCAGGCGAAATCAATTCGCAGCGCGGAAAGCTGTGCAGATTTTGTAAAATAACAGATGAAAATGCGAAGATCATCGTGTATAATGGAAGCATCCGATCACAAGGGGCGAAGCCATTGAAACAAACCTCTCTGCGTGGAAAGAAATTCTTCCTGCTGGACATGGACGGCACGATCTATCTGGGCGACCGGCTCTTCGACGGCACGGTCGATTTTCTGGAATATGTCCGCGCCTCCGGCGGGAAATATCTCTTCCTGACCAACAATTCCTCGCGCAGCGTGGATGCCTACATAGACCGCATGGCGCGCTTCGGCATTTCCACGACGAAGGAGGACTTCCTGACCTCCGTGGATGCGCTGTGCGTGTACCTCTCCAAAAACGGCTACGGCGGCAAACGCCTGTACGCCTTCGGCACGGCCTCCTTCCGCCGCCAGCTCACGGATGCGGGCTTTTCCGTGACCGACCGGCTGGAGGACGGAATAGACGCGCTCGTCTGCGGCTTTGACACCGAGCTGACCTTTCGGAAGCTGGAGGATGCCTGCATCCTGCTGGGCCGCGGCGTGGACTTCATTGCGGCGAATCCCGACTGGGTCTGCCCGACGTCCTATGGCTACGTGCCGGACTGCGGAAGCGTCTGCGAGATGCTCTTTCGCGCGACGGGGCGGCGGCCGGTGTTCATCGGCAAGCCGCAGCCGGAGATGGCGCTGCTTGCCATGGAGAAATACGGCTACCGTCCGGAGGAAACGGTCGTCATCGGCGACCGGCTCTATACGGACATTGCCTGCGGCATCCACGCCGGGATAGACGCAGCACTGGTACTCTCCGGCGAGGGGACGCTCGCCGATGTGGAAAACAGTCCCGAAAAACCCACGCATATCTACCGGAATATCCGCGCGATACTCAATGACCTGACAGGGGAGGAACTCAAATGAAGCTCAACTACAAACGCACGATTTTCGTCGGATTCGCCTTCTTCCTGATCTGCGCCTTCTGGCAGGCGTATGACAACACCATCCCGCTGATCCTGACGAACAAATTCGGCCTGTCGCAGACGGCCTCCGGCGTCATCATGGCGCTGGATAACATCCTGGCGCTGTTCATGCTGCCGCTGTTCGGCGCGATCTCGGACAAGCACAAGGGCAAAATGGGCCGCCGCACGCCCTTTATCCTGATCGGCACGATCGTCGCGGCGCTGGCCTTCGTGTCCCTGTCCTTTGTGGACAACTATCAGCTTTCCAACGTGCAGAAGTTTGCCGCCATCGACGACCCCGAAGCGCTGGCCGCGATTTATGAGGCGCAGGAGGGCAAGACGCTCATGACCCCGGAGGGCGAGAGCTTCGTCCTGTCCGAAAAGTATACCGAGGATGAGTTTATCCGGATCCGCAGCAGTGTGGAGCAAGACGGCAAAAGCACGCCGAACCCGGAGTACACGGATTATGTTGTCCCCGCGCGGCAGGCCTGCGCCAAGGCGATCACCCATTCGTCCCCGCGGGCGCTGATCTTATTTATCGCGCTGCTTCTGGCGGCACTCATCGCCATGGCGACCTTCCGCAGCCCGGCGGTCGCGTTCATGCCGGACGTGACCATCAAGCCCCTGCGCAGCAAGGCAAACGCCGTCATCAATCTCATGGGCACCGCCGGCGGTATTCTGGTGCTGATCCTCGGCATGGTCTTTGCCACTTCCTCGGCCAAGAATTCCATGATGTCCTACACGGGCTATTTCTCCGTGATCGCGGGCATCATGCTGCTGGCGCTGGCCATCTTCATGTGGAAGGTGCGCGAGCCGAAGCTCGTGCAGCGGATGCAGGAAGAGAGCAAGATCTACGGCATTGAGGAGGACGCACCGGAGGCAGCGGGCGAAAAGCACCGGCTGGGCAAGGCCGAGCGGCGCTCGCTTCTGTTCCTGCTTGCCTCCATTGTCCTGTGGTTCATGGGCTATAACGCCGTCACCTCCAAGTATTCGGTCTACGCAAGCAACGTTCTGAACAAGGACTACAACATGACCCTGATGATCGCACAGGGCGCGGCCATCCTTTCCTACCTGCCGGTTGGCATGGTCTCCTCCAAGGTCGGCCGCAAGAAGGCCATCCTCGCGGGTGTCGCGATGCTGGCGACGGCCTTCGGCGTGGCCTGCTTCCTCAATGAGAGCAGCCCCACGATGCTGATGAACGCCATGTTCGCGCTGGCCGGCATCGGCTGGGCGACGATTAATGTCAATTCCTTCCCCATGGTGGTCGAGATGTGCAGCGGCAGCGACGTGGGGCGCTACACCGGAATTTATTACACCGCAAGCATGGCTGCGCAGACCATCACCCCGATGTTCTCCGGCCTGCTGATGGATAAGCTCGGCATGACGAGCCTGTTCCCCTATGCGACGGTGTTCGTTGCGCTGGCCTTCGTGACCATGCTCTTCGTCATGCACGGGGACAACAAACCGGTCGCCAAAAAGGGACTGGAAGCTTTGGATGTAGAGGACTGAGAAAAATGAAAGCTGTTTGGATCTGCCTGATCGTGCTTCTGGCGCTGGGGCTTTTGTGGCTGCTCATGATTTTCTGCAAGCGGAAAAAATCCACTTTTTCCGCTTTGGGTAAGTATTATTATGCCCACCGCGGCCTGCACGATGCGAAAAACGGCGTGCCGGAGAACTCCCTGCTTGCCTTCCGCCGTGCAGTGGAGCATGGCTACGGCGCCGAGCTGGATGTCCATCTGACCAAGGACGGCAAGCTCGTCGTCATGCACGACGAAAGTCTGAAGCGCACTGCCGGCGTGGACCGCAGGCTCTGCGACATGACGGCCGAGGAGCTGGCAGCCTGCCGTCTGGAGGGAACGGACGAGCCCGTGCCCTATCTGGAGGAGGTCCTGCCGATCCATGAGGGCAAGACGCCGTTGGTCGTCGAGATCAAGCCTTACAAGGGCAATCACGCCGAGCTGACAAAGCGCACCTGCGAGCTGCTCGACCGCTTCCCGCAGCTCATCTACTGCATCGAGTCCTTCGATCCTCGCGTGCTGCGGTGGCTGCGCCGTTACCGTCCGGAGATCGTGCGCGGCCAGCTCTCCTGTAATTTCCTGAGGGATCGCAATAATTTGCTGCTTCCGGCGGCCTTCCTGCTGACCAACCTGATGACCGGCTTCCTCACTGCGCCGGATTTCATTGCCTACCGTTTTTCCGATCGGAAGAATGCCAGCCTGCGCCTGTGCCGCGGGCTGTGGGGCGTGCAGGAATTCTCCTGGACCA
>UQWH01000031.1 GCA_900544705.1 uncultured Eubacteriales bacterium | reverse complement strand
GCTGTTTCTGCCCGCCGGAAAGGAGCGTCCCGCGCTCGCCGACATAGGTGTCGAAGCCGTCGGGCATCTGCATGATGTCGTCGTAAATTTCCGCGCGCTTGGCGGCCGCAATGACCTCGTCCATCGTTGCGCCGGGCTTGCCGTAGCGGATGTTGTTGCCGATGGTGTCGGCAAAGAGAAACACGTCCTGCTGCACGACGCCGATGGCGTGATGCAGGGACTCCTGCGTGACGGCGCGGACGTCGAGGCCGTCGATGCGGATATCGCCGCCGGTCACGTCATAAAACCGCGGGATCATGCGGCAGAGCGTGCTCTTGCCGCCGCCGGAGGGGCCGACGATGGCGACGGTCTCGCCGGGCGCGACATGCAGGCTGACGTCGTTCAGGACGTCCAGATCGCCGTCATAGGCAAAGTCCACGTGCTCGACGGCAATTTCACCGCGGACGTTTTTCAGCTCCACCGCGTCCGGCGCATCCTGAAGCGACGGCTCGGTGCGCATCAGCTCGGCAAAGCGGTTCAGGCCGGCGAAGCCGTTGGCGAACATCTCCGCGAAGTTGACCAGCTTGCGTACGGGGTTGGTGAAGGTGCTGATATAGAGCGTGAAGGTGAAAAGGTCGACCAACTCCATGCGGTCCTGCATGATGAGCGCGCCGCCCACCGTGACGACCGCCACGGAGAGAATGGACATGAAGAACTCCAGCGAGCCGTTGAAAATGCCCATTTCCTTGTGAAACTCGCGCTTGGAAACCTTGAAGCGGTCGTTCGCGCGGTCGAACTTCTCCAGCTCGACCGCCTCGTTGGCAAAGGCCTTGGCCGTGCGGATGCCGGAGAGGGAAGATTCGATCTCGGCGTTGATGGCCGCGGTGCGCGCCTTGACGTTCTTGGAAACGGCGCTCATCTTCCGCCGCCGCAGGATGAGCACCAGCAGCAGAATGGGAAGAATGATCACGATGACCAGCGCCAGCCGCCACTCGATCGTGAACATCACGATCAGCGAGCCGATGATGGTCAGCATTGAGATGATCAGGTCCTCCGGGCCGTGGTGCGCCAGCTCCGTGATCTCGAACAGGTCGCTGGTCAGGCGGCTCATGAGCTGGCCGGTGCGGTTGCGGTCGTAGTAGTCATAGCCGAGGCTCTGCATATGGCGGAACAGGTCGCGGCGGATGTCCGCCTCGACGCGGATGCCGAAGGTGTGGCCCCAGTAGCCGATGACAAAATAGAGAAAGCCGCGGATGAGATAAGCTACGCCCATGATGCCCATGACGAGGAAGAAGGTCCGGAACGCACCCGCCGGGAGCATCTGGTTGATCGCCCGCCGCGACAGCAGCGGGAAGGTCAGGTCGACCAGCGAGGCAAAGGTCGCGCAGAGGATGTCCAGCACGAACAGCCCCATGTGCGGCTTGAAATAGGAGAGAAAAATGCGGAGAAGGCTATGCTTCCGGTAGTATTGCGTGTTTTTCATGAGTCGATTCCTTTTGCACGATGTTTTGAATCCAGATTCCTTTTTTGATGAAGATCAGGCCGACGACGCACTTGCCGATGTCTGCAAGCTGACAGAAGAGGTACAGGGGGACAATGGGAAGCGCGGTGAAGTTGGCCAGAACAAAGGCCAGCGGCGCGGTGAAAACGCACACATAAAAGCTGTCAAAGAAGAAGGTGATCAGCGTCTTGCCGCCGGAGCGCAGGGTGAAGTAGCAGGCATTTGCCAGCGCGTTGATCGGCATACACAGTGCGCAGATGACAATAAATTCCTTTGCAAGGCTGCGCACGTGCGTGCTTGTGTTGTAGATCTGCGGGAACAGCGGCGCGACCAGCGCCATGACGCCGCCGATCAAAAAGCAGATCGCCACGGAAAAGACGATGAGCTTGCGGTCGGTGTCCACGGCTTCGTCCATCTTGCCCGCGCCGAGCAGTTGGCCGACGATGATGCCGACGGCGTTGCCCATCGCGAGGAAGGCGACGTTAAAGACGTTGGCGATGGTCGAGGCGATGTTGCAGGCCGTGACCACGTCGTAGCCGCGCAGGGAGTAGCACTGCGACAGCAGCGCCATGCCCGTGGCCCAGAGAGCCTCGTTGAGCATCAGCGGCAGGGTCTTTTTGCCGATCTGAAGGACAAGATGCTTCGGAATGCGCAGCGTGCGGTACATCCCGCGGAAGAAGGAGCAGCGCCGCTTGCCGAAGTGGGAAAAGACGATCACGACTGCCGCCTCCACGAAGCGTGACAGCACCGTCGCGATGGCCGCGCCCGCCGAGCCGAGCTTCGGGAAGCCCAGATGGCCGAAGATCAGCAGCGTGTTGAAGACCAGGTTCACCGCCACGCCAACGATGCCCGCGACCATGGGCAGCACCGTCCGGTTGGACTCACGCAGCGTGCCGGAATAGCACTGTGCCACCACGAAGGGAACGAAGCCAAAGAGCATGATGGAAAGGTAGCGCTTGGCGTAGCCGAAGCTGGCCTCGATCTGCGCGGGGTCGCCCTCGCCCTTGAGGTACAGGCGGATGAGGTCGTCCCCGAAGAGGAGAAAAATCGCAGCGCCCAGCGCCGTTAAAATCGCACAGACGATGAGCTTGAAGCGGAAGGCGCAGCGCACACCCTCGTCGTCGCCGCTGCCGAAGAACTGTGCGCCGAAGATGCCCGCGCCGGAAACCGCCCCGAAGATGGCAAGGTTAAAGACGAAGATCAGCTGGTTGACGATGGAAACGCCGGTCATCTGCTCCGTGCCGACGCGCCCGACCATGATGTTGTCCAGCAGGCTGACGAAGTTCGTGATGCCGTTCTGGATCATGATGGGAACGGCCACGGCCAGAACCATTTTGTAGAAGGCGGCGCTGCCGATATACCGCCGCCGGAGTCCGGTTTTCATAAAGACCTCCTTGCAGGATTTTCTGCTTTCCCGGGAAATTCCCCGGTGCAGACCATATTTTGTTATTATATCAGTATCTCCGACGGAAAGCAAGAGAAAATGCCGGTTTCACAACTTTTGAAGCAGGTGCATAGGCTGTCAGGAGGCCGGGGCAGCAATGCGCCGGCGGCGAAAATAAGATCAGGAGGAATAAGAATGGATCCTTATGATACCGCGGCCACGCGCGCAGTGTGGGATCGCGTCCTGCGCACGCAGGAGGAGCCGGAGGAAGCGACGATAGAAGATGTGCTCCGCGCAAGAATTGCGGCGGAGAAAACCAACCGGCTTACGTACCTTGCGCTGGCGCGCTGCGCCGGGCCGTACGCCGGGACGCTGCGAGCCATTGCGGCGCAGGAAGGGCAGCACGCGCAGACGCTGTCGGCGCTGTATTTTCTGCACACCGGCGAGTGCTTCGAGCCGGAAAGCGCCGCCCACTGCGAAGGGACGTTCTGCGACCGGCTGCGCGCGCAGTTTTTGGGCGAGATGGCGGGCGAAAAGCAGTACCGCGCCGACGCAGAGCGCTGGCCGGAGCATCGCTGTCTCTTCCTGCGGCTGGCGCAGGAGGAGAGCCGCCACGCGCAGATGCTGCACGAGCTCACCTGCCGGATGCTGAGAAGATAAAGATCGCGGCACCGTCCGCAGCGGATCCGCCCCTCACCGGGGCGGATTTTTTTGCGATTTGACACCGATTTTACAAAAGGTTTCTTTTTCATTTTACACAGCCGCAGTATTCTCGGAAGCGTAGGGAACAATAATCCAAAATGAAATGAAAAGGAGATCTGAACAATGAAAAAGATTCTCACAATCGTACTGGCATTGGCTTGTGTCGCCATGCTGTTTGCAGCTTGCGGCACGAAGGAAAGCGGCGCTGTTTCTACCGACGGCTCCACTTCCATGGAAAAAGTGATCGGCGCGCTGGGCGAATCCTTCATGCAGAAATATGAGGGAACAACCTTCACTTACAATCCCACCGGCTCCGGCTCCGGCATCAAGGCGGTTCAGGCAGGCACCTGCGACATCGGTCTGGCAAGCAGAAACCTGAAGGACGAGGAAAAATCAAGTGGCCTGAAGCAGACCGTTCTGGCTTACGACGGCATCGCGATCATCGTGCATCCGGACAACCCCGTTTCCAACCTTGATGTAGAAACCATTGCAAAAATCTACACCGGCGAAATCACCAACTGGAAGGACGTCGGCGGCAACGACGCCGAGATTGTCCTGATCGGCCGCGAGGCCGGCAGCGGCACGCGCGACGGCTTTGAATCCATCACCGGCACCGAAGGAAACTGCAAGTACCGTCAAGAGCTGACCTCCACCGGCGACGTCATCACGACCGTTTCCCAGAACCCGGACGCCATTGGCTATGCCTCTCTGGCAGCGCTCAAGGACAGCGTCAAGGCCCTCAAGGTCGGCGGCGTGGAGCCGACGGAGGCAAGCGTTAAGGACGGCAGCTACGTCATCCAGCGTCCCTTCGTCCTCGTCACGGTCGAGGGCAAGGAGCTGAGCAAGACGGCGCAGGAGTTCTTCGACTACGTCACCTCTGCGGAAGCTGCGGACATCATTGCCAAGGCCGGCGCGGTTGCGGCAAACTGATCAAAACACACAGCAGCAAGGCGGCTTACCTACGGCCGCCCTGTTGCCATATAAAGAAGGGAACTGCATGAAAGAAAACAATCGCGCCAAGCTCGCAGGCAGTCGGCTTCTGGAAAATACGATGCACGGTCTGTTTCTGGTGCTGGGCCTGATCACCGTTGCCTGCGTTCTGCTGATTACGGTCTATCTCGTAATCTCCGGTATCCCGGCGATCCGGAAGATCGGCCTGATCCCCTTCCTGTTCGGCAAGGTATGGGATTCCACCGCGGCAGAGCCGTCCTTCGGCATTCTGCCCTTTATCCTCACGAGCATCTACGGCACCGCGGGGGCGATCCTGCTCGGCGTGCCGGTGGGCTTTCTCACGGCGGTATATCTGGCAAAGCTCGCGCCCGCCGGCGTAAAGCGGGTCATGCAGGCGGCGGTGAGTATGCTCGCGGGCATCCCCTCGGTCGTCTACGGCCTTGTGGGTATGCTGATCCTCGTGCCGGGCATCCGGAAGATCTTCCATGTGCCGGACGGCTCGAGTCTGCTCGCGGCCATCATCGTGCTGGCCATTATGATCCTGCCGTCCATCATCAAGGTTTCGGTCACGGCGCTGGAGGCCGTGCCGAAGGAATATGAGGACGCCTCCCTCGCGCTGGGCGCGACGCCGGTGGAAACCTACTTCAAGGTATCCGTTCCCGCGGCCAGAAGCGGCATCGCCGCAGCGGTCGTGCTGGGCGTAGGCCGCGCCATCGGCGAGGCCATGGCCGTGATGATGGTTTCCGGCAACGTGGCGAATATGCCGTCGCTGTTCCAGAGCGTGCGCTTTCTCACCACGGGCGTGGCCAGCGAGATGTCCTACTCCAGCGGCTTGCAGCGGCAGGCGCTGTTTTCCATCGCACTGGTGCTGTTCCTGTTTATCATGCTCATCAATGGGACCCTGAATTTCTTCCTCAAGCGGGATAAAGGAGGCGCGGCATGAAAGGCAAAAAGCTCTCTGCGGCGCGACGCGCCTACGTCGGCCTGATGAAGAGCCTGATGTGGCTCTCCGCGGGACTGACTGCCGCGCTGACCGCATTTCTGATCGTCTACGTTCTGGCCAAGGGCGTGCCGAACATCACGTGGAAGCTGCTCTCCACCGCGCCCAGCTATCTGACGGGCGACATCGGCATCCTGCCGGACATTCTCAACACGCTCTATATCGTCCTTGCGACCATCGTGATCGTCGTGCCGCTGGGCGTGGGCGCGGCCATCTATCTGACCGAATACGCCAGAAATAAAAAGATCGTCGGCGCGATTGAATACGCCGCCGAGACTCTCTCCGGCATCCCGTCGATCATCTACGGCCTTGTGGGTATGCTGGTGTGCGAATTTCTGGGCTTGCAGAAATGCCTGCTGGCAGGTGCGCTGACGCTGGTCATCATGAATCTGCCGACTGTGATGCGCACGACGCAGGAGAGCCTCAAGACCGTCCCGCAGAGCTACCGCGAGGGCGCCTTCGGCCTCGGTGCGGGCAAGTGGCGCGTGATCCGGACGGTCGTCCTGCCCGGCTGCGTGGACGGCGTGGTGACGGGCTGCATCCTCTCCGTCGGCCGAATTCTGGGAGAGTCCGCGGCGCTTCTCTTCACGGCGGGATTTGCGCACGTGCTGTTCGGCTTCTTCGAGGGCCTGACAAAATCCGGCGCGACGCTGACCGTGGCGCTGTACTTCTACGCCAAGGAGCAGGGCGAGTTCGAGGTGGCCTTCGCCATCGCGGCAATCCTGATGTTCCTGACACTTCTGATCAACTTTGCCGCCGACCTGGTTTCGGCGTATTTCCGCCGGAAAAAGGCGATGTAAGGGAGGAATCCATATGAACAGTGTCATTTCCGTGCAGGATCTCTGCCTGTGGTACGGCGAGCATCAGGCGCTGAAAAACGTCAGCATCGAGATTCCGGAAAAGAGCATCACGGCGCTGATCGGGCCGTCCGGCTGCGGCAAATCGACGTTTCTCAAAACGCTCAACCGCATGAACGACCTCATCCCCGGCGTGAAGATCACGGGCTCGGTAGAATACAAGGGCGAGAATATCTTTGACCCCGCGTTGGATGTCAACAAGCTGCGCCGTCAGGTTGGCATGGTGTTCCAGAAGCCGAATCCCTTCCCCATGAGCATCTATGACAATATCGCCTACGGCCCGCGCACGCACGGCATCCGCAGCAAGGCCAAGCTCGACGACATCGTAGAGCGTTCCCTGCGCGGCGCGGCGATCTGGGACGAGGTCAAGGACCGCCTGAAAAAGAACGCCCTCGGCCTTTCCGGCGGCCAGCAGCAGCGGCTGTGCATCGCGCGGGCGCTGGCGGTGGAGCCGGACGTCCTGCTGATGGACGAGCCGACGAGCGCGCTCGACCCCATCTCCACCTCCAAAATCGAAGATCTTGCCATGCAGCTCAAGGAAAAGTATACCATCGTCATCGTCACGCACAATATGCAGCAGGCCGTCCGCATCTCGGACAGCACGGCCTTCTTCCTGCTGGGAGAGCTGGTAGAGTACGGCGACTCCGAGCGGCTCTTCTCCAACCCGCGCGACAAACGGACAGAGGATTATATCACGGGGAGGTTCGGATAATGAGAAACCGGTTTGACGAGCAGCTTGCGCTTTTGAAAAAGGAACTGATCGAGATGGGCGCGTTGTGCGAGGAGGTCATCGCAAAGGCGAGCGAAGCTCTGACGCAGGGCGACGTGAAGCTCGCCGCCACAGTTGCACCGCTTGACGGGCAGATCGACCGGAAGGAGCGCGATATTGAGGCGCTCTGCCTGCGGCTGCTTTTGCAGCAGCAGCCGGTTGCGCGCGACCTGCGCAAGATCTCCGCGGCGCTCAAGATGATCACGGATATGGAGCGCATCGGCGATCAGGCGGAGGACATCGCCGAGATCGTCACCTTCCTCAAGGGCCGCACGGGTCAGAACGACGATCTTCTGCGCGAAATGGCGCGTTCCACCATCAAAATGGTGACGGAAAGTGTTGATGCTTTCGTAAAACATGATATAATGTTGGCAGAAAAGGTCGTGGCGTATGATGATGTAGTAGACAACTACTTCGAGCAGGTCAAGGATGAGCTGATCGCAAGGATCGCGGAAAATCCCGACGACGGCGAATATGCGCTGGATCTTCTGATGATCGCAAAATATTTCGAGCGCATCGGCGATCACGCGGTGAATATTGCCGAGTGGGTGATGTTCTCCGTGACCGGTGTGCATAAGGAGGGGTGAGCGTGATCTGGTGCGTGGAGGATGATGCCAGCATCCGTGACATCGAGGTGTACGCCCTGCAATCCAGCGGCTTCGAGGCCGCCGGTTTTGCCGACGGGACGGCCTTCTGGGATGCCTTGCAGCAGACGCAGCTTCCGGAGCTGGTCGTGCTGGACGTGATGCTGCCCGGCGTGGACGGCGTAGAGCTGCTGCGCCGCATGAAGGCGTCCGAGCGCCTGCGCGCGATCCCCGTGGTCATGGCCACGGCCAAGGGCGCGGAGTATGATAAGGTACACGGCCTCGACCTCGGCGCGGACTACTATCTGGTCAAGCCCTTCGGTGTGATGGAGCTGGTGTCCTGCGTCAAGGCGGTGCTGCGCCGCGCAAAGCCGCAGAGGGTGGAGCATCTGCTCCAGACCGGCGGCCTTGTGGTCAATCTGGACGGCCACACCGTCACAGCCGACGGAGAAAAGGTCGCCCTGACCTTCAAGGAATTTGAACTGCTGAAGCTCCTTTTGTCCCAACCCGGCATCGTGTTCACGCGCGACAAACTGATGGAGGAGGTCTGGGGCACGGACTACTGCGGCGAGAGCCGCACGGTGGATATGCACGTGCGTACCCTGCGGCAGAAGCTGGGCGCCTATGGCGACCGCATCGAGACCGTGCGCGGCGTGGGCTACCGCTTGGAGGGTGAAGCGTGACAAAGAAAATTTTTCGTTCCATTCTGCTGGTATCGGCAGTTGTGCTGCTGGCCAGCCTTGTGGTCGTTGTGGCGTGCATGTACCGCTTCTCCGCGGACGCGCAGGAGCGGCAGATCCACGATGACCTCAGCCTTGCGGCCGCCGCAGTCGAAACGGAGGGCGAGAGCTATCTATCCAAAGTCGCCGATACCCGCTACCGCCTGACGTGGGTCGCTGCGGACGGCACCGTGATCTATGATACCAAGGCCGACGCCGCTTCTCTGCCCAGCCACGCGGATCGTGCCGAAATTCGGGACGCGCTGGCAAACGGCGAGGGCGAAAGCGTCCGCTATTCCTCCACGCTGCTGGAAAAAACCATGTACTACGCCCGCCGCATGGACGACGGCACGGTGCTGCGTATTTCGGTCAGCCGCGCGACGGTGTGGGTACTGGTCGTGGGAATGCTGCAGCCCATCATCCTGCTGCTGCTTCTGGTGCTGATCCTCTCGGGCGTGCTGGCGCGGCAGCTCTCAAAGCACATCGTCGAGCCGCTGAACGACCTTGATCTGGAGCACCCTCTGGACAACGATTCCTATGAGGAGCTGGCGCCGCTTCTGAGCCGCATCAACTGCCAACGCAACCAGATCGACCGCCAGCTCCGCGAGCTGGAGCGCAGGACCAACGAGTTTTCCCAGATCACCCGCAGCATGCAGGAGGGGCTGGTGCTGCTGGACGACCGCTGGACGATCCTGAGCATCAACCCGGCGGCGCAGGAGCTGTTCCACGCGGATTCGTCCTGCATCGGGCAGGATTTCCTGACCGTTGAGCGCGGTGTTGAGATGAGCGCGGCGATCGAGGAGGCCATGCGCAGCGGGCACAGCGCCTTCCGGATGCACCGTAGTGCGCGCATCTACCAGCTCGACCTGACGCGCATCGAGTCCGGCGGCGCGGTCATTCTGACCTTCGACATCACCGAGCAGGAGGAGGCCGAGCAGAACCGCCGCGAATTCACCGCCAATGTTTCCCACGAGCTGAAAACGCCCCTGCAGGGCATCATCGGCAGCGCGGAGCTGCTGGAAAACGGCATGGTCAAGCCGGAGGACACCGCACGCTTTGTCGGACATATCCGCTCCGAGGCGCAGCGGCTGGTCACCCTGATCGGGGACATCATCCGCCTGTCGCAGCTCGACGAGGGCGACGAGATGCCCATGGAGCCGGTCGATCTGCTGACCACGGCACAGGAGGCCGCAAACGATGTGCAGAGCGCGGCGGAGAAAAAGCACGTGAAGATCACCGTGCAGGGCGAGCCTGCGGAGCTGACCGGCGTGCGCCGGCTGCTCTACGAGATCATCTACAACCTCTGCGACAACGCCGTAAAGTACAACGTTGACGGCGGCAGCGTCGAGGTCCGTGTGGAGTCTGACGCACAGAGCGCGGAAGTCACGGTAACAGATACCGGCATCGGCATCGCGCCGGAGCATCAGGGACGGATCTTCGAGCGCTTCTACCGCGCGGACAAGAGCCACTCCAAGGCCTCCGGCGGCACCGGTCTGGGACTTTCCATTGTGAAGCACGCCGTGCAGTATCACCACGGCACGATCGACCTGCAAAGCGAGCCGGGCAAGGGCACGCGTATCACCGTCTGCTTCCCGAGGACGGAGGCATAAATCATACGGCAGCCGCAGCGGTTTTCCCGCCGCGGCTGCCGTCGTATTTTTCAGGGCGATGTGGTAAAATAGAATTAGAAGTTGCGTTGCAAAGTGCAGGAGAAGGTTTTCTTGATGCGCGAAGCCCTTGGAAAGAACATGGATCGGTATTAGCTTTCTCCGTGATTTCACAAATAATAATCAAATCACGGAGGTTTTATAATGAAACTGGAGAAAAACTGCGCCCTGCTGGTCATCGACATCCAGCAGGAAGATTTCATGGAAATGAACGAAAACAACATGAATGACCCCAGATGGGCCGTCATTCGCAACGGCAAGCGGGTCTTGGATGTATTCCGGGCAAAGAAGCTGCCCGTCATTCAGATCAAGGAGTGCCGCCGTCCTGACATGGTGGACTTCGGCCGGGAGCTGGACGGCTCCGAGGGCATCCACTGCGTGGAAAACCGCCCGGAAAACGACTACGCCAAGCTGACCTACCCCATCGAGGGCGAATATTTGATCTCCAAGCGCCGTTACAGCGCGTTCTTCGCCACCGATCTTGAAATCCTGCTGAAGGGCCTTGGCGTGGACACCCTCTATCTGACCGGCGGGCTGACGGATGTCTGCATCCACTATACGGCGGTGGACGCCCATCAGAACGACTATCATATCCATGTGGTTAAAGATGCCGTGGCCGGTTATTCCAAGGAAGCCCATGAGAGCGCGCTGCGGGCCATCTACTACTTGCAGCATGGCGCCCTCATCACCACAGCGGATGTGGAATCCGCTTTGACGGACGATGCCTTGCCGGAGGATGAGACCTTCATGCGCGAGGCCATCCGCCTTTCCAAGCTGGCCGCAGAGCATGGCAACGAGCCCTTCGGCGCGGTGCTGGTAAAGGACGGCAAGATCGTCTTCTCCAATGAAAATCAGATCTACACGAAGCATGACCCCACCTTCCACGGCGAGGCAGGGCTGATCCGGGAGTTCTGCGCCCGGACCGCCATCACCGACCTGCACGAATACACCCTCTATTCCAGCTGTGAGCCCTGCTTTATGTGCAGCGGTGCAATGGTGTGGGTGAAGCTCGGCAGCCACAAAAAGGCTGAGACAGCTTCCGATCGCCCAGCCTGCCGCAGGCCGCGCACGGATGTTCCCATCCCTACAGCAAAGTCAAAACCACCGGCTGAGCCGGTGGTTTTGACTTATGGTTCCGTATTTCCGATCAGGTGCAGTTTTTCCTCCCGGGAAAGCTGCTTGATCGCGTACTCCCGGCGGAGCGCCGCCGAGCGGTCGGGACACTGCTCGGTATAGAGCAGCTCCAGCGGGCCGCGGCCGCGCGTGTACTTCGCGCCCTTTCCGGCGCGGTGCGCCGCCAGACGGCGGGCAACGTCGTCCGTCGTGCCGGTGTAGAGCGTGCCGTCGCCGCAGCGCAGCACGTAGACATACCACATCAGATCGTCACGTCGATGGCGCGGCGGTCGGTGCGGATCTCCTTGCACAGCGAAGAAACGGCCACATGACGCGGGTCGTTCTTATAGCGTGCGACGTCCTCCAGCGTGTCGAATTCCGACACCAGCACCGCGTCATAGGCGCTGCCCGGAACGGCGCTGCGCCGCACGGCCATGGAGCGGATGCACTCGATCTGCCCATCCAGTGCGGCCAGACGGGTCAGGAATTCCTCGGCCTGCGCCTCGGTCCCCTCGCGGAATTTCCACATGACAATATGCTGGATCATTTCGTTTTCTCCTGTTTCTCAACGGCTGCGCCCACAAAGCCAAGGAAGAGCGGGTGCGGGCGGTTCGGGCGGGAATTGAACTCCGGGTGTGCCTGCGTCGCAAGGAAGAAGGGATGCTCCGGCAGCTCCAGCATCTCCACGATGCGGCCGTCCGGAGACAGGCCGCACAGCGACATTCCGGCGTCCGTCAGTGCGGTGCGGTAGTCGTTGTTGACCTCGTAGCGGTGGCGGTGGCGCTCATGGATGAGGTCGGCGCCGTAGAGCTCGTGCGCCTTGCTGCCCGGCGCGAGCTTGCAGGGATAGGAGCCGAGGCGCAGCGTGCCGCCAAGATCAAGCACGCCCTCCTGCTCCGGCATCAGGTGGATGACGGGGTGCATGGTGTCGGGCATCAGCTCGATGCTGTGCGCGTCCTTCAGGCCCAGCACGTCGCGGGCGAATTCCACGATGGCAAGCTGCATCCCGAGGCACAGACCCAGATAGGGAATCTTATTTTCGCGGGCGTAGCGGATGGCGCAGAGCATACCGTCGATACCGCGGCTGCCGAAGCCACCGGGCACCAGCACGCCGGACACGCCCTTGAGGACCTCCGCGACGTTTTCCGGCGTCACGGTTTCGGAATCCACCCAGCGGATGCGCACATCCGTGCGATGGGCGACGCCCGCGTGCTTGAGCGCTTCAACCACGCTGATATAGGCGTCATGCAGCTTGGTATATTTGCCGACGAGCGCGACCTCGACGGACTTCTCCGGGTGCATCCAGCGGGCGCACATCTCGCGCCACTGGTCAAGGTCGGGCGTGCGGTTTTCCAGGCCGAGGCTCTCGCAGACGACGTCCGCCAGATGCTCGTGCTCCATCATCAGCGGCACCTGATAGAGGATCTCCGCATCCAGATTCTGAAGCACGTGGCTCGGCTCGACGTTGCAGAACAGCGCCAGCTTGTCGCGGATGTCCTGCGTGAGCGGATAATCCGAGCGGCAGACCAGCACGTCCGGGCGCAGGCCGATGCCCTGAAGCTCACGGACGCTGCCCTGCGTGGGCTTGGTCTTCATCTCGCCGGAGGCCTTGAGATAGGGAATCAGTGTGACAAGCAGGATGATGGCGTTCTGCTTTCCAACCTCGTTCTGAAACTGACGGATGGCTTCCAGGAAGGGGGCGCTTTCCATGTCGCCCACGGTGCCGCCGACCTCGATGATGGCGACCTTATTGCCGTCGCCGCGGTAGAAGCGGCGCTTGATCTCGTCGGTGATGTGGGGGATGAACTGCACGGTGCCGCCGCCGAAATCGCCGCGGCGCTCACGCTCCAGAACGGTGCGGTAGATGCGGCCTGCGGTGACGTTGGACACGCGGCTGAGCTTTTCATCGATGAAACGCTCGTAGTGGCCGAGGTCGAGGTCGGTTTCCGCGCCGTCGTCGGTCACGAAGACCTCGCCGTGCTGGATGGGGTTCATTGTGCCGGGGTCGACGTTGAAATACGGGTCGAACTTCTGCATGGTCACCGCATACCCTCTGGCCTTGAGCAGACGGCCCAGAGATGCGGCGGTGATGCCCTTGCCGAGACCCGACACGACGCCGCCCAATACAAATACATATTTCATCTTCGTTCTCCTCTCTATGGACTCCGTGGGAACGGAGGAATTTGCCGTGTTTGACATTTGAAACCCCGCGTGGTATACTGGATTACACAACGCGGGAAAGGAAAAATCGCATGAAAAGAAAGTGGAAAATTCTGATCGCAGCAGTGCTGCTCGTCTATGTCTGCGGCTCCGTCGCCGCGACGCATATCGTCTTTTCCGCGGAATTTCACCGCGTGGACGCGCAGACGGTCAGTGCATGGCCGCTCTACGCGGATGTGGCGCAGGACTATCCCCGCAGGGAGCTGCGCTTCTATTCCGGTGAAAATCTTCTCACCGGCTGGGTCTACGGCGAGCCGGGCGAGGCGCTCGTCGTGATCTCTCACGGCCTCGGCGCAACGGCGGAAACCTATCTGCCGCAGACAATGTGGTTTGTCGATCAGGGGTACAGCGTGTTTACCTACGACGCCACCGGCACCGGCGCTTCGCAGGGCAAAACGACGGTCGGCCTGTCCCAGTCCGTGCTGGATCTGGACGCGGCACTGAACTGCGTCGAAGAGGATTCCGCCCTGTCCGGGCTGCCCCTCCTGCTGTTTGGTCACAGTTGGGGCGGCTACGCCGCAGCGGAAATTCTGGCCTATGACCACGATGTGACCGCGTCGGTCAGTCTGTCGGGCTATGCTGTGCCCATGAAAATGATGTGCGAAACGGCAAGCGACTACTGCGGACCGGCCGCTTACCTGGGCGCGCCTTTTGTGCTGCTGCACCAGTGGGTGCTGTTCGGCAGCGCAGCAAACGGCTCCGCAGTCGATGCGGTGAACGGCTGCGCTGTGCCCATCCTGATCGTGCAGGGTCTGGCGGACACGACCGTCCGGCCGGACGGCGCGGCGCTTTCCGCGCAGCGGGAGAAACTGACGAATCCGAAAGTGGAAATTCTGCTGCTGGAGGGCGAGGATCATATGAGCCTGCTGCGCCCGCACACGCAGGAATACACGGATTATGTTGCGCAGATTAACCGGGACTATGCCGCGCTTTATGACACATACGGCGGCGAGATCCCGCAGGACGTCCGGGCAGAATTTCACGCCGGTGTAGATAAATCCATCACCGGCGGTGTCTGGCGGGAGCTGATGCAGCGCATTGACGTCTTTTATCGGGCGGCGCTTGCATGATTATTTCTTTTTTCAAAGTCTGTTCACAGTTTTTCCATGATTGTCTGGTATTCTGAAACCATCAGAAGCGGATGCTACTGCTTCCGACGCCCGCCGATGCCGCGGAAAGATCTGCGGATGGCCGACGGCGGCGAAAGAATTCCATAAATACCTCTGCTGCCCGTGGCTCAAAGAGCCACGGGCATTCCATTACGACGAGCAGCGCAAAATAGCCACCCTTTTACGTTTTTCACGTAAAATGCGCGCTCGGGAACGGACGGGGGAAAAATCGTTTCAGACAGCGCTGCGGCCGCCGAAAGCCCTTCGGCCTGCACCAAAAGGACATCACAAAGCCCCGTCCCTCAAAATGGGGACGGGGTTTGGGGGACACTTACTTCGCCTTCGGGCCTGCTTCAGCAATGTAAGCGGGCATGTTCGGATACTTCTTTGCGAAGTTCTCTGCGAACATGGTGGCCAGCTTGTTTGCCTGTGCATCGTAAGCAGCCTTGTCAGCCCACAGGCCGCGTGCGTCGAGCATCTCGTCGGGGACGTTCGGGCAGCTGGTGGGATAGTCAACGTTGAAGACATCGTGATGCTTGAATTCGATGTGGTCGAAGTCGCCGTTGAGGGCAGCGGTGACCATGGCGCGGGTATAAGCCAGCTTCATGCGCTTTGCGCCGGAAGCGGCGCTGCCGCCGGCCCATCCGGTGTTGACCAGATAGACCTTCGCACCGCTCTCGCGGATGCGCTTGCCGAGCATCTCAGCATAGACGGACGGATCCATCGGCATGAAGGGCTCGCCGAACAGGGTGGAGAAGGTGGGCTGCGGCTCGGTGACGCCGCGCTCGGTGCCGGCCAGCTTGGAGGTGAAGCCGGTCACGAAGTGATACATGGCAGCGTTCTCGTCCAGACGGGAGATCGGGGGCAGGACGCCGAAAGCGTCAGCCGTCAGGAAGATGACGACCTTGGGGATGCCGCCGACGCCGGGAATGGCAGCGTTGGAGATGTAGTTGATCGGGTAGCCGACACGGGTGTTCTCGGTCAGGCTGCCGTCGTCGAAGTCGAACTCGCGGGTCTCGTCGTTCATGACGACGTTCTCGACCAGGGAGCCAAAGCGGATGGCATGATAGATCTCGGGCTCGTTCTCTTCCTTGAGGTTGATGCACTTTGCGTAGCAGCCGCCCTCGATGTTGAAGATGCCGTCGTCAGCCCAGCCGTGCTCGTCGTCGCCGATGAGCTTGCGGTTCGGGTCGGCGGACAGAGTGGTCTTGCCGGTGCCGGACAGGCCGAAGAAGACAGCGGTCTCATGGGTCTCGGGATCCATGTTGGCGGAGCAGTGCATGGGCAGGATGTTCTCCTTGGTCAGAACATAGTTCATGGTGGAGAATACGCTCTTCTTGATCTCGCCGGAGTACTGGGAGCCGCAGATGACGATGAGGTGTGCCTCGTAGTCGATCATGATGGCAGCTTCGGAATGAACGCCGTCGATCTCAGGATCGCACTTGAAGCCGGGGGCGGCGATGACGGTGTAGTCCGCTTCGCCATAGGAGGCCAGCTCTTCCGCGGTCGGACGGATGAGAAGCTGATGGATGAAGAGGTTCTGGGAAGCCAGCTCGTTGACGATGCGGAACTTCTTGGTGTGCTTGGGGTCTGCGCCTGCGAAACCGTCGAAGATAAAGACTTCGCGGCCCTGCAGGTAAGCGCACAGCTTGCCCTTGATGGCGTCAAACTTTTCCTTGGAGATGGGACGGTTCACCTTGCCCCATGCGATGTCGTCATGGACAGCGGGGGTGTCGACGATGAACTTGTCGTTAGGCGAACGGCCGGTGTACTTGCCGGTCGTGACGACCAGAGCGCCGGTGTTGCTCAGCTTGCCTTCGCCGCGCCGGAGCGCTGCTTCGGTGAGCTGTGCAGGGCCGAGGTTGCGGTAAACGGCCTTGGGGGCGATGATGCCCAGTTTTTCCAGACCATAGGTTTCCATATGTGTTTCCTCCTGATCATGATATCTGCCGCAGGGCGGCAGTAATTTAAGGAACGATTGGTGAAAGCCAATGTCCACCGGATAGCATTATACCACAGGCGGCGGCAGATTTCCAGTGAATTTTTGCAGTTTTTCGCCTGTTAGACTGCAAATGGAAAAAAATTAACAATTCGTTCTTATTTTATCGAATGTGGTCGCAGACGCGGGGATCTTTGTCTGCCGTGTTTTCGGCTTTTCGGTTGACAACCGCGCCCGCGCGTGATAGACTATAATAGTTAGCAGGAGCGGTGGAGTCTGTCATAGGAGCTTTTGAAGCGTCCTATTCCTGCTGATCGCCGGTTTTCCGGCGGGGAGTGCTGCGGGGCATTTTCGGACAGAACCGGTGGGTTCTGTCTTTTTTGTTTTCCGTGGCCGTCCCGGTCACGACAGACTCCGTCTGCGCCGCGTTCGCGGCGGGATGAAGTCTTTTTTTACGTCATTTTTGCAGATGGAGGGGTGAAAAACGGTTGCTGTCATGCTGATCATCCATGTACTTTTGAAAAGCAGCCGGACGGCTTGCAGCCAGAAGCGGAACTGACGAACCCACAGAAACGAGGCCATTATGAGAAAAACAAAGATCATTGCCACCATCGGGCCTGCGAGCAGCGACGAGCAGACCTTTGCCGCCATGTGCCGGGCGGGGCTGAACGTCGCGCGGCTGAACTTTTCCCACTCGACGCATGCCGAGCATCAGGAAAAGATCGACATGATCAAGCGCGTCCGCGAGGAGCTGGGTCTGCCGATCGCCATTATGCTCGACACCAAGGGGCCGGAATACCGCATCCGCACCTTTGAGAAGGGCTGCGTCCAGCTGGCCGACGGCGCGGAATTCACCTTCACCACCCGCGACATCGTGGGCGATGAGCACATCGTCGGCGTGAACTATGCAGGCCTGCCGCAGAATCTCCGCGCCGGGGACACGATTCTGGTCAACAATGGCCTTGTGAGCTTCCAGGTGACGGCCATCGAGGGCACGGAGATCCATTGCCGCGTTGAAAACGGCGGCGAGCTCTCCGACCGCAAAAGCATGAGCTTCCCCTGCAAGGTGTTCGACCACGAATACCTCAGCACACAGGACAGGGACGATCTGCTCTTCGGCATCGAAAACGACGTGGATTTCGTCGCGGCGTCCTTCGTTTCGCGCAAGCAGGATGTGCTTGACCTGAAAAACTTCCTTGCCGCGCACGGCGGCGAGCACATCGACGTGATCGCCAAGATCGAAAACCGCAGCGGCGTGGATCACATCGAGGAGATCTGCGAGGCCTGCGAGGGCATCATGATCGGCCGCGGCGATCTGGGCGTGGAGGTGCCCTTCACGGAGCTGCCGGCCATCCAGAAATATCTGATCACCAAGTGTCGCCTGCTGGGCAAGCGCGTCATCACCGCCACGGAGATGCTCGAATCCATGATCCACAATCCCCGCCCCACCCGTGCGGAGATCTCCGACGTCGCCAACGCCGTCTATGACGGCACCAGCGCCATCATGCTCTCGGCCGAGTCGGCTGCGGGAAAATACCCGGTCAAGGCGGTGGAGACCATGGCGTCCATCGCGGAGGAAACGGAAAAGCACATCAGCTACGAAAAGCGCTTCAAGAACACGGATTTCGAGATCAAGAGCGTTCTGGACGCGGTGTCCCATTCCACCTGCTGCATGGCCATCGACATTCATGCCAAGGCCATCGTGGTCAGCTCCCTGTCGGGCATGACGGTGCGCATGGTGTCGCGCTTCCGCGCGCCGGTGGACATCATCGGCATGGCCACGACCAAGAAGGTCTGGTATAAGCTGGCGCTGTCCTGGGGCGTGCTTCCCGTGCTGAGCGAGCAGTTCAATTCCACGGACGTCCTGTTCTACCACGCGCTGCGCACAGCGCGCAAGCTGTTCCGATTGCAGTCGGGCGACAACGTCGTCATGACCGGCGGTATTACGAACAGCACCTCCGGCAATACGAATCTGATCAAGATCGAAACCGTCTGCTGATCACCAGCCCCGCCGCACTGCGGCGGGTTTTTTATACGATCGTCCGGTAGAATTTGATGCAGAATTCCGCGCCGTCCGGGCGGTTCGCGGCGCTGATGGTGCCGTTCTGTGCCGCGATGATGGAGCGCGACAGCGCCAGCCCGACGCCCACGCTCTGCGCCGAGGCGTTCTTTCCCTTGTAATAGCGCTCGAACAGATGCGGCAGATCCTCCGGGTCTATCCCGCCGCCCTCGTCGCGGATGCGGATGCAGGCGCACACGGCGTTTTCCTCTGCCGTGACGGTGATGCGGCCGTTTTCCATATGCTCCGTGCAGTTTTTCAGCACGTTGCCCAGCGCCTCCGCCGTCCACTGCGGGTCGCAGACCACGCTGCCGGAGGCATGAACCTCCAACGTCTGCCCCTTGACGTCCATCAGGATGGCAAGCGGCTCTGCCGCCCGCCGGATCAGCGCCTCCAGCGCAACGGGCTCCGCTTGGAGCCGTACCGTCCCCGCGTCCAGCTTTGCCAGCTTCAGAAGAGAATTGACCAGCCAGTCGATGCGTCCCATCTGCTGCCGCAGGGCGAACACGGCGGCCTCCCGCGCCTCCGGTCCGGCCGAGGAAAGCTCGGCCAGCAGCAGATTGACCGCCGTCAGCGGCGTGCGGATCTGGTGGGAGATGTCCGTCATGGCCTCGGCCAGCTGCGTTTTTTCCTGCTGGAGCTGGGCGGCCTGCTCGTTCAGGCGGACGATCAGCTTCTGAAGCTGGCTGCGCAGCAGGCTCACCTCGCCCTCGGTGTACTGCGCGAAGGTCACGCCCGGCCTGCCGTGCAGGACGGCATCCAGATCGTCTGTCAGGCGCGCCATGCCACGGTAGCGGCGGTGCGCATCCAGAAGAAAAATCAGCAGAAATACAAGACACAGCGCACCTGTGACGATGCCTGCACGCCGGTTGAAGAAAAACGCCGCCGCCGTCCCCGCCGCGCCCAGCGGCACACACAGAAGAAGCGCCCGGCGCAGCTCCGGATTTTTCAGCATGGCGGCTCCTCCAGACGGTAGCCCACGCCGCGCACGGTGCGGATGAGCGTGGGTTCCTGCGGGTCGTCCTCCAGCTTGTCGCGCAGGCGCTTGATGTAGACCGTCAGGGTGTTGTCGTTGACATAGTCGCCCGCCACGTCCCAGATCTCCTCAAGCAGCTTCGTGCGGCTGAGGGTCTGTCCGCGGTGGTTCAGAAAGACCAGCAGCAGCCGGTATTCCAGCGCGGAGAGAAAGACCTCCTGCCCGTTTTTTGTCACGGCGGCGCGGTCGGTGTCCACGCGCACGGCGCCGGCCGTCAGCACGGAGGTGCTCCGCCCGGTGCGCCGCAGGACGCTGCGGATGCGCGAGAGCAGCTCCCGCGGACGGAAGGGCTTTGCGATATAGTCGTCCGCGCCCAGCTCCAGACCGGTGACGACGCTGAACTCGTCGCCCGACGCACTGAGGAAGATCACGGCGCTCTTACTGCGCTGCTTGACCGCCGAGCAGACGGAAAAGCCGTTGCCGTCGTGCAGCCCCACGTCGAGCAGAACGAGATCAAATTCCGCTTTCTCTATCGCCGCCAGCGCCTCGGTCTGTCCGGACGCCGTCTGCACGGAGAAGCCCTCTGATTGCAAAAAACGCGCCAGCGAATCCGCGATGGCCGCCTCGTCCTCCACGATCAGGATCCGTTCCATGGCTGTACCTCCTTTTTTCCTTCATCATACCGCAAAAAGGTGGGTTTGGCAAGCGAAAGAAATGTGTTGTAAAACTTATGAAACTCTGATATAATGAAACCAGAACGGCGTGTTCCGCGCAGAAATAAGCACGCAGGATGAAAGGAGAAACAGTATGGGACTTATCCGGGTAGCGATCGATGCTACAAGGCAGGTTATTCAGGACCAGTATCTGGAGTTCTTTGAATGTCCCTCCATGCCTGATGACGTTCTAATCGTCAAGGGCCACAAGAGCACCAAGGGCAACACGAGAAACAACAACATAGACGATGTCATCTCCAACGGCTCGCTGATTATTGTGAATAAGGGTCAGGCGATGGCCATTGTGGACAATGGCGCCGTTGTGGAATTTACCGCAGAAGCAGGCCCCTTCGTCTTTGATTCCTCCGCAGAACCGAGCATCTTTTCCGGCAGCCTCGGCCAGAATGTCGTCAAGACCTTCAAGACCATCGGCCGCCGCATCTCCTTCGGCGGGCACACCGGACGCACGCAGCAGGTCTATTTCTTCAATACCAAGCTGATCAAGGACAATCTGTTCGGCACCGCCACGCCCATCACCTTCCGCGCCGTCGACCGCAACATCGGCCTCGACATGGATGTACATCTGTCCTGCCACGGTTCGTATAACTATCAGGTCGTCGACCCCATCATGCTGTTCAGCAACATTGCGGGCAATGTAGAGGAATCCTACAGCCGCAAGGATCTCGACGGAACGATGAAAAAAGAATTCATCGCCGCCATGCGTCCGTCGCTGGCAGCGCTGTCGCGGCTGGAGCTGCGCCCGTCTCAGGTTGCGGATCATGAGCCGGAGCTGGCCGAGGAGCTGAAGAAGAACCTCACCCAGAAATGGCTGGAAGACCGCGGCATCGAGATCAAGGAGGTCAATATTCTCTCCACGGAGGTTCCGCCGGATGAGCTCAAGCAGATCTCCGATCTGCAGAAGATGGCCACCCTGCGCGATCCCGGCCTTGCCGCCGCGAAGATTACCGAGGCGCAGGCTGAGGCAATGAAGACCGCCGCCGGAAACCAGGGCGGCGCGATGATGGGCTTCATGGGGATGAATATGGCGCAAATGGCGGGCGGCATGAACAACCAGTCGCTCTACCAGATGGCCGGTCAGCAGCAACAGCAGTACCAGCAGCCCGCGCCCCAGAGCGCGCCGGTACAGGGCTGGAGCTGCGCCTGCGGCGCGTCGGGCAACACCGGCAAATTCTGCCGCGAGTGCGGCAAGCCGAAGCCCGCGCCTGCCGAGAGCTGGACCTGTGCCTGCGGCACCGTAAATACGGGCAAGTTCTGTCTGGAATGCGGCAAGCCGAAGCCCGCCGCCGGGGAAGGCTGGAGCTGCTCCTGCGGTGCGGTGAACAAGGGCAAGTTCTGCATGGAATGCGGCAAGCCAAAGCCCGCCGGAGCGCCCCTGTATCGTTGCGACAAGTGCGGCTGGGAGCCTGCGGACCCCAAGCATCCGCCCAAGTTCTGCCCGCAGTGCGGCGACCCCTTTGACGAAAACGACGTACAGTAATCCATAAAACGATGGCTGCGCGGGCGGCTCTGCCCCTGCGCAGCCAATTTTAAAGAGAGGTGCGATTATGGCGCAGGTTTTGGAGTACAAGTGCCCATGCTGCGGGGGCAAGATCGAGTTTGACAGCAGCATTCAGAAAATGAAGTGTCCCTACTGCGACACGGAATTCGAGATGGAAACCCTCAAGAACTATGACGAGGTTCTGAAGGAAGAAACGCCCGACGAGATGAATTGGAACACCAGAGCTGGCAGCCAGTGGCAGGCCGGCGAGGAAGAGGGAATGCGCGTCTACGCCTGCAATTCCTGCGGCGGTCAGGTGATTGCCGACGCAACCACGGC
>UQWH01000030.1 GCA_900544705.1 uncultured Eubacteriales bacterium | reverse complement strand
CTCCCGGCGAGGAAACCTTCAAGCTGGAGATTTTCGAGATCGGCGTCGGCAGCATGGAGGCAATCAAGGAGGAACTCTATACCGCAACCGTTACTACAAACGGCAAGGGCGACTTTGACGGCAAGCTGATCCTCAAGGGGCCGCGTTCCATGATCCATGATCTGGTCTGCGAGGGCTTCTTCGTCCGAGAGGTCAAGGAGGATAAGAAAAACTGGACATATTCCGAAGCCATCTGGCATATAAACCCTGAATACGATCCGGAAAAGCAGGAATATGTTCTGACCATCCACGCAGCATACACGGAAACCACGGCAGACGGCACCTTCTGCAGATTCAAGGAAACTCCCGTGGAAAAGATGGTTTTTGAGAACACCTATACGCTCAACAAGTCCAATTCTCCCAAGACCGGCGACACCGCAAGTCTTCTTCTGTGGTTCACTCTGCTGGTCGTCTGCGGCGGAAGCGCGGCGGTCTGCGCCGTTTCCATGAAGCGCAGAAAGGATAACTAAACGCAGCTTTTCATATACGGCGGGGGGCGGTTTCTCCGTCCCCGCCCGCCGGAAATGGGCTCATGTCGGCCCCCTTCCGAAAGGCGGTAACGGTGTTGCCGTTTTTCGGAAGGCAAAACACCCGGAAACAGGAGGACATCACCATGAAAAAAACCGTTTCTTTTCTCATTTTCCTGCTGTTCATGCTTAGTTTGCTGAGCGGCTGTGAAGGCTTTCCGCTTCCCCTTCCCACCGTGCCGACGGAGAGTACCGCCCCCTCCTCCAGCGTGCCGGACAGCAGTCTGGCGCCGGAGTCTACGGATCCTGCCCCCACGGATTCGGAGCCTGCAAATACATGGGATCAGTCCCTGAAGGAGCTGCAGGAGCGCATTGCTGCCAGCGGCGCTGTTGCCGGCGTTGCCTCTCTCGGCTATGTGAGCAGTGAGCTCAGCATGGCGGATTTCACCATCTTTGTTGAATCGCACCCTCTTGCCGAACAGTATCCCTTCCTGAATCTCGGCGAGTGCTTTATGACTGACGGCCAGGAAGCCTATGCCATCGTACCGCCCTGCGAGGTCGGAACCATTACCGTATACGCCGCAGAGCCCTCGGAGCAGGGCGAACTGATCGTGGACAGAAGCGTTCCCCTCTTTGAAGGAAAGCCCGGCGAAGTTCTCCTGCTGCGCTGCAATCTCAGTGAGATTTACTCCAATGTAATGATTTCCGTCACAGACGGCGGCGGCGCCATTCAGTTCCAGCCCTCGCTTTCAATGGAAAACGGCCGTTTACAGGAGGTCGCCGGCGTTTTTGATTTCACTGACTATGGCGACGGCACGGATTCGAAGAACATCGAGATCGCCACGGAAATTCTCTACGGTATTGCTGAGGTTCGCGACGCGCTCGATGCCGGAATGACGCTGCTCTATACCGGCGATATGCAGGAGGTCGACGGACGCGAGTGTTTCATCTTCGCACTCGGCACGGAGCATTCCGAGCAGTTTGTCTGTGAACAGTTCTATGCCGTTTGCGATAATCTGGTCTATGCCTATGACGCGCTGAACGACGGCTGGTCGGTGGTCAGCTTCGGCTGAGAACGGAGCTTCCATTAAAACTGCAAATGAAAAAGACAATGAAACTTTTGCTTGTGATCCTGCTAGCTTTTCTGGCTCTGACCGTAACGATTCTTGTCGCAGTGCAGCTCTACCGTCATTTTGTCACGAATCGGATCATGGATCGGGGCGGCATGGAGAATCCCTTTCCGCCGGAGCGAAACGAGCTGCCGGTCATCCCCGGGGACGCAGCGCTCAACAGCCTCAGTTGGGGACAAAGCGCCTCAAATGAATATGAGTGCTTTGTCTTTGACCTGCACCGGGGAGAGGACGGCCATACATTTTCCGGGAAATATCTGGATCCGGACGGCGATCTGCGCGTCAGCCGTGAAGGTCTGCCGCTGACGGACGAGCAGCGCCTGCGCATCGAGCAATGTCTCCGCAGTGAGCCCCACTGCGCCTACGCGGAGCCGGCCGGAGATGAAGCCTACGACGAAACCTCCAGCCTGCTGAGCGTGAGCTGGTATCTTTCGGACGGGACGCTGCTTTCGACAAAATATGACGGCAGAGGCGAAAGTGAACTGCTTACCCTGCTGAAAACCATTTTACAGCAGTAGCGTCTGCAATATTACGCGCATCTTAAAGCCATCGCATTTTTCTCTCATTAAGGCAAAGAATAACAGGAGGTTCTTGACATGGGGTTGTTTGACAAAAAATACTGCGATATCTGCGGAGAAAAGATCGGGCTTCTCGGAAACCGCAAGCTGGAGGACGGAAATCTCTGTAAGGATTGCGCAAGAAAGCTGTCGCCGTTTTTCAGCGAGCGCCGCCATTCAACGGTGCAGGATATCAAAAATCAGCTTGCCTACCGCGCGGAAAACGAGAAGGAGCTTGCCTCCTTTTCTCCGACGCTCACCTTTGAAGGAAGCAAAAGGGTGTATATCGATCCCATCGGTGAACGGTTCATTGTTACGGGGCTGTCTAACTGGCGCAGCGGCAACCCGGATCTGATTCGGCTTTCTCAGGTGCGCGCGGTCGATACCGACATCCGGGAGAATAAGGAAGAGCTTTTCTATAAGGATGCAAACGGCAACCGGAAAAGCTATGAACCACGCCGCTATTCCTGCGAATATGAATTCAATATGACAATTCGTATAGAGTCGCCCTGGTTTGATGAGATCGAGCTGGAATTGAGCAGCGGCAATCGCCCGGAGAGCCGTTATACCGATCTTTACCGGGAATATGAGCGAAAGATGCACGAGCTTGCGGACATTCTGCTGCGGCGGGATAACCGTTACCGGGTCTATGACGGCGACGGATACCTCAACCGGATCAATCCGTCCGACAATTCCCGGATGGCGGCAGCTCCGGCGGCAGGTGCCTCACAAAGAAACGCTGTAACAAACGGCGGTGTCTGGCAGTGTCCCTCCTGCGGCACCCAAAACAGAGGAAAATTCTGCGAAAACTGCGGTATGCTAAAGCCCGCGCCGCGTCCTGAATCCACAAGCTATGGCCGGAATCCGTCTGTCCCCTCCTACGCGCAAGAAGCCGCCAAGTGCATCGCCTGCGCAAATTGCGGCTGGATGCCGGCCGCAGGCGAATCCGCCCCGCGGTTTTGTCCGGAATGCGGCAGACCCCTGTTCTGATCCGCAGACGATCCGAGAGAGAGAAAGCAATCAGCCATTCAAATATAGAAACCACCTCGGAGGGATTAGAATGAAAAGACTGACGATTATCCTTTGCCTCATACTGATACTGCCGGTGCTGGTGCTTCCGGCCTATGCGAATGAAGCTCCTATCATCACGCAGCAGCCACAGAATTGCATTTTCCCGGAAAACTCCGTGGCAACGTGGAGCGTGGAGGCAACCGGAACCGACCTTTCCTATACCTGGTACATCCGTTATCACGGTATCGACTATTGCACACTGACTTCCTTTAACGAAGGCCATCCATGGCAGGAGGGCGTTGTCGGCTCAGGTTATGGCTGGAATCAGACCGGTAACGTGTTTTATATCAATGGCATCGGCAGTGCACTGGACGGAGCGGTCATTTTCTGCATCGTAACAAGCGGAGCGAATGACTTCACGGTGTCTCATTTTGCCACCATCTCCGTAAGCGGGCAGGTCATGCCCCCGACGCTGGTCGTGCCCGCCTCCGTTACCATTGAGCAGGATAAGATTTTGAAGCTCTACTGCGATGCGACTGCCGCAGAAGGTGACGAGGTCATCTCCTATCTCTGGTACGAAACAACCACGGGTGAGCTGAAAGACATCGTCGCCATCGGAATAAATGAGGGCTATGAGGAAAACTACCCCATCCTTGTCTGTGATACCACAACGCCCGGAACGCGATACTATGTCTGCATGGTGGAAACGCAGAAGGGCGGCCGCGCCTACTCCAGCGTGATTCCCGTAACGGTCAAGAAGTCGGGCAGCCAGACGAAGCCGACGCAGCCGACGAGTCCTTCTACCAAGCCCACAAACCCACCCACACAGCCGACGAATCCGCCCGACAAGCCCACGGATCCCCCGGTTCAGCCAACAACCCCCACCATCACCCGCCACTCAAGCGTTTCAGTTCCGACGGAGCCCACAGAACTGACAGGCTCCTCCGCAGCCACGACACCGGGAAACCCGGTACTGTCCAACAAGGGCACCGAAGCATCTGAGCCTTTGGAGCCAAGCACCCCCACAGTCTCCCGGAAGGGGTTTGGCTCTCTTTCCCCTTTGCCGGCCATTCTGATCGCGCTCGGCGGCATTGCGGTGGGCGGCGGCATTGCATGTCTGATCATCGTATTGGTTAAGAAAAACAAAAACGGAAAGGAATGACCCTTTGTGAGTATCTTTGACAAACTGAAAAGCACAGCTCAGCAGGCGGTAACCACCGCCGCGCAATCTGCCGGCAACAAGAGAGAAACCTTTACCTTTGCAGCACTTCCCGAAAGCCTCTCCGAGATGCAGGCGCTTCCCGAGGCGAGTCTTGACACGCCCTTCAAAACGGCTGCTCTTACGGTTCTCGCGCTCTGCGCCCACGCCGCCGATAAAAGCATCGGCACGGAGATGCTGAACTGGCTGCGCGGCCCTCGTCCGCTGAACGGGCAGGAGATCTCCTTCCTGAACGACCGCTTCCGGGACGGTAAAACCTATCTGCCCTTCACCTATTTTGCAGGTTCGTCGCCAGACAATAATTACACCCCATCACAGCCGTACCGCATCACGATTGAAAGCAACCACGTCTCTGCCGAGGAGCAGGGCTATATGAAGCTCTTCATTCCCTGTGGCGGCGCGGATGCGCCCCGTCCCATCAAGCTGCGCCAGCGCGGCAGCGACGGCAAGTGGTTTTTGTGGGAACAGTATCTGCTGACCGGCGTGCGCACACCAAAGGCAGCCGACCCCTGGGCCTGAAACTTCTCCGGTCGGACGGCTCCTTGATGATTTTGTAGGCTCGCTGCCGAACGCATTGATTCCATCTTTCAAAAAGAAAAAGAGGCTTGCTCCGGCAGGCCTCTTTCCAGCAAAACGTCATTTTATATTTTTCGCGGAACAAGTGAAAAAACAACAGCGTCCATTACATACAGCCACGGAGGGAGAAGGAGACACCATGATAAAAACGTTCCTCACAAAAACGGCCGCTTTTCTTTTGTGCCTCACGCTTTTGTACGGCCTGACCGGGTGCGGACTGCTCCCCAAATTCCCCGGTTTTCCCGAACCGAATCCAACGACTCCCTCGGAGCCGGAAACAACGGCTCCGTCTGAATCGACGTTCCCGGTGAATCAGGATGCGTCCGTGAGCGTTCCGCATTTCGACGTTCCCCTTGAAGAGCGCTCCCGGAACAGTTTTGACAGCGCAGCATATGACAGTGCATATCAAGAATTCGCTGCACTTTTGGAATCTGATGGGAATGCAGAGCGAATCGGCGAGCTGTACGAGATCATAAATGATCTTCTCCAAGACAGCAAGACCGACGCGGCGCTCGCGCTGTACGATTATGATCAGGACGTTTCAAACGGAGAGCTTGCCGAGCGCTATTCCTCCATGCAAAGCTCCTACAGCAGTGTATACAGCAAAAGCGTTCAGCTGTTCCGTTCCGTCTTTTCAACCGCCTATGCCGACACGCTCCGCATGCAGATTGGGGATGTACTTGCGGATAAGTTTGAAGCGGCAGCCACGGTTACCGAGGAGGAGAATGCGCTGAAAGCAAGGATCCGGGAGCTTGAGCGAACCTATGACACACTCGCCCGGCAGGGCGCGGACAGTCTGGCCTTCAAGGAGCTGTACATCGAGCTTGTCAACGCCAATAACGCCTACGCCCGCCTGCGCGGGCATGAAAACTATGCAAGCTATGCCTATTCCAAGGGAAAGGGGCGGGATTATACCATTGAGGACATCAGGGGGATTGAAAGCGAGGTCGTCACCGGCTTCATTCCCGTCTATCGCGCCTATGTCAGAATGGTCACCAAGGATGTTGTTTATGACGCATATAAAGAAAACCATGACAGCGGCGAAGTGAAGTTTTCAAAGCTCAAAGGGTGCATTGAAAATATCTCTCCAAAGCTGGTCGAATCGCTGGAGCATCTGATTCGAAACAGGCTCTATGATGTAGAATTCTCCGATACGAAGGGGCAATCAGACTACACGGTGGCTCTGCCCTCCTATCATGACGCCTATATTTTTATAAACCCGCAGAATAAGGTGTCCGATTACAAAACAATCCTTCACGAATTCGGACACTACAATGCCCTCTATTACAGAGCAGGCGATGCCTTTGACCCAAATCTGGTGATGGATGTCGAGGAGATTATGTCGCAGGGGCTCCAGCTTCTGTGCTATGACTATTATGACGCATATAATGAAGAGTACGGAAGAGCGCTGGCACAAAGCACAGTATTTCAGATCATGCGGTCTGTGCCAAAGGGCTTTGCAGTAAATGAGGCGGAATATCTCTGCTATACGGCACCCGATCTGACGCTTGAAAAGCTCGATGATATCTGGTCGGCGGCTAACGAGAAATACGCACAGCCTCTCGGCAAAACGGAAGACGCCTGGACGGCAATCCCTCACGTGTTTCAGCAGCCTTTCTATTACATCGGCTATGCCACATCCTCACTTGCCGCATTTGAGCTTTTTGTAAAATCAAGAGAAGATTTCCGGCAAAGCGTAGAGCAGTACCTCGCGATCGCACAACTTCCTGCCGGAACCGGTTTTCTCACAGCGCTGAGGTCAGCTGGGCTGGATAACATCTTTGAAAAAGGAAGGATCACGGCACTTTCGGAAGAGCTTGCCGATATCCTGCTCCCGGAGCAATCGTTCTCTTCTCCCCAGCCGTGACGCAAAGCGGGTTATTGAACGCGAAAGGGAACTCATCTCCGCGCTAAGTGCCGCCGCTTTGCGGCGGTTGCGCTCCGAAACGCCTCGCTGCGGCTCGGTGTGACGGTTCCCTTTCACACTATTCTTCCCTCCGAAACTTTCGGCTGGATGGGTTTTTTGACAGTCTGCGCAAAGCGGAGATGCCGACGGCATCTCCGCTTTGCTTGCATAATTGTAAATAAAGCCTGTATGCTGGTTTTGAAATTCGAAATCTATTTGGAAAGCACTGCGGCCAGAACCGGCTCCAGCTCCTCGCAGGTGAGCGATTCCGCATTGCCGGAGTCGCAGGCCTTGGCGACGTTCGGGTCGATGGGCAGCCGCGCCAGCACCGGCAGATGGTATTTCATCGCGGTTTCCGCCAGATGGCTCTCGCCAAAGATCGCATGCTCTCTGCCGCAGTCCGGGCAGCGGAAGTAGCTGTAGTTCTCCACCAGACCCAGCACCGGCACCTGCATCATATTGGCCATGCGCACGGCCTTGCCGACGATCATGGAAACCAGCTCCTGCGGCGAGGTGACGATGATCACGCCGTCGATGGGCAGGGACTGGAACACCGTCAGCGGCACATCGCCCGTTCCGGGAGGCATATCAACGAACATATAGTCCACGTCCTCCCAGACGACGTCCGTCCAGAACTGCTTGACCGCGCCCGCGATGATCGGCCCGCGCCACAGCACGGGGTCGCTGGCGTTGTCCAGCAGCAGGTTGATGGACATGATCTGGATGCCGGTCTTGCTGACGGCCGGATGCAGGCAGCCTTCCTCCGCCCCCGCACACTCCTCCACGCCGAAGGCCTTCGGGATGGACGGGCCGGTGATGTCCGCGTCCAGGATCGCGGCCCGCAGGCCGCGGCGCTGCACCGCGGCAGCCAGCATGGCCGTGACCGTGCTCTTGCCGACGCCGCCCTTGCCGGACACGACGGCAATGACCTTTTTGACCTTCGACCGTTCATTCAGCTCTGCAAGCAGACTCTCCTGCTTGCGCTCTCCGCAGCTTTCGCCGCAGCTTGCACAGTTGCCGCTGCAATTTTCACTCATGGCAATTCTCCTTTATTCTTCGATCTGTGACGCAGCGGCTTCCCACTGCGTCATAAGTTCTTCCAGTTTTACTTCCGCCGCTTCGCGCTCTGCCGTCAGGCGCATCAGCTCCTGATAGTCCGCAGACGCGGCCTCCAGTGCCTTATCCAGCTCCGCCACGGTCTGCTCCTGCACGCCGATCTCCCGTTCCAGCCGGCGCACCAGCTTCTGCAATTCCTTTTCCGGCAGGATGCGGGCAGTCTTCGGCGCTTTTTCTTTTTTCTCGGCCGGACGCTGCATGGCCTCGTGTTCCTTGATGGAGCGGTACTTCGCATAGCCGCAGGGATAGTCGCGGATGCCGCCGTTTTCCAGCTCCCACACGCGCGTGGCAAACTTGTCGACAAAATAGCGGTCGTGGGAAACGAAAATCAGCGTCCCCTCGTAGTCCTCAATCGCACATTCGATCCACTCGCGCGAGGCCACGTCCAGATGGTTCGTCGGCTCGTCGAGGATCAGCAGATTGATCTTGTCGTCCATCAGCATACACAGCCGCAGGCGCGACTGCTCTCCGCCGGACAGCGTGCCGACCGTCTTGAATACGTCCTCCCCGGAAAAGAGGAAGGCGCCGAGGCGATCGCGCGCGACCTGCGGCGTGCAGTTTTTCTCATAGAGCATGGTGTCGTAGAGCGTGCGCTCGGGATGATCGAAATGGATGACCTGCGGCAGATAGCCGTATTTGACGGAAGGGCCGAAGCGGATCTTCCCCTCACCCGGCTCCTCGCCCAGCAGCACGCGCAGAAAGGTCGTCTTGCCGGTGCCGTTGTCGCCCAGCAGCGCGATGCGCTCTCCGCCCGTGACCTGTAGATCCACATTGGAAAACAGCACCCGGTCGCCGAAGCGCTTGCCCAGTCCCTTGACGGTCAGGACCTCGTCCCCGTGGAAATCCTTTTCTCCGAAGCGGGCGCGCAGGGTCTTTTCCTTCGTCGGGCGCTCGGTCTTTTCGATGCGCTCCATGCGGTGCTGGATGGACATCGCGCGGCGGTAGAGCACGCGGTTGTTGATGCCCCAGCCCTTCATGCGCTCGAGCGTGAAGCCGAGCTGCTTGAGCTTCGCCTGCTCGGCCTCGTATTGCTTGAGCTGCGTATTGAAGCGTTCCTGCTTCTCCTGCAAATAGAATGTGTAGTTCCCGCTGTAGAATTCCGCCTTGCCCGCTTGGATCTCAATGATGCGGTCGACCACCTGATCAATGAAATAGCGGTCGTGGGAGATCGTCAGGACGGTTCCCTTGAATTTCTTGATATAAGCCTCCAGCCACTCGACGCTGCGCAGGTCGAGGTGATTCGTCGGCTCGTCCAGCAGCAGAATATCCGTCTTTTCCAGCAGCAGGCGCGCAAGATTGACGCGCGTCTTTTCGCCGCCGGAGAGGCGGTCGAATTCCTGCGGCCGCATGGCCTGCGGGATGCCGAGGCCGTTGCAGATCTTGTCGGTCTGCGTGGCCTGCTCGTAACCGCCGCCCGTCTGATAGGCGCTCGACAGGCGGTCGTATTCATTCAGAACGGCCTTGTCCGCCGACTCGGCCATCTGATGCTCCAATTCCTCCATCCGGCGCTTCATCGCCTGCAGGGGCGCGAAAGCCGTCGCCAGAACGTCGTCCACCGTATAGCCCGCCGGGTAATGCGGAATCTGGGAGATCAGCCCCAGCTTTTTCCCTGCAGCGATCATGATCTCGCCGCTGTCCGGCGTGATCTCGCCGGTCAGCAGGCGAAACAGCGTCGTCTTGCCGCAGCCGTTGCGCCCCATAATGCCGACGCACTCGCCCTCGTGGATGTCGAAGCTCAGTCCGTCGAGCAGGACGCTGCCCACTTCAAAGGATTTGACCAGATCCTTTACCGAAATATCAACCATTGTGTTCTCCGTAGTTGCACAAAAAATCTTCTCTTGTCATCAGGACGTTCAGCGCGTCCAGAAGCGCGTTGCTGCTCATATGCTCCGGCAGGCGCAGCGTCTTCAGAAGCGCCGCACGCCGCGCCGCGCTGTCCGTTCCGCCGGAATAGCCCGCGGCGCAGAGATCGGCCTTGGTGATCAGCTCCGTCCGGCGGAGCGCGTCCGGCTCCGCCTCCGCGCCTGCGTCGCGCAGCGCCTGCAAAAGCACCTCCGGCGGCATCCCCTCGACGCCCAGCTTGCCCTCCTTGCCCGGATGCTCCTTGCGGCGTTCCTTGCCGTAGACATCCGGGATGTAGGCGTGCAGCACGCCCTTTTTCGGCAGCACACGCTTGAGATAATTGCGGATGACAAAGCCCGCGCCGTCCGAATCCGTCAGGACGATCAGTCCGCGGCGCTCCGCCGTCATGCGCAGGAGGCTCACGAGCTCTTTGTTTTTCATCACGCCGAAGCCGTTCGTTTCAAACACCGGAGCATCGACGAGCTGGCGCAGCATATTTTTATCATACCGCCCCTCGACGACGATCGCCTGCCGCAGCTTAATCATGGCGCGCCTCCTCGGCAAGCGTCAGGATCAGCATCTCCAGCAGACGCTTGGGGTCGTCATAGGAGCGTTTGAGCTTGAAATCCGTATCGCTGCACAGCAGCACCGCCCGGCTGCAAAACCGCTCGGACAGCCGCCGCGCCTGCGACATCGTCTTGTTAGCGGCAAAGGGCGCCAGCGAATAGAGCTGTGCCAGATCGTCCGCCGTTTTTCCCGCGTTCATCAGCGTTTTCGCCGCATTGAGCCGGCGCATCTGATTGCCGATGGCGGCCAGAATGGGGATCGCCTCCGGCTGGAGCTTGAACATCACGTCCAGCCGTTGCAGCGCTCTGGAAAAATCCCGCTGCCCCATCGCGTCCGTGATCTCAAACACCACGGCCTCCATTGTCGGCTCCGCGACCGCGTCGATGTCCGCCTGCACGATCTCGCCTGCCTCAGAATAGGCGCAGAGCTTTTCGATCTCCATATCCAGATGCGTCATGGAAACGCCGCAGTAGCGCAGGAGATAGTCGCAGGTCTGCGGGGAGATCGTCTTGTTTTTCGCCCGAAAGTGCCGGACGACCCACGCCTTCAGGTCGCGCTCGGACTGATAGCGGAATTCCACCTGCACGGCGTTTTTCTGCATCACATCCCAGAGCTTTTTCATGCGTTTATCCGGCTTGAACTCGGTTGCGCTGTAGGTCAGCACCAGACAGCAGTAGTCCGGGAGGTCGGAGAGCGTTTCCGCAATTTTGTTCCGCTCCGCCTCCGGCAAAAGGAAGAGGTCGACGTCGTCCACCTGCACCAGTGAACGCTCCGACATCATGGGGATGGCCTCGATGCTGTCATAGAGAAGCTGCGCCGACAGGTTCTCCTGCGTCAGGCGGTGATAATTAAAATCCTCCGTCAGCTCGTCGAGCAGCTGCTTTTTGAGCATGGACAGATAGTGCCGGCGCAGATAGTCCTCCTCGCCGTAGAAAATGTAAAAACGGCCCGGCTGCTTCTGGGCAAGGTCCTTTTTCAGTTGTTCGTACCCGGCCTGCGTGCCTTCCGTCTTTTTTGCCATGTTCTACCTCTCGATCACGATCGTTCCCACCTCGTCCGTGCGCAGCGCAAGCGCACCGGACGCTTCAATGCGCGCCAGAGTCTCCGGTGCGGGATGACCGTAGGAATTCTCCCCGACGCTGATCACGACGATCTCCGGCGTGACCGTCTGCAAAAGCGCGCTGCCCGTGGAATAGCGCGAGCCGTGGTGCCCGGCCACCAGCACCTCAATATCGTGCAGTCCGTGCCGCACCGCCAGAAGCTGCTCCGAGCGCGCGTCCATATCGCCGGTAATCAGTATATCATATTCTTCCACGGACATCAATGCACTAATTCCGTCATTGTCTCCGCTCTCGCGCACCGGCGCGAAGATCTCCAGCCGTCCCGTCGGAAATTCCACCGTCACATCCTGCCGCACGAACCGGACGGCAACGCCCGCTTCCTCCGCCGCGGTAAGGATCCGTTCGCGGTTTCCGCCGTCGTCCGTCTGATCGGGCGCAAGAATCGCGCCAACCTCCATTCTGGAAAGCAGCTGCGGCACGCCGCCGACGTGATCCTCGTCAAAATGCGTCAGGACAAGGAAGTCGATCTGCGTTTTGCCCTGCATCAGAAGGCGGCGGGCAAGCTGTTCTCCGGCATCGTCGGCATAGCTGCCGCCGCAGTCCACCACGACCGTCAGGCCGCCGGGCTGCAAAAGAAGGCACTGCCCCTGCCCGACATTCAAAGCAGTAAAAGTCAGGGCGGCATCGCCCGGCAGCATGGAAAACGCAACGGCGCAGGCAAGCGTCGCGGCAACCGCCGCGCAGAATACCCGCTTGCATCGGCAGCGGCCGAGCAGAAAAATCGCCAGAAGGACATAGAAGCCGGCGATCCACAGGCAAATGTAATCGCTCTGCGTGTAGACCGCCGCAAAGGGAATGCGCGAAAGCGCCCCGATCACGCGCAGAACCAGCCGGATACCCCAGTCCAGCACCCATGCAAGCGCGGCTCCCAGCGGTCGCCAGAGAAAGCTCAGCAGCACCGCCGCGCAGCCGAAGGTGAAGAGATAGCCGATCAGCGTCAGAAGCAGCAAATTCGTCACCAGCGCGATCAGCGACACCGTTCCGAAATAAGCCGCGACCAGCGGCAGCGTAAGCACCGTCGCACCGAGGCTCATCGCCTGAATGGAGAAAAGGCCGCGCGCAAGGCCGGACAGGCGCGGGTGCTTCTTCCGGAACGCTCCGGGCAGAAAGCGGCGCTCCATCCAGCGCAGAAGCGGCTCCGTAAACAGCAGGATGCCCGCCGTCGCGCCGAAGGAGAGCTGTAAGCCGACATTGGCGATCGCCCACGGATTTTCGACCAGAAGCAGGAGCAGCGCAAAGCCCAGCGAGGTCGGCGCGTCGTTTTCGCGCCGGAACAGCGGCGCCAGCAGCAAAACCGCGTGCATCACGACCGCACGCACGACGGAAGCCGGGAAGCCCAGCATCGCCGCAAAGAACAGCATGACCGGGATCCCGACGACCGCCGCCAGCCGCCGGCGGCGGAAGCACAGCAGAAGCACCGCCCCGGCGATCAGCGACACGTGCAGGCCGGACACCGCCACCACATGGGAAATGCCCACAAGGGACATCTGATTTTTTGTTTCATAGGTCAGCCCGCTGCGGTCGCCCGTCAGAAGCGCCCGCAGGAAGCCCTCCGTATCCGCAGAAAAGAGCGCCGTGATCCTCTCGCGCACAGCCTTCGCCGCCACAGTAGGATAGTCACGCAGCGGTATCTTTTCCGCCGTCGTGATCTCCGGTTCACTTCTCTGGAAGCCGAGCAAGCGGATGTCCTTGGAAGAATAGTAGAGATTCTCCTCCTCTCCGCTACCGCGGGAAACGTCCGCCACCTTCGCTGTCAAGCGCAGCGTGTCGCCGGGGCGCAGGGTCTGCTCCCCGTTCAGATACAGGAGCATCCGGCCGCCGTCCAGCCGCACCACAATGCGGCAGCCGTATTTCGTCACTTCTGGGAAGTCGCATACGGTCACGGTGATCTCCTCTTTGTCACCGCAGTACTCCCGCAGCGGCGCGATGCGAAACTGCTCATAGCCGAAGCTCCACAGAAGCCCCGCCGTCAGGCCGAACAGGGCAATGCGCACGCGCTTTGCCTGCGGCAGCCGGAGGAAGCACAGCGCCAGCCCACACAGCAGGCAAACTCCCGCCGCGATCAGGCAGACCTTGGGAGGAAGCAGATACACATAGACCGCCGCTGCCGCCGCAAGAGCAAAGGAAAAGATCGCCAGTTTGCGCATATCGTCCCTCCTTCCCGATAGCAAGCAGGACGGGTGTTTCACGCCCGTCCTGACAAGAAAATATTAGTTGAAGCTGCCCAGCGGCTTTCCGCCGAGCACATGGAAGTGCAGATGCCGGACCGTCTGGCCCGCATCCGCGCCGCAATTCGTCACTACGCGGAAGCCCTCGGAAAAGCCGAGCTGCTTCGTCAGCTTCGCGATTACGGCAAAGATATGCCCGACCAGCGCGGCATTGTCCTCCGTCAGCTCCGCTGCGGAGGCAATATGCGTCTTCGGCACCACAAGAAAATGCTGCGGTGCAAGCGGCTGAATGTCATAGAAGGCGAGGCACAGTTCATCCTCATAGAGCTTTTTCGACGGGATCTCTCCCGCAATGATCTTGCAGAAAATGCAGTCGTTCATATGATTTCCCTCTTATTTCACGTTCGCCGCGACGAATTCGTCCACAATCGCAAGCGCATTGTCCAGCTTCATCGGGTCCTTGCCGCCGCCCATCGCGGAATCGGGCTTGCCGCCGCCGGAGCCGCCGCAGATGGCAGAAACTTCTTTGACCAGCTGTCCTGCCTTGATGCCGCGCGCGACGGCATTCTTGCCGCAGACCGCCAGAAGCGTGATCTTCTCGCCCTGAATGCCTGCCAGAACGGCAACGGCATCCGGCTCGCGGTCGCGGATCTGGTCGCCCAGCTTGCGCAGATCGGCCGCGGAAATGTCGCTTCTGGAGATCGTCAGGACCTTCAGGCCGCTGACATTCTTCGCCGCAAACAGGCAGCGCTCGATCTCGCCGCTGAAGAGCTTGTCCTTCATGCGGTCAAGGCTCAGCTTCAGCTCCTTCAGTTCGCCCATCAGTCCGTGCGCGCGCTGCAAAAGCTCCTTCGGCGTGGTCTTGAGTTCTTCCGCAACGTTCAGCAGAACGCGGTTGGCCTGATTCATCTGCTCGATGACCTTCTTGCCGGTGTAGGCCTCGATACGGCGCACACCGGAAGCGACGGAGGCTTCGGACATAATACGGAAGGGGCCGACCTTCGCGGTGTTGCTCAGGTGCGTGCCGCCGCAGAACTCGATGGAATCCTCGCCCATCTTGACCACACGGACGACGTCGCTGTACTTCTCGCCGAAGAGCGCAGTCGCGCCCAGCTTCTTTGCTTCCTCAATGGGCAGGACCAGCGTTTCCACATCCTCGCCCTTGAGCACCATCTCCATCACGATGGAGGACACCTGTGCAAGCTCCTCCGGCGTCATTGCGGAGAAGTGCGTGAAGTCGAAGCGCAGGTGATCCGGCTCGACCAGAGAGCCCGCCTGATGGCAGTGGTCGCCGAGCACACGCGTCAGCGCCGCGTCGAGCAGATGCGTCGCGGTATGCGCGCGGCGGATGGCATTGCGGCGTTCGGTGTCGATGGAAACGGTGCACTCGTCGCCCAGCTTGATCGTGCCGGAAACGACCTTGCCATAGTGCATGAACTTGCCGCCCTTGTTCTTCTGAACATCCGTGACCTCAAACACGCCGTCCGGGCCGGTAATTATGCCGTGGTCGGCCACCTGACCGCCCATCTCGGCGTACATCGTCGTCTGGTCGAGCACCACGATAGCTTCGACGCCCTCGGCGATTTCCGTTCGCTGCTCGTCCTCGGACACCATCGCAAGGATCTTGCCCTGCGTCACGTCGTTTTCATAGCCGACAAATTCGGTGGACGGGATGTCCTGACCAAACTCGATACCGGCCCAGCCGAGGTCGCCCAGCGCCTTGCGCGCCTCTCTTGCGCGGACCTTCTGCTCCTGCATCTGGCGCTTGAATTCTTCCTCGTCGACCTGCATACCCTCTTCCTTCGCCATCTCGATCGTCAGGTCGATCGGGAAGCCGTAGGTGTCGTAGAGCTTGAAGGCGTCCGCGCCGGAGAACACCGTTTCTCCCTTTTCCTTATGGGAGGCCAGCATTTCCGCAAAGATGCGCATACCGCCGTCGATGGTCTTGGCGAAATTCTCCTCCTCCACGCGCACCACGCGGGTGATATAGGCCGCGCGCTCGCGCAGATAGGGATAATGTCCCTCATTTTCATGGATGACCGTTTCCACGATCTCGCACAGGAAGGGATGGTTCACACCCAGCAGCTTGCCGTGGCGCGCCGCGCGGCGCAGCAGGCGGCGCAGAACGTAGCCGCGGCCCTCGTTGGAGGGCAGCACGCCGTCCGCGATCATAAAGACGGAGGCACGGATATGGTCGGTAATGACGCGCAGGGAAACGTCGCGCTCCTTGCTCTGGCCGTAGCTTGCGCCGGTCAGCTCCGTCACCTTGTGGGTGATGTTCATCACGGTATCGACGTCGAACAGGGAATCCACGTCCTGGCAGACGACCGCCAGACGCTCCAGGCCCATGCCGGTGTCGATGTTCTTCTGCACGAGCTCGGTGTAGTTGCCGTGGCCGTCATTGTCGAACTGGGAGAACACGTTGTTCCAGATCTCCATATAGCGGTCGCAGTCGCAGCCGACCGTGCAGCCGGGTTTGCCGCAGCCGTACTTCTCGCCGCGGTCATAGTAGACCTCGGAGCAGGGGCCGCACGGGCCGGAGCCATGCTCCCAGAAATTATCCTCCTTACCGAAGCGGAAGATGCGGTCTGCCGGGATGCCGATCTCTTTATTCCAGATTTCAAAGGCCTCATCGTCATCCTGATAGATCGACGGATACAGGCGGTTTTCGTCCAGACCGCAGACCTTGGTCAAAAATTCCCAGCACCATGCAATGGCCTCGTGCTTGAAATAATCGCCGAAGGAGAAGTTGCCCAGCATCTCGAAGTAGGTGCCGTGGCGCGCGGTGTGGCCGATGTTGTCGATGTCGCCGGTGCGGATACACTTCTGGCAGGTGCAGACGCGGCGGCGCGGGGGCGTGACCTCACCCTTGAAATAGGGCTTCATCGGGGCCATGCCGGAGTTGATGAGCAGGAGCGAAGCATCGTTCTGCGGGATCAGGGAAAAGCTGGGCAGACGCAGGTGTCCCTTGCTCTCGAAGAAAGACAGGAACATCTCGCGCAACTCATTTACGCCGTATTTTTTCTGTGCCATGGGAATTGATCCTCCAATCAGTTGATAAAAAAATACACCCCACCCCAACATAGGGGCGAGGCTCACTCGCGGTACCACCCTAATTACCGCCTGAGGCGGTATCTTAAGTCATCCTTTAACGGAGATGAAGCGTCCCGCTCCTCGCGGGCTGCTCAGAAGTGGCTGAACCTACTGCTTGCCACAGGGCTTTCACCATTCCCCTGCTCGCTGCTGCCGCCGGTAGGCACTGGCTTCCTCAACGCATAATTCCGATATTACATTCGTATTCTAACAGGGACAGCCGCATTTGTCAACCACGAAAACATTTTTCCAACTTAATAAAAACTTAATTTCTTTTGGGTTATATTTTTAACAACTCCCGTCTACAATAAAAACTGTAAGTGTTGAGTTTTTCTTTTTCATTTTCCCCCTCTATTTATACCGGAAGCAGCAGGCAAGTCAGCCACTTGCCTGCTGCTTTCATATGCATTGCAAAGCGCCGCGATTTTCATCGCGGCGCTTTTGAAATAATATCATATCGTTAATATGCGACGCCCCAGTAGATCATCTTCTTGGCAGGCTTGCCGCAAATGGCGCAGCGGTCGCCCAGATGCTCCTGCGCAAAGGGGATGCAGCGGCTGGTCATGCCGGCCTCTTCCTTCATGCGAAGCTCGCAGGCCTCCTCGCCGCACCACATCGTGCGGATAAATCCGCCGTTTTCCTGCTGCAAGCGCTTTGACTCTTCCATCGTTTCGGCATCGTAGGTGTGCTCGGTCAGGTTTTTCTTTGCCTTTTCGTACATACCGTGGTGGACGGCGTCCAGCATTGCTTCCACGGTGTCGGACAGGCCGTCGAGAGAGACGAAGCTCTTTTCGCCATTGTCGCGGCGAACCAGCACGCACTGGTTCTGCTCGATGTCCTTCGGGCCAAGCTCCAGACGCAGGGGCACGCCCTTCATCTCATACTCAGCAAACTTCCAGCCGGGGCTCTGCTCGGATTCGTCGATCTTCACGCGCAGTCCGGCTGCGCTCAGGGCTGCCGCAACCTCGCGTGCTTTCTCCAACACACCCTCCTTGTGCATGGCGATGGGGATGACCACGAGCTGCACGGGTGCGATTTTGGGCGGCAGGACGAGGCCGCTGTTGTCGCCGTGGGTCATGATGATGCCGCCGATCAGACGGGTAGAAACGCCCCAGGAGGTCTGGAACGGGAAGCACTGCTGGTTGTTCTTATCGGTAAAGTGAATATCAAACGCCTTGGCGAAGCCGTCGCCGAAGTAGTGGGAGGTTCCGGCCTGCAACGCCTTGCGGTCGTGCATCATGCACTCGATCGTGTAGGTCGCCTCTGCGCCGTTGAACTTCTCCTTGTCGGTCTTCTGGCCGCGGGTCACGGGCATGGCAAGCACATTTTCGCAGAAATCCGCATAGACGTTGAGCATACGCTCGGTCTCCTCGCGCGCCTCCTGCGCGGTGGCGTGCATGGTGTGACCCTCCTGCCAGAGGAATTCGCGGTGGCGCAGGAAGGGGCGGCTGGTCTTTTCCCAGCGCAGCACGCTGCACCACTGGTTGTACATCTTCGGCAGGTCGCGCCAGGAATGGATGATGTCATGGAAATGCTCGCAGAAAAGCGTTTCCGAAGTCGGACGGATGCACAGGCGTTCTTCCAGCTTTTCGCTGCCGCCCATCGTGACCCACGCGCACTCCGGTGCGAAGCCCTCGACATGATCCTTTTCCTTCTGAAGCAGGGATTCGGGGATCAGCATCGGCATATAGACATTCTCCGCGCCGGTCTTTTTGAACTCCGCATCCATGATTCTCTGGATATTCTCCCAGATGGCATAGCCATATGGGCGATAGACGAACATTCCCTTGACGGAGGAATAGTCGATCAGCTCCGCCTTTTTGCACACGTCGGTGTACCACTGGGCAAAGTCTACCTCCATATCGGTGATCTGTTCCACTTTTTTCTCTTTTGCCATATCCCCTCAGCCTTTCTGAAAGCAGTTTTTTACACTTATATTATTTTATCACGGATGTCAAGTGCCTGCATAGGATGAATTATGCCGGGCAATCCCTTTTTCCGGTAACTTCTCAGCACAAGGGAGGCTGCCATATGGTGCAGATCACCATCACCCTCGACAATACCACCGCGGCGTTTTACCGGCACGTCGCCGCGCTGGCCGGACTGCCGCTGGAAACGGTGCTCTCCGACGCGCTGTTCAAGCTGGCCGGCGAGCTTTCGCTGGAGGCAATGCGGCAGAAAGAAACGGCATCGTGTTGATTTTTCCTGAAGAACTGTTATAATGGAAGCAGCACAGAAGAGAAAACCGGAGGAAAATAAAAATGAAATCGATCCGTGACGTTTACAAGATCGGCAAAGGTCCGTCCAGCTCCCACACCATGGGGCCGGAGCGCGCGGCAAAACTCTTCCTGAAACGCTATCCCGATGCGGAGCGCTACCGCGTCGTTCTTTACGCATCGCTGTCCAAGACCGGCCGCGGCCACGGCACCGACCGCGTGCTCTATGAGGTGCTGGGCAAGGACAGAACCGAAGTCATCTTTTCCGAGGACTCCCCCGCCGACCTGCCGCATCCGAACACGCTGGACTTCTTTGCCTATCAGGGCGAGGAGCAGATCGGCACGATGCGCGTGCAGTCCATCGGCGGCGGCGACATCGTCGTGGACGGAGAGGACACCGCCGCGAGCGAGGAGATCTACCCGGAGAATTCCTTCGCGGAGATCGAGCAGTTCTGCCGCTGGCGCTACATCTCCCTGAGCGAATATGTCGATCTGAACGAAGGCCCGGAGATCTGGGACTTCCTCGCGGAGGTCTGGGCCGCCATGAAAAAGTCCATTGACGACGGTCTGAACGCCGAAGGCATCCTGCCGGGCGGCTTACAGGTCGAGCGCAAGGCCAAGCGCCTGTACGCGCAGGAAAAGCCGGATGAGCTGCCGCAGATCCGCGAGCTGCGCATGGTCTGCTCCTATGCCTTTGCCATTGCGGAGCAGAACGCCGACAACGGCACCATCGTCACCGCACCGACCTGCGGTTCTGCGGGCGTACTTCCGTCGGTGCTGCTGTATATGCAGAAGCGGCACAATATCCCCGACCGCAAGGTGCTCGAAGCGCTGGCCGTGGCCGGCCTGTTCGGCAGTCTGGTCAAGCGCAACGCCTCCATTTCCGGCGCGGAATGCGGCTGTCAGGCGGAGATCGGCACGGCCTGCTCCATGGCCGCCGCGGCGCTGTGCCACCTGATGGGCAAGACCATCAACGAAACCGAGTACGCCGCGGAGATCGCCATGGAGCACCAGCTCGGCCTGACCTGCGACCCCATCTGCGGACTGGTGCAGATCCCCTGCATCGAGCGCAACGCCGTCGCCGCCAAGCGCGCCATCGACGCCTTCAACCTGTCGAGCCTCTTGTGCGGCTCGCGGAACATCAGCTTTGACATGGTCGTGCGCACGATGAAGGAAACCGGCGTACACATCAGCTCCAAGTACCGCGAAACCTCCGAGGGCGGCCTCGCCCGCCTCTATGACCGCCGCCGGGCGTAAGTTTAATAAGACGATAACGAAAACACCGCCGGGGCGTGCATTGCACGCCCCAGCGGGTTGTTTATTCTCATGTATTCAGTTCGATTGCCGTATTCTGTAAATACCCCCTGTGTCCTTACCAACATATTCAAATGTTCTTGCATCTTCGGTAAGAACCGCTTTCAGCAGCCAGCCAACATCCTTTGCCGCATCGCCCGCCGGGTCTTTCGCCTTTTTTATGTCTTTATGGTATTCATAAATAGCTTGGAGCGGGGTGTTTCCCCAATCTCTGTTATCCCCGCCGAACAAAATGCGCACAGACAATTCGCTCGCCGGATTGCTGCTGCAATGAGCATGGACGGCTCCCTGAATGTAGGCCTTGGCAAGCGCAATTTCCGTTTCCGGGATCTTTGCGGATACTTTCCGGACAGTCTGGCTCGTGTTTTCTATCATTTTCGTCACCATGCTTCCGATTTGATCATGCTTTTGCTTATAAACTACTTTTCACTCTCGGATAAATGTTGCATATTTATTATATGCATAGTTAAACTCTGTCATCAGCAGCTTATACGCTTTCTCCGGGTCAGATAATGTGTCAGACGATATTTTCGTTACGGAAGAGGTCGTAGGAGCTGTACGGCTCCATCCATTGGGATTCTTAAATATCACACGTGTCACACCGGAGTTTTCAAACTGAGATGCGCCTCCGCCCGCTATTTCATTCACATTTTCCGGGATGGTCAATTCTTTCAGATTCGTACAGCCGATAAAGCAACCACTACCATTTTTCTCTAAACTCTGAGGAAGATCAAGATGCGTTAAAGAGGTGCAATTATAAAATGCACTTGCCCTTATTTCTTTAAGATTATTTGAGAATGTGATGTCATTCAGCGAGGAACATCCCAAAAAAGCCGCATTGTTAATCAAAGCGATTGAATCCGGCATAACCACTTTTTTTAGTAGAGGACATTTTGAAAACGAATAAATCACCGTAACCTTTCTACCATTATGCTCCGAAGGTATGTATACCTCTTCAATAAGCGCTTTGTAATCACTCTTTATCGAAACCATGAACGTATCATCTTCAAGCAGATCGAATTGAAGATACTCCGTGCTTTGGCTTTGATTTTGGTTATTGATCTTTCCCAGATTATCGCTCGTACCATCGGTATAGGTGATCACAAGCTCGCCGTTTATCAGCTCGGTGCTGGCGATTCCCCTGCCGTCCTTGCCGTTTTCTCCGGGATCGCCCTTGTCTCCCTTTTCGCCCTTCTCGCCGGGGTCGCCTTTCTCGCCCTTTTCGCCCTTCTCGCCGGGGTCGCCTTTCTCGCCCTTTTCGCCCTTCTCGCCGGGGTCGCCCTTCTCGCCCTTTTCGCCCTTGATGTTGCCAAGGTTATACACGCTGTTATCCGTCATGAGGATGCTCAGGTCGCCCGCAGAGGAGAGCGTGACGTTCTTGATGCCGACGCCGTCGACGCCGTTTGCGCCGTTCGTTCCCGTGATTTTCCCGAGGTTTTTCGTCGTGTTGTCCGAATAGGTCAGGAGGAGCTCTCCGTCGGCATTGATCTCGGATTTCAGGATGCCGATGCCGTCGGCGCCCTTGATATTTCCAAGATTCAGAACGCTGCCGTTTGTCAGCGTCATGGTGAGCGCGCCCTCCGGCGAGATCGTCACATTCTGGATTCCCGTGCCGTCCTTGCCGTCTGCGCCGTTCGTACCGTCGACACCATCCCGGCCATCTTTGCCATTTACGCCGTCTTTTCCGTCCGCGCCGTCTTTGCCGACAATGCAGCCCAGATTGACGCTGCGCAGATCCGAGAAGGTCAGAACAAGTTCATTTTCCGCATTGATCGTCACATCCGTAATGCCGACGCCGTCTTCGCCGTCTGTACCGTTCTGGCCGTCAACACCGTCGCGGCCATCCTTACCATCCGTACCGTCAACGCCGTCCCGGCCGTCCTTGCCG
>UQWH01000029.1 GCA_900544705.1 uncultured Eubacteriales bacterium | reverse complement strand
AATTTTGTAGGCAGCTTGTCAAAAAAGTCCAAAAGGACTTTTTTGACAAGCTGAACGCCCTGCTCTTCCAAAGAAGAGCAGGGCGTAGTTTATTCTCCCGTATCCAGCATGGCTTCCACAAAATAGCGCGGACGGGCTTTGGCCTCCATATAGGTTTTCCCCACATATTCGCCAATCACGCCCGCGGCAGCAAGCTGCAAGCCGCCGACCGTCCAGACAGACGCCGTTGGCAGGCCCCAGCCCGGGACCGCGTGTCCAATGCACAGCCAGACAAGCAGCAGCAAAAACAAGGCCAATCCAATAAGCAGAGTCAGACAGCCCACGGCCGTCACAATGCGGATCGGTCGCAGGGACAGGGAGGTGATCCCTTCCCACGCAAGGCCCAGCATCTTTTTCAGGGAATACTTACTCTCGCCGGCCGCGCGCTTGGCACGCGCATAATAAACCACATCGCTGCGGTAGCCCAGCATCGGCACAAGACCGCGCAGATACACATTGACCTCGCCGTACTGTGAAAGTGCATCCAGCGCGCGGCGGCTGAGCAGACGATAATCGGCATGGTTGAATATGACCTCCGCGCCCATACGCCGGAGCAGGCGGTAATAGCCCTCCGCCGTCAACCGTTTAAACACGCCGTCCTTGTCACGGCGAGAGCGGACACCGTAGACCACGTCACAGCCCTCGCTGAACTTTTCCAGCATCTCGTCGATTGCATTGATATCGTCCTGCAAATCGGCATCCAGAGAGATAATGCAGTCTGCGCGTTCGCGCAGCGTCATCAGGCCGCACAGTAGTGCGTTCTGATGGCCGCGGTTGCGGGAAAGGCGGATACCGGAAAAGGCCGGGTCCTCGGCGTGAAGCGCCTCGATCATCTCCCACGTGCGATCCTTTGAGCCGTCGTCTATAAAGCAGATCCGGCTGCGCGCGTCAATTTTTCCTGCCAGATGGAGCGCAGCGAATTTTTCCCGCAGTTTTGGTGCCGTAATTGGGAGTACGGCTTCCTCATTATAGCATGGAATTACCAGATACAGTACCATTGGGTACTCCTTTCTCTCTATGCAGACCGGGCAGACGGTCAATACCGAACGCGGCCGCGGTGAACAGGAAGATCTGTGGCAGATAGGCGTAGCGCGGCTGTACCTCGATCACAAGAAAGGCGCAGGCCAGCGCAAACACGATGAAATACGGCAGCAGTTCGTCCGGCCTTTTCCGCCCGCGCAGGCCAAAGGCCGCCAAGCCGAGTGCGAGGAAAAACAACGTCTGGTCTGCCTCGCCGACCATGCGGTACACGATCGTTCTTGCGTAGCCACCATTCTGCGTGTGGGAAAGTGCCCAACCGAAGCCTCGGCAATACCAGAGGTTCGACAGTTTTTTATGCAGAAAACCCAGCCATTCCCCCGGCGTCTTATGCAGCTCGGAAGCAATGGTCTCGCGCGCCAGCCGCTTTGTTTCCGCCGTCGGCGTATAGGTATCATCATAAGTCGCGGCGAACTTCTGATCCTCCTCCAGCGACCACATGCCGCCGCTCTGCGTATTCAGGCCGCAGATCAGCTTCCATTCCGGAAAAGGATTGTCCAACCCGGCGGGACTGTAGCCCGTCAACCGGAAGAGGGCATCCGCCCCTCCGGAGGAAACGAGGTACACCGCACATAGCGCAAGGCCGCCGCAAAGCAGACGTTTCCACTGTTTCGGTTCATGGAACAAAGAAAACAATGCCAAAACCAGAACAGCCAGCAGTGCAACAATCGCCTCCGGACGCAGAAACTCGCTGCAAAACAGCGACAGCCCCGCCAGCGGATAACGCCAGAAGCGCAGACTCCGGGCGTCCCGGCACGTCAGCAGCCACACCGCCAGAACGATGAAAAACGCGCCAGCGATCTGATTGGTCAGCACGACGCAAAGGGTAAAATACATTGGAAACACCGCCAGCAGGCTCACTGCCGTCTGCGCGGCAGGTTCGCGCACCCGCTCGACCAGCCAGCGGTAGAGCAAACACAGGAGGCCCGACGCCATCAGAGCATGAACCAGCTTGAGGATCATCGTGTTGTTCCACATCGCAAGCCACATTGCTTCCCAGAGAACGAACCCCGTCTGATACGGCCAGAGGTTAAAATAGGTGCTGACCTGATAGGGCATCAGCCCATCACGCAGGCGCTGCGCGGCTTGCAGCATTTCGGCAAAATCAGAAATCACCGGCGTGTGTACCGTAAGAATCACGCAGAGCTGCAGGAGAAAGCTGCTCAAAAACAGCCACAGCTCGAATTGTCTGATTTCGACACGGCGTGGCAGCCACAGAAGCAGCACTGCCGCCGCAAGCGCCAGTGCTACTCCGCTCAGTGAAAAGGCCGCCGCTGCAAAAAACAGAAAGCAGGCCGTAAAAATTCTCGTCAGGATCCGGTAGGTGCGCCTCATTCTCTTCCCTCCGTTTCTATTTCTGCGGTCATTATAAAGCATTTCCCCGGAAAAGTCCACAAAAAGCGCAGGGAGCAACTCTCTGCGCCTGACATTTCCAGCTATTTTTTCTGCTTGCGCTTTTCGCGCAGCTCTCGCCAGCGGGACTGGATTTTCAAAAGATAGAACAGCACCACCAATATCTCCACGACCGCGCAGATGGCAAACAGCAGCACAACGGAATCCTGATGGAAGCTCAGAACCAGACTCAAGCCGATGCCCCAGACGATCAGGGAGCAGGAGATGAGCTGCTCGATCCGCCCGAACCACAAGACGGAAAAAACCTGACTGACGATTCCCATGACCGGAATGCCATAGATGAAGAGAAGCCACGCATCGTCCGGCAGCACACCAAAAATCTTCGCCGCACAGAACAGCACCGTCATCACAAGCCAGACCAGCCCGACCGCCATCAGGGTGATCAGCAAATGCTTCGTGCGTGTTTTCGGCACCTTCTTCTCGCGCAGCAGATCCTGCACGGTAATATCATACAGGTCGGCGATTTGGGACAGAATATAAACGTCCGGCGTTCCCTCCGCGCGCTCCCACTTGGAAACGGACTTGTCCGAGTAGTTCAGTTTTTCCGCCAGCCCTGCCTGCGTGTCGCCGTTGAGCTTGCGATAATAAGTAATATTCTCCGCGATCCGCTTACGCAGGATCTCTTCGCTTTCCAGCATCTGCTTTCCTCCATTTCTTTCTTCAATCGGCCGCAATGCCTTGCAGCTCTAAGACTCTACTCACAGTAGAGCCACGTTCTATTGCGCGTAGATGCGCTCTCCCATGCCGGTGGAGTGGGAACTTCCACCAGTGGCGTGACTTTTCTTTTCCGGCGCGGTAGGATAAGGGCAAGGAAAATCCCATGCGATCTGACAGGAGGTCCTCCCCATGAATCTGAAAGATAAATTTGCAAAGGCGATCCGTATTCTGACGACGGCGCCGGTTTTCGCCCTGCTTCTCTGCACACTGCTGTATTTCCTGATGGACGGCGCGTTCGCCTCGCTGCGGCACTATCTGATGGCCGTCTTTTTCCTGAGCATTCTGCCGGTGCTGGCCTATCCCGTTTCCGCGATCATCCCGCCGCTGCGTCGGAAAGGCCGCGACGGCCAGCGCAATCTCGCCATTGTCTTTTCCGTCGTCGGCTATGTTGGCGGCTTCCTCTATGCTCTGCTGGGCGGCGGCACGGGTTTTGAAAAAGTGCTCTTCGGCACCTATCTGATCTCCGGCATCTCGCTGGCGATCTGCACCTGTATGCACTACAAGGCAAGCGGTCACGCCTGCGGCTGCTCCGGCCCCGTCGCGATGCTGTCCGTTTTTGTGTGCCCATGGTTCCTGTTCGGCTATCTGCTGCTGACGCCGGTCATCTGGTCGAGCGTGAAGCTCAAGCGGCACACGGCCTCGCAGCTTCTGGTTGGTTCCGTCATTCCGGTTCTGGCCATGCTGATCTGCCGCGCGCAATTTCTGTAATATTATAAACGAAAAATAGAAACTATGCAAGCGGAAAACGCCGCTCCCGAAGCAGACATTCTGCCGATTTCGGGAGCGGCGTTTTGGGAAGGTTATTTTTCCTCCAGGATCTTGTTCAGCTCGTGCATGAAACTGTTGATGTCCTTAAACTGACGATAAACGGAGGCAAAACGCACATAGGACACCTCGTCCAAAGGCTTCAGCCGCTCCATGACCAGTTCCCCGATTTTCTCCGTGCTGACCTCGCGCTCCAACGAATTCTGGATGATCTGCTCGATCTCCATCGTCGCCGCTTCCAGATCGGCCATGCTGACCGGGCGCTTTTCGCAGGCGCGCACCATGCCGTTGAGGATCTTATTGCGGTCGAATGCCTGACGGCTGTTGTCCTTCTTCACCACCACGATGGGCAGACTTTCGACGGTTTCATAGGTCGTAAACCGTTTCTGGCAGGACAGACACTCCCGGCGGCGGCGAATGCTCACACCATCGTCGGAATGGCGGGAATCGACGACCTTACTTTCCTGATAGCCACAATACGGACACTTCATGACAGGCGCTCCTTTACTACTCAATTGCTTCTATTCTAACAAATGCCGCAGGAAATGTCCATCCTTTTTTCAAAAAACCTGCTCATCCACGATCTCCAGCAGCGTGCATGGCGTCACACCGCCGCGCCGGAGGCGCTCCAGAAGGCGGTCGGCGTCCTCCTGACACTCCGAAATATAGCAGGATTCCGTTTCTTCCCCGTCCGTGCTATGCAGCGTAACGCGAACGCCATAAATATTGCGGCCGTCTGGCGTCTGCTTCTCCAAACGGTCATAATAGACCACACCAACGTCGCGCAGATAGCGGATTCCGAATCTCTTTTCCATCTTACACACCTCCATACCCTCCATTGAAGCACGAAAGCGCAGCAAGCACCAGAAAAAGCTTCGGACCGATTCGGACAGGCCACACTTTTTCCTAAAAAACGGCCGCAGGCGGCCGGCATTTTCCGTCCGTCTGCGACAAAAATGAAATTTCTCAATGAAAAACCAAAGTCAGATTTCGTCCAACGTTTTTGCCTTCAGGAGCGCCTCCGAGCGCTCTAAAATCTCCGCAGAGCCGAGGCTGTTCGTCATCTCCACACTCCCCTCCCCTGTTCTTCGCAGAAGTCCCGCGTCGCTCAGGCGGCGGCGCGTTTCACGCGCCGTGCCGTCCGCGCCGTCGAGAAGGTCGGTCTGCGGTCCCAGCACCTTGCGGATGAGCGGCCGCAGGAAGGGATAGTGTGTGCAGCCGAGCACGGCTGCATCCAGCGGCATCGCCGTGCAGTCTTTCAGATACGCCCGCAGGCTGGCTTCCACCGCAGGGCCGGTCAGCTCGCCGCGTTCGACAAACTCCACCAGCTCCGGGCAGGGGCATTTGAGGATCTCGCAGTCCGCGCCGAAATGCTCCATCAAAAGGGCAAATTTCTTCTCCCGCAGCGTCGCCTCGGTCGCCATAACCAAAATCCGCCCGCCGGGATGCCGCGACACCGCCAGCTTCAGCGCAGGTTCGATGCCGATGATGATCCGTTCCGGATAGGCCGTGCGCAGCTCGTCCACCGCCGCGGAGGTCGCGGTGTTGCAGGCGATGACCAGCGCCTTCGCATCTTGGGCAAACAGGCGCTCTGCGGCAGCAAAGGTCAGGTTGCGGATCTCCTGCGTCGGGCGCGAGCCATAAGGCGCGTGCAGGGAATCGCCAAAATAGAGATAGTTCTCCTGCGGCATCTGCCGAACCAGCTCGCGCAGCACGCTGATGCCGCCGAGGCCGGAATCAAATACGGCAATCGGTCTTTCTTCCCGCATGGAACCACCTCCTTCTTCCCGGTTATTATACACATTTTCCGACAAAAAAGCAATGCCAAAGCCACGCGGCTCCGGCATTGCTTTTGATTTCCTTAATCCTGCAATTCGTAGGCCAGGATGCGGTAGTCCGCGATCTCTGCCTTTGTGACCGTATCGGGAAGCATATAGCTGCTCAGCTCCAGCACCGCCGACCCGCCCGCCGGTACCTTCACCGAAGGCACATCGTAGAACTGTCCGAGCAGTTTCCCCTCCGCGTCAAACAGCAGCACCGCAACACAGTAGTGCCGGGTGTCCTGCGCGGTGGAATTGGACAGCGTCACACGCAGCTCCATGCCGCCGTAACGCGAATCCTGCAAATCGGGATTCTCAACGGTATACGCCACCGCCTGCTGCGCGGAAACCGACACCTGCGGCGTGAATTCCAGCGTCAGTCCCTCGGCGGATTCCGTTTCCAGATAGGTTTCCGCATAGTAATATCCCGTTTCACCGGGCGCGACGATCTGCGGATAGGCTGAAACCGTCGTATCCGAAGCAAGGGACTTTCCTTCCGCATCTGTAATGTGGAAGGTGCTGTCTTGTAGGTAAATGGGCGCGTCGCCGGTGTTCTGCACCGCGGTGATGACCTGTCCCCAGAACTCCTCCGCACGATTGCGGTAGACGTTCAGACGCTGATCCGTAACTTTGAAGGAAGCCGTTGGCGGCTCCGTTTTGCTGGGGGCGCTGCTGCTTTCCTCCGTGGATGGCACAGGCTCCGAAGAAGGCTCCGAGGGTGCGGCAGAAGAACTCCCCTGCGGCTCGGTCGGCTCCGGTTTTGCGGCGCAGGCGCACAGCAGCGCCAGAACGCAGGCTAGCAGGATCAGAATACTGCGTTTCATTCAGATTTCTCCTTTCGGGGAAGCTTTGACGAAATCTGCAAGGATGAACGGCGGAAAAAATCCGGCGTCCGCCGCGGAGGATTTCTTCAGAGTTCCCCTTAATCCACGATCTGCCAGTGCGGGCGCGTGATGCGCTCAAAGGTCGCGTCGGACAGGATGGGCCGGTCAAGACGCTTCTGCGTTTCCGGCTGGATGCGCAGTCCCTGCGCGACCTCGCTGCCGGCAAGCTGTACGTCCTTGAGATAGGCGTCCTTCTGCCGCTGGCAGGCGTCGATCACGAACAGCTCGCCCTGCGGGCAGAAGATCGTTTCGTACTTCCCGCCGCAGATCAGATCAAATTCTGCGCGCACGGCGGCATAGAGCTGCTCAATGCCGGTGTGCCAGCAGGTAGAAATGAGGACCAGCCGTTTTTCAAGCATCTTCGGGTCGCGCAGCTCATGCTGCGTCCCCTTGCTCCAGCCGTAGGCCTTGGTGTAGGGCAAACAGCGATCCGTCATCGTCTTGAGCGTTCCGGGCAGCCCGTAGAAATACAGGGGGAAGCTCTCGACGATCACGTCCGCGCGCTCGATCGCGGCGTAGATTTTCTCCATGTCGTCCTTCTGCACGCACTTGCCCGGCGTTTTTGTCCAGCAGCCGAGGCAGCCGAGGCAGGGGCGGATATTGAGCCTGCGCAGCTCCAGCGTTTCTATCTCCGTTCCCTGCGGGAAGCCGGAGAGAAACGCGTGCGTCAGAACGGCAGTATGGCTGCCCTCTCCCTTCGGACTGGCATGGATGACCAGAACTCTCATTTGCTCTCTCCGTAGATCGCGTTCTGCGCGACCGCGGTGAACATCAATTCGCCCTTTGCGCGCGTCTCGCCGTCGCAGCAGATGTCCACGGAGAACTGATACAGTCCCGCGCCGCCGCGCAGAAGCTCCGCGTGCAGTTCCAGACGGTCGCCGGGAATGACCGGCTTGACGAACTTGAAGTCGCGCACCTTGAGAAGGACATAGACCTTGTCCGCGTCGCTGCCGTCGGCCTCAATGACAAGGGAGCAGAGCTGCGCAGCGCTTTCGATCAGCAGGACGCCGGGCATGATGGGCAGACCCGGCATATGTCCCTGAAAATACGGCTCGTTGACGGAAACGCACTTGATGCCCGTCGCGGACTTGCCCGGCTCCAGCGCAGTGACCCGCTCGATCATCTGGAAGGGCGGGCGCTGGCGGATGCGGGCGTTGATCTCCAGAAGGTTCATAGGCTCAGCCCTCCGTCGAGAACGAGCGTCTGACCCGTCAGATAGGAAAGCTCCGGCTGGCAGAGCGTACACACGGCGTCCGCGACCTCGCCGGGCGCTGCAAAGCGACCCATGGGAACGGCCTTGAGGTAGCCCTCCTTCTGCTCTGCGGGGATGTGATCGAGCATTTCCGTTTCGACAAAGCCCGGCGCGACCGCGTTGACGCGGATGCCGTAGGGCGCAAGTTCCTTGGCGAGCGTCGCCGTCAGGGCGTTGACCGCCCCCTTCGTGGCGCTGTAGACGCTCTGGCCGGGGATGGCCATGATGGAGCTGACGGAGGAAATATTGACGATCACGCCGGATTTCTTGCGCATCATCTTTAAAGCCGCCTGCTGCGCGCAGTGGAAATAACCCTTGATGTTGATGTCAAGGCTCCGCGTGAGAGATTCTTCGGTCAACATCAGCAGGAAGCGGTCGTCTACGACGCCCGCGTTGTTGACCAGCACATCCACGCCGCCGAGTTCCTTCACGACGGTGCGGAACATATTCTTCACGGAGGGAAGATCGGAGGTATCCGCCTGTACTGCCAGAGCGCGCACGCCGAAGCCTTCCAGCTCCTGCACGACGCTCTGCGCGGCGGCCTCATTGGAAACATAGTTGACCGCGACATCATAGCCGCGCTTGGCCAGCGCCACGGCGCAGGCCTTGCCGATCCCGCGGGAAGCACCCGTTACGATTGCAGCACTCATGCGTTTGCCCTCCCCAGTACGACGGCGCTGACACAGCCCGTCCAGCTGCCGGCGACGGCAGCGGCATACTGACAGTCTCCGCGCTCCAGCGCTTCGGCCGCTTTTTGCAGCGCATAGGCTGCGGCCGCAGCACGGCTGTTGCCGATCTCCTGCGTCACATCCTGCGAAGCATCCGTGCCGGCATAGAAGATCTTGCCGAGTTTGTCCTCAGCAACGCCCGCGTCGGCGCAGGCCGCACGCAGGGTGCGGTCAAGCAGACGCTTCGTCGTTTCCGCGCCGTAGGCGGTAGGCTCATGCAGGGAAGCATAGCCGAGAATGTCGGCATAAACTCTCGCGCCGCGCGCCTTTGCGTGCGCTTCCGTCTCCAGAACGGCCGTCACGCTGCCCTCGCCAAGGTTTTCGCCCTTGCCGATGGAGTTGTACAGCGCCTGAATGTTCTCCGAGGTTTCGTCTGTGCCGGAGGCAAGGATCAGGTCGGCCGTGCCGTTTTGCAGCATATCGCAGGCAACGGTGACGGCCTGCAGGCCGGCCTGCGTGCCGTTCGCGATGGTCGCGCAGTAGCCCTTGAGCCCGGTAAAAATGGACAGATGGCCGCCTGCGGCGTTATAGACCGTGTTGGGGAAGCTGAATGCGCTTCCGGCTGCCGGCCCCTTCTCGCAGACCGTTTTCTGGAAATTGGAGATCTCCGCCATGGGGCCGTCGGCCGTGCCGATGACGCTGCCGACCATGGGCGCATTCTCGGCGTTGATCTCAAAGCCGGCGTCGCGCAGTGCGTCCACGCCGCTGAGCACCTGCATCTGGCTGAAGCGGTCGAGCTTGCGGTAGAAGCCCAGCTTCACGCCGCGGGCGTCAAAGCCCTCTGCGGTCAGCTCGACGGCGTTTCCGGCCAGCTTGCCGAAGCCCGTCACAGCAATGCGCGACTTGACGGGTAGCGGAGCGTCATGCTCGTTTTTGGTAAAAATAATGCTTGCGTTCGTGCCGCCGAAGGCGAAGGAGTTGGACATGGCGTTTTCCATCTGCTTCTCTCTGCCGACGTTGACGACGCAGTCGAGATTCCCGGCCTTCTCCGCCAGCGCGGGAAGATCCTCCGGGGCGTAATTGGTCGTGGGCAGAACAGTGTTCTCCGTCAGGGCCTTGACGCTCAGCACCGCCTCGATCGCGCCCGCTGCGCCGAGGCAGTGGCCGGTCATGGATTTGGTGGAGCTGACGGAGGGAGAGCAGCCGTCGAAGAGGGTGTGCAGGGAGAGGAATTCCGCCGCGTCGTTCTTCTTCGTGCCGGTGCCGTGGGAGTTGATGTAGCCGATCTCCTCCGGCTTGACATTGCCGTTGACCATCGCGCGGCGGAGCGCGGCCATCTGGCCCTCGCCCTCCGGCTGCGGCGCGGTGATATGGAAGGCATCGGAGCTGACGCCGTAGCCTGCGATCTCGCAGTAGATCTTCGCGCCGCGGGCGACCGCGTGCTCGTACTCCTCCACGACCAGAATGCCAGAGCCCTCGCCGAGGGTGATTCCGTTACTGTGGTTCAGCGGGGAGCAGGCGTCCGCCGACAGCGCGTGCAGCGCGTTGAAGCCGGAATACGCCAGAGAAGAAAAAGCGTCCGTGCCGCCCGCAAGGTAGACCTTGCCCTTTCCCGCGCGGATCAGGTCGCAGGCAAAGGCGATGCTCATCGTGCCTGCGGCGCAGGCGTTGACGATGTTGGCCGTTTCGCCGGACGCGCCGAGGGCGTGCGCAACGTCGCAGGCGATGGCGGAGGCAGACATCTTAAGCACGTCCTGCTTGCGCTCCTCGCCCTGCAAAAGGCCGGTATAATAATGATCAATGCTGGCTGCACCGCCGACGCAGCTTCCCAGGATCACGCCCGCGTCATGCAGGTCGCTCTCCGGCAGAGCGCTGTCGCGCAGCGCCTCCTGCGCCGCGTGCAGGCACAGGCGGACGGAGCGGTCATACTCCGGTGCAGGAAGATCGTCGCAGTGCACCTCCGCGCCCACGTGGGAAACGCAGCCCTCGGTGGACACGCTCGTCACCTCGCGGATGCCGCTGACGCCGTCGCGGACGTTCTTCCAGCAGGTTTCTACATCGTTGCCGGTCGCGCAGATCAGGCCCAGACCGGTGATTACATAACGGCTCATTGTTCCATGTTCGCAGCGACATAGGCTGCCAGCGCGTTGATGGTCTGGAAATGCTCGCGGTCCGCGCCGGTCATATCCACGCCGAACAGGTCGTCGATGCCGGAGATGATCTCCAGAGAGTCAACGGAGTCCAGTCCGATGTCGCTGCCGAACAGTTCTGCGTCGTAGTCGAGCATATCTTCGGGAATACGAAGGTTTTCGTGGATCATTTCCTTAATCTTTTCAGCAATTTGTTCGTTCATTTTTCTATTTCCTTTCCAAAATTGATTTAGATATTATACTTCGGTAAAGCGGATAACGCAACCGTTTTCCTCATAAACGCCGATCCGGCGGAATCTGCGGTAGCGCTGCTCCAGCAGCTCCGCAGGGGTCAGGCGGCACAGCTCCTCCAGATCCAGAGAAAGCTCCACGGCAAGCGCGGCGCACATTCCGGAGAAATCCTCAAAGTCCTCCGGGATCACGCGCTCGGCCACCTGAAGGCGGATCATATCATCCGCCGTGATGTGCAGGCACTCGGCCGCATCCGGTGCGCGCCCGGCATCCTTCCACAGGATGCTCGCGCAGCCCTCCGGCGACACGACGGAGTACACCGCGTTTTCCAGCATATAGACCCGGTCGGCCGCTGCCAGCGCAAGCGCGCCGCCGCTGCCGCCCTCGCCGATCACCACGGAGATGACCGGCGTGCGCAGACCCATCATTTCCAGAATGTTCTCCGCAATGGCCTCGCCCTGCCCGCGCTCCTCGGCCTCCGCGCCGCAGTAGGCGCCGAGGGTATCGACGAAGCAGATGACCGGGCGGTGGAACTTCTCCGCCTGCTTCATCAGGCGCAGTGCCTTGCGGTAGCCCTCCGGCATGGGGCAGCCGAAATGGTTGCTCATGCGCGAATCCAGATCGACGCCCTTATCAATGGCAATATACGTCACCGGACGTCCCTGCAAGGTGCCGATGCCGGAAAGGATCGCGGGATCCTCGCCGAAGCGGCGGTCGCCGCAGAGATCCATTCGGTCGCGGAACAGCTCATGCACATAGGCGCGGCCCGTCGGACGGGCGGTGTTTCTCGCGGTTTTCAGTCGATCGTAAGCCGTCGTCATGCCCATTCACCTCCGTGCAGCCGCAGGAGCCTCCCGAGCGTTTCCGGAAGCCGGCGGCGATCCACCACGGCATCCACAAAGCCGTGGTCCTGCAAAAATTCCGCGCGCTGGAAATTGGACGGAAGCTGAGAGCCGGTCGTCTGCTCGACGACACGTCTGCCCGCGAAGCCCACCAGCGCCTTCGGCTCGGCCAGAATAATGTCCGCCTGCATCGCAAAGGACGCCGTCACGCCGCCTGTGGTCGGGTCGGTCAGCACCGCTATGTACAGCAGGCCCGCTTCGCTGTGGCGCTTTACCGCGCCGGAGCATTTGGCCATCTGCATCAGGGAAACCACGCCCTCCTGCATCCGCGCGCCGCCGGAGGCCGTGAAGCCGATGACCGGCAGGCGCTGCTCCAGCGCCAGCTCAAACAGCCGTGTGATCTTCTCGCCCACCACGGAACCCATGGAGGCCATGAAGAAGCTGGAATCCATCACAAAGGTCGCGCACATCACGCCGCCGATGGATGCCGTGCCGCACAGCACCGCCTCCTGTTCGCCGGTGGATTCCTTCGTTTTCTCCAGTTTTTCCGCGTATCCGGGAAATTGCAGGAAGTCCACGCTGGTCAGGTCCTTCGCGATCTCCTGAAAGCTGTCCGGATCGAAAATCTGCGAAATGCGCTCACGCGCCGTCATGCGCAGATATTTGTCGCAGGTGGGACAGACCTTCCCGCGCGCCATCAGATCCGCATAAGGATGCTCGGTATGGCAGGCCGGACAGACAACGGGCTTCTTTTCCGTCACTACCGGCTTTTCCACCGGTTTTTCTCCGAAGAACGTGTGTTCCTGCACCCGCTCGCGGAGCATATCCAGAATCATCATAGGATCCCCGCCTCCCGCAGCTTATCGATACCGGAAGCATCCTCCACGGCATAGGCGCGGCAGTCCGGCAGATTTTTCTGTGCCAGACGGCGCAGCACACTGCCCGCGCCGCATTCGACAAAGGTGTCAAAGCCCTGTGCGTGCAGTTCCTGCATGATCTTCGCCCAGCGCACCGGATGGTTGATCTGCTCAAAAAGGAGCGTGCGCACGTCCTCGCCATAGGGCGCGGCGGTGCGGTTGGAATAGGCCGGGATCTCCGGCTGGCGGAAATTGATGTTGCTGATATAGGCGTGGAAATGCCTCGCCGCCTCATCCATAAAGGGCGAATGGAAGCCGCTGCTGACCTTCAGAGGCACGCTGCGGCCACCCGCGGCGGCGACGTCCTCATAAAAGTGCTCCAGCTCGGCACGCTCGCCCGCGACCGCCACCTGCCCATCGCAGTTATAGTTGACGGGGTAGACATGCGGATAGGCCGCACAGAGTTTTTCCACCGTTTCATCCGAGAGCTTGACCACGGCCGCCATGGTCGCATCATGCTGGGACGCGGCGGCCGCCATGTAGCTGCCTCTGGCGCAGGCCAGGCGGAAGCCGGTCAGCGCGTCATAAGTGCCCGCAAAAGCCAGCGCGGGAAGCTCTCCGAGGGAGAAGCCCGCCACAGCCTCCGGGACCAGCCCGCACTCGCGCAGCGCCAGCGCCGCAGCGATGTCCGCAAGATACAGGCAGGGCTGGGTGTTTTCCGTCTGCTGCAAGGCTTCCTCGCTGCCCTCGAACATCTGATGCAGCGTTCCCGGACGGTATTCCTCCGCCGCATCAAACAGCGCGCGGACCGAAGGATACGCTTCGTAAAGTTCCTTTCCCATTCCAACGTGCTGCGCACCCTGTCCTGAGAACAGGAAAGCTGTTTTTCCCATGATTCCATCCTTTCCAATGCTGTGTTCGTTCCACAATTCGACTTTTTTCTTCTTTACCACTTTATCAGCGGCAGGAAAAGTTGCAATAGACAATTTGCCCCCCGTGTGTCAAAACCATGCAACTTTTCAGGAATGCCCGAATTTTTTATATGTTACATTCATTATTTGTTTGGCTTTTCATCGGCCTTTTGGCAGGAATTTCAACTCATGTATAGATTCCCTTGCCGCAATCATATCATATTTTATGTAATTTGCAAGATTTTTTCTGAAAAAGCGCTTGACAATTTCTTCTCCCGGTGCTACAATAATGCAGCAAAAGCAAGAAGGTCGGCAGCCCCGTCCTCACCTCCCGCTTCGGCAAAGAGGTTTTATATCGAAGGCTTCGCGCGTCGGCGCGATGTGGTTCGGTGCGGGTGCTGCGGCATCCGCATTTTTTGTATGTGTAATGGAGGTGCTTTACCATCGGCAAATTAGATCATCAGCTCAATGAGGAAATCCGTGACAAGGAAGTCCGCCTGATCGCTTCCGACGGCTCCATGGTCGGTATCGTTTCATCCGAGGCCGCGCTGGCTATGGCAGAGGAACAGGAGCTTGATCTCGTAAAGATCTCTCCCAACGCCGTCCCGCCCGTGTGCAAGATCATGGACTACGGCAAGTTCCGCTTTGACCAGCTCAAGAAGGAAAAGGAAGCCCGTAAGAATCAGCGTGTCGTCGAGATCAAGGAGATCCGTATGTCCCCCGGCATCGACACGAACGACCTGAACGTTAAAATGCGAAACGCGATGAAGTTCCTCAAGGAAGGCAACCGCGTCAAGGTCACTGTGCGCTTCCGCGGCCGTGAGATGGCCCACACCGAGATCGGTGAGCAGCTTTTGGTCCGGTTTGGCGAAGGATGCGCCGAAGTCGCAAACGTCGAAAAGACTCCCAAGCTCGACGGCAGACATATGTCCCTGTTTCTGTCGCCGAAAAATGCAAAATAATTACAAAGGAGAAGTACCATGCCGAAACTCAAAACCCACAGCGGTGCCAAGAAGAGATTTAACCTCACCAAGACCGGTAAGGTCAAGAGAGCACACGCATTCAAGAGCCATATCCTCACCAAGAAGGACACCAAGCGCGGCCGTCGTCTGAGAAGCACGACCTACGCAGATGTCACCAACGTCGAGAGCATCAAAAAGATGATCCCGTACAAATAATCGGATAGGAGGATTCAAACATGGCAAGAATTAAAGGCGCAATGATGACGCGCAAGAGAAGAAATAAAGTTCTGAAGCTCGCAAAGTCCTACTGGGGTTCCAAGTCCACCCACTTCAAGATGGCCAAGCAGGCTGTCAAGAAGTCCGGCGTTTATGCATATATCGGCCGTAAGCAGAAGAAGCGCGATTTCCGCCGTCTGTGGATCGCTCGTATCTCCGCTGCCGTCAAGCCCTACGACATGAACTACTCCCGTTTCATGAACGGTCTGAAGAAGGCCGGCATCGAAATGAACCGCAAGAGCCTGTCCGAGCTGGCCATCAACGACTCCGCCGCTTTCGCAGCGCTCGTCGACACCGCCAAGAAGGCCCTGTAATTCAAGTAAAAAACCGCAGCCGCCCGCTTCCCATCGGAAGCGGGCGGCTTTTTTAATCCTCCGTCATTTCAAACAGCTCGTTCGGCGTGCATTCCAGAAGCAGGCAGAGCGTTTCAATGTTCTCATACCGGATGGACTTCGTCTGGTTGTTGATCATCCGGCTGAAATTCTGATAGCTCATGCCGAGCTGTTTATAAAGCCAGTATTTTGTTTTCCCCTTCTTTTCCAGAAGTTCCTGTGCGCGTAACCGGATCATAAGCCGCTGCCCTCCGCCAGTGCGCTGAGCTTCTTCGACCGCAGGATAACCTCCGGCGTCAGCCGCACCGGGCGGTTTTCCACAACAACATAGTTCTCGATCGCAACGTCCGCCAGATCCATCATCAGCCGCAGCTCGTTTTGAATATAGTGCATCTGCACGCAGTGCGGGGACTCGTCCACCGTCGCAAAGATCATCCTGCGCACCTGCCCGGTATAGAGCATCCCGCCGAGCTTGGGAATGGCCATGTTGATGTGTGTCTGCTCCAGACAAAGCGCAAAGCAGCAGTCCGCCTTGCTGCGCAGGAGCGCAAAACCCTCCGGCTGCATCGCCGGCAGACAGCTCCCCACGATCAAAACCGTCCCGGACGCCTCATAGATATTGCTGGTCATCAGATCTTTCACGCCGATCGCCTCCTCGTCTTGATTATAGCACAGCCGGCGCACGATGCCAAGCCTCTATGCTTTCCGCCGTTTTTCGCCCCACACCTGCCAGAGCACGGTGGTCAGGAATCCGACCGCGCACAGGATGCTTCCCCAGAGAAGCCCGCCGGAAATTTCCTGTCTGCGCACCAGATCGATCACAAACCCCGTAAAAATCTCTCCGAGGAAACTCAGAAGCGTCAGGCGGAGCGCCGGCAGCTTTTGCAGAATGTGATTGCACAACATAACGACCAGCACGCCCATCATGCCGCCGCAGAGCATCCACGGTGCAGGCATGGTAAACGCTGCGGTTCGGAAGTCCGTGAGAAGCAGGCAGATCACGATGCAGCACGGCAGCCCGATCAGATGATTGTAAAACGAACCCGCGAGCGCGCCCGCTTTTTTGGCAAGTCTGGCGTTCACCGTTCTGGAAAGGACGGTGGAAACACCGGCGCCCAGCGAAAGCAGCACTGCGATCATCTCCGCCGTAACGGAAGCGTCCAGCATGACCGCGACACCCACGCCGGAGATCGCAAGGCCGACCCACGTTTCCTTGCCCAGATGCCGCTTCGGCATTCCCAGCAGTCCAAACCCATCGATAAACGCAGCCGCAACACTCTGTCCCAGCAGGCCCAGCGCGACAATGCTCGTCATGCTGATGTGTCCGAAGGCGGCTGCGTTGAAGATGGTCGTAAGCACGCCGATCACGCCGCCCAGATAGGCCCAGAGCGGAAGCCCCTCGCGCCGAAAGAGCGGCGTTTTTTTCACGCGGCACAGGAGATAGGAAAAAATCGTCCCGACGATGTGAATGATGACCGCCGCCAGATAGGTCCCCACGCAGGCGGTCAGCTCGCCGTTGACCGCCACCATGACGGAAATGACTGCGCCCGTCAGAAGCGCCAGAAGCATACTCATAACCGATTCCCCCTTTTCTGTCCCAATCATACCGCAGAGCGCCGCAAATGGAATAGGACATTTGTCCTAGTTTTTTCAAAAAAAATGTGTATAATGGAAATCAGGAGATGAGAACATGAGATCCATGCCGCTGAGCCCCGCCTATCAGCCCTTTCTTTCGGAATACGGCCTGTCCTGCGAAACCGTGCGCGCCGCGCGGGTCCACCTCTACCGCACCGGCGAAACCATCCTGCGGCAGGGCTGCGCGATGGATTCCCTGTACCTGCTCGTCAGCGGGACGGCAAGAGTTTCTGTCAGCAGCAGCGACGGCAAAAACCTGATTTTTTGCAGCGAGGTTTCCAGCGGGATGCTGGGCGACGTGGAGCTGGCGCTGGGCGAGCGCAGCGCATCGACCACGGTCGTTGTCGCCTCGCCGCTCTGCTGCGTCGTCCTTCCCTTCTCGGCCAATGAAGACGCTCTGAAAGCGAATCTGCGTTTCATGGAGCGCCTGTCGCGCGAGCTTGCGCAGAAGCTGCAAAACCGCGGCCACGCGCACATGGCCTCGGCCCTGCTTTCCAGCGAGGAACGCCTGTGCGGCTATCTGCTGTTTACCGCGCAGGACGGCATGTTCCATGAGCCCATGACCGAGGCGGCGCAGGCGATCGGCGTCAGCTACCGTCATGTGTTCCGCTTGATCAATGTGCTTTGTCAGGATGGAATTCTTGAAAAAACGCCAGACGGACTGCGAATTTTGGACACGGATGCCTTGCGCGAGAAATCCGGCCGTTTGGGCTGAACCAGCGGTGATTGGGGCAGAAACTCGCGGCTGAATTCGTAAAAATTCAGCCGTCTCCGATTTTATGCATAAAAAAGGATTTCAAGACGTAATCTTGAAATCCTCGTTGGAGCAGGTGAGGGGAATCGAACCCCCCTATTCAGCTTGGGAAGCTGATGTTCTACCAATGAACTACACCTGCATTGTCTGTATTATAGCAGTTCCGTTCTGAAAAATCAATCTTTTTTTCTGCGGCTGCGGCGCACAGATTCCGATTGCTTATTTTACCGTTCTATATTATAATAATTAAATCAGTCTGATTGGGAATGTGAAAGAATGAAAATCATCCACATGATCTCCGGCGGGGATGTCGGCGGCGCGAAAACGCACGTGCTGTCCCTGCTGGCAGGTCTGAACAAAACGGAAGATGTGCATCTGATCTGCTTTACAGAGGGTGCGTTTGCGCAGGAGGCGCGGCGGCTTGGGATTCCGACCACCGTCCTGTGCGACGGCTCTCTGCTTTCCGTGCGCCGCCGGATCCTCGCCATGATCCGCCACGACGGCTATCAGATCATCCACTGCCACGGTGCGCGCGCCAACCTGATGGGAATGTTGCTGCGCCGCCGCGCGGGAATTCCCGTCATTTCCACCATCCACAGCGATTATCGTCTGGACTACATGGGACGCCCGCTCGCCGCGCTCGGCTACGGCACGATCAACAAAATCGCTCTGCGGCATCTGGACGCATGGATCGGCGTGTCGGACGGGATGTCCCAGCTGATGATCTCCCGCGGCTTTGACCCTCAGCGCATTTTCACTTTATATAATGGCATTGACTTTTCCGTCCGCCCAGACTACCCGCCGCGCGAGGCCTATCTTCGCTCGCTGGGCGTCTCTCTGGAGCCGGACAGCGTGGTGTTCGGCATTGCGACGCGCATCTCGCCGCTAAAGGATATGGCCACGCTGCTGCGCGCCTTTGCCGCCGCACTCCGGACGCATCCGCACATCCGGCTGGTCATCGCCGGCGACGGCCCGCAGGAGGCGGAGATGAAGGCCCTGGCCGCTAAACTCTGCCCCGCCGGAACCGTCTGTTTTGCCGGGTGGATCCGGGAGATCAACCAGTTTTATCACGCGCTGGACGTCAACCTGTTGACCTCGCTCTCTGAAACCTTCCCCTACGCGCTGACGGAGGGTGCACGGATGTCCTGCGCGACGATCTCCACCGACGTCGGCGGAATCCCCTATCTGATCGACGACGGCGTGAACGGTCTGCTCTTCCATCCGAAGGACGCGGACAAGCTGGCCGAGCACATCGGCTACTTTGCTTCCCATCCGCAGGCGCGCGGGGAAATGGGCAAGGCACTTTACGAAAAAGCAAAAAGAATGTTTTCTTTTGATAATATGGTGCATACTCAGGAAAAATATTATGAGGTCATTGTCCGCCGGGCGAAGCGCCCTCCCCTGCTGCGCGACGGCGCGGTGATCTGCGGTGCTTACGGTCTGGGCAACGGCGGCGACAACGCAATTCTGGAGGCGATCGTCGCACAGCTGAAGAACATCGACCCGGATCTTCCCATCTGTGTCCTCAGCCGCGACCCGGAAGAAACCCGCCTCAACGCCCATGTCAGCGCGGTCTACTCTTTCCGTTTTATCAAGATCTTCCGCCTGCTGCGCAGCTCCGATCTGTTTCTCAGCGGCGGCGGGACGCTTTTGCAGGACGCCACCAGCACGCGTTCCCTGCTGTATTACCTGCTGATGATCCGGCTGGCGCACGACACCGGCAACCGCGTCATGCTCTACGGCTGCGGCGCAGGGCCGATCTTCAGGGAGCGCAACCGTCGGCGCACCGCGCGCGTGCTCGACCGCTGTGCGGATGTCATCACCGTCCGTGATGACTACTCTGCCGACTTCCTGCAGGAGCTCGGTGTCACCGTCCCGCGCATCCACGTCACCGCAGATCCGGCACTTTTGAGCAAGCCGCTTCCGGAGGACGCCGCCCGCAGCTATCTTTTGCGCTGCGGCATCGACGCCACCAAAAAGTACGCCATGCTGGCGCTGCGCAGCTGGGACGGCGCAATGGCAAAGCTCCCCGCCTTTGCCGCAGCGGCAGAGTATCTCTACTGCGACTGCGGGCTGATCCCCGTTCTGTACTCCATGGAGCAGAAAAACGATTTGCCCATCGCGCAGGCCGTGGCCGCGCGGCTGCGCTGCCCGCATCTGGTGCTGCAGGCCGGGGACAATGCAGGCGAGATTCTCACGCTGGTGCGGCGGATGTCGCTGGTCATCTCCATGCGCCTGCACGTACTGGTCTTTGCCTCCGGGCAGGGCGTTCCGCTGGTCGGCATCGTCTATGACCCCAAGGTCAGCGCCTTCCTCGACCATCTCGGTCAGGATCTCTATCTGCCGCTGGCGGAAACCAATGCCGCCTCTCTCTGCGACCTCATCGACGCGGCGCTGGCCGAACGCCACTTTGAGCGGGAAAATATCCGCCATCTTCGCCATCTTGCAAACAAAAACGAGGAGGTTCTCCGCGGCCTGTTGGACGAGGACGAGCTTCCAGACCTGTAGGGAGGAATTCTCATGAAAAAAACGCTTTCCCTTTTGCTTTGCCTGCTTCTGCTGTTCTCGCTGACCGCCTGTGCGGCGAAGGGAGAAACAAAGGCCTTCACCCTTGAAGTCACCCACGGCGACGGTACCGTGAAAACCTTTGAGATCGACACCGATGCCGCTACCCTTGCGGAAGCCCTGGCCAAAGAAGGGCTGACCTCCGAAAGCGCCTCCAGTCCCGGCCTGTATGACACCATCGACGGCGAATTTGCCGACTGGAACGACAACGAGGCTTGGTGGTGCATTTCCAAAGACGGCACCGCACTCTCCACCGGTATGAAAGAAACCCCTGTGGAAGACGGCGCGCATTATGAAGCCGTTCTTACACACGGTTTCTCCTCCTGACCTTTTCGTCAGACCTTACGCGACGCAGCGCCGCCGTATCCTTCCGCTAAAAGGACACGCCGCAGCCCCTTGCAGAGCTGCGGCATATCCTTCTTCTTTCGCATATTTTTTCACAGAATTTCCATATTTTTTTATTTTTGACCGTTTACAAATATCGAAGTCCTTTTGAATCGTTTCCACGAAAGCATTTGATTTTCAGCGCTTTTCAAATTGTTGGCATTATGTGCTGCGACTGGACGAAACTGTATATTTTTTTCAATCGCCGTAAAATATTCACAAAAATTTTGTAAAATATCCGTGCAAAAACAGTTTACAAACCGTGACTGGCATGGTATACTGTTTAAGTGATATGGAAGCTGCTGCGCAATGCCTTGTGTAGTTACTTCCTGAACGATCATCGGCCATCCGCAAGCAGCCGAAATATAGAAAGAAAGCAGGGAAATTTATGCCTCAATTCGTCCAGTCCGAACAACAGAAAGAGCTCATCAACTCCCTGGTGCAGGAGCTTCCTGCCTACCGGAAGAAGATGCGCATGTCCCAGGCAGAGCTTGGCGACGCCGTCGGCAAGAGCCGCCAGAAGATCTCCGAGATGGAGCGCGGCGCTGCACCCCTCGGCTGGGACACCTACCTCGCCATCCTGATGGTTCTCGGCGCCCACGGCGTTCTGGAGCCCAGAGGCCGCGACGCTGAGCGTCTGGCCGCGACCGGCCGTCTGATCGGTGGCCGCATTCGTCTGTAAGTTCATAGAAAAAACAGAGGCAGAAAAACTGCCTCTGTTTTTTATGGTCGGCCTGCTTCTGTTCTTTCAGGCGCGCGCTGCCTGCTCAATCAGCTCCGCACACAGATCCATACCCAGGGCGCCGCTGTTCAGGCAAATATCATAGTTCTTCGCCTCGCCCCAGTTGCGGCCGGTGTAGTTTTTATAATAGACCTTGCGCTTCTGGTCCTTTTCCGCCAGACGTTTTTCCGGGGACTTGTCCTTCTCGCCGTAGAATTCAACGATATGCTTGGCACGGCTGGCCATATCCGCGCAGATAAACGCGTGCAGGCAGTCCTTGCGGTCGCGCAGGATATAGTCCGCACAGCGGCCGACGATGACGCAGTTCCCCGTCTCCGCCAGTTCCTCGATGACCTTCGTCTGCACGATATAAATCTGATCGTGCATGGACAGATTTTCCATGGAGTGCTGCTTGGCCGTCGCCCAGTAGAACAGCAGGCTGCTGCGGGCGTTGGCATACTCGCCGTTTTCCTCGATGAAATCCTGTGAGAAACCGCTGCGCTTCGCGACCTCCTCGACCAGTTCGCGGTCAAAGAAGTTGTAGTCCAGACGCCGTGCGACCTCCTTGCCGATGGTTCTGCCGCCGCTGCCGAATTCACGGCTGATGGTGATGATTCGTTTCATAGAAAATCCCTCCTGTTTTGCTGTGAAAACTCGTTAATCCTCTGACATGATCCGCAAGATCGTATGGTCGGTCTGCTGCATTCCCTGCTGCGCCAGCCGCCCGACGTTGGCGATGGTATCCTCCACGCTGCATCCGACGATGCCTTCGCCGCCGCGGAATTCGCGGTGGTGTAGATACATCTGGTACCCCATGATGCCCGCGTCCACGGCTGCGGCGATCTTGGCGGCACAGGACGGCTTTGCACCGTCGCAGATGGTACCGGACAGAATGGCCACCGCATTGACGACCGTGTGCGCCACGGCGGAGTAGCCGCCGCCCAGCAGATAGCAGATGCCCGCACCCGCGCCGACACCTGCAGAGATCGCGCCGCAGTAGGCAGACAGGCGGCCGATGCCGCTCTTTTGCAGAATGGTCACCAGATCGGACACGATCAACGCGCGGCAAAGCTGCTCCTTCGTCGCGCCGATCTGCCGCGCATAGGTCACGACGGGCATACAGGCGGTAATGCCCTGATTGCCGGAACCAGACAGGATGACGACCGGCAGCTCGCAGCCGCTCATGCGTGCGTCCGAGCCGGCGGCGGCATAGGCCTTGGCCTGCTGCTTGAGGTCGCTGCCGTAGTCCTCCATGAGAATGCGGCCGATCTGCGCGCCCCATGCGCCCCGCAGGCCCTCCTCGGCGATGGCGGAATTCAGCTCCACCTGCCGCATCAGAACGTCCTCAACCTTCTCCAGCGGCACCGTATCGGCAAAGCGCAGAATATCCTCGACATTCAAGCAGGATTTATCGGTCATGTGCTCCTCCGCCGCATCCACGACGGGAAGCTCCCGCAGGACCTCGCCGTCCCGCTCCAGATAGACCAGATTCGTATGGTGATTCGTGATCCGGGCGCGAGCACTGTGCTCACCGCCCCACGCGCGCAGATCAATGTCCAGCCGGCAGGGCGACTCCCCGCACAGGACGTCGATCTCCGTCGTTTTGAGGAAGGCTTCCAGCTCCGGGAGCTTTTCCTCCGGAAGCTGGGAGATGACCTGTAAGCCCTTCGACGGATCGCCCGCGACCATACCGGCTGCAATCGCCGGGCGGATGCCCTTGCGCCCGCCGGTGTTTGGGACGACGACGCTCTTGACGTTTTTCAGAATATTTCCGCTGAGTACCGCCTCGACCCGCTCCGCTTTGCAGCCCAGCAGCCGCTGCAAGGTCGCAGCGCAGTAGGCGATCGCGATCGGCTCGGTGCAGCCGGTGGCAAGCACCAGTTCCTCATGCAGAATGTCTATGTAACTCTGCGCGATGCCCGCATCCAGCACGGGCCTCACCTCCTGTTTTTTTATTTACATTATAGTCCATTGTCCAAAAAAATGCAAGAAAGAAAAGGGACATCTCGGTTTTGAACCGGGATGTCCCTTTTCAGCTTGTCAAAAAAGTCCTTTTGGACTTTTTTGACAAGCTGCCTACAAA
>UQWH01000028.1 GCA_900544705.1 uncultured Eubacteriales bacterium | reverse complement strand
TAAAAAGCCGCAGGCTTTTTATAGCGCCTGCGGCGCGTCAAATTCTGCACAAGACAAGTGGGCACACCAAAGGTGTGCCCTCAGTGCGCAAAGCGCACGTGTTTTTTGATTTTCAAAATCAAAAAACGTAGTATTACTCTTTTCTTCCCTCCGAAATTTTCAGGCAGATAGTTTTTGACAGTTTGGGTTTTCAGAGCGGCTTTTCTTGTTTTTTCGGGGAACTATGCTATAATCAGAGAAAAACTGCTGCGGAAGAGGGTGCATGAAATTGAGGATCGCCATTGTGGATGACGACGCGCAGATGCGGACGCGCCTGCGGGATTGTCTGAATGATCTGCTGGGAAATTCCGCCGGGATCGCCGTATTTCCGAGCGGCGAGGATTTTTTGGCCGGCTGGGAAGCGGGGCGCTTTGACGTCATCCTGCTGGATATTTTCATGGAAAGCCTCACCGGCATGGACGTCGCGCGGAAGATCCGGGAAACGGACGGACAGGTCAAGCTCGTTTTCTGCACGACGAGCAATGAATTTGCCAGCGAGAGCTATGAGGTGAATGCCTGCTACTATCTGCGCAAGCCCTTCGGCCGCGAGCGCCTCAAGGCGATGCTCGACCGGCTCGACCTTGCGGAAATGGAAAAGCTGCGCACCGTCCGTCTGCCCGACGGCACGTCTGTGGCGCTTCGCGACGTGATCTATGCGGACGCTGCCGCGCACCGGGTGACGCTGCACTGCAAGCGCGGCGGAGACGTGACGGTCCGGGCGAGTTTTTCGGAAATTGAAGCACTTCTGTGCGCCTATCCCTATTTTTTCTGCCCGTCCAAGGGCTTGCTGATTAATTTTTACGAGGTAACGGCACAAAATATGGATACCTTCACCATGAGCGACGGCACGCGCGTCCCCATCAGCCGCCGCAAGGCAAAAGAGGTTTCCGAGGCCTATTCCTCCTTCCGCTTCGATCTTCTGAGAAAGGACGGGGAGCGCTGATGCCGCCGATCTACCGAATTGCAGAGGTTGCCGTCTATTCTCTGCTGAATTTTCTGCCCTTTCTGGCGCTGGCGCTGTATCCTTTCCGCCGCTGTCTGCGGTTTTCCGGGCGGGTCACGGCGGCGCTCATCGTCCTTGTCACGCTTGCCCAGCTCCTGCTCGGCGCGTGGGCGGCCTTCGCACCGGGGAAAAGCGCAGGCAAGATCAGTGCGATCAGCACGATCCTATACGCGGTGTTTTATTTCGCCGCGGTGAAAAAACGCCCCGGCAAGACCTTTTTCACCCTGCTGATGATCTCCAACCTTGCAAATTTCGCGGTGATCGGCGCAAAAAGCACCGAAGGGCTGCTCTTCCCGGCGCTCGCCGTGCAGAGCTACCGCTGGTCCTTTTCGCTGATGCTGTTTCTCATCGAGATGATCATCGCCGTCCCGCTGTTTTTCTATATTAAAAATGTCTACACCCCCGCGGTGGAGAAGGAACCCTCCGGCTTTGCATGGCGCTATCTCTGGCTGATCCCTGCGACGTTCTATATCATGTGGTACTATGCTATTTACGGCAACGCTACCCGGTCGAGTTTGGAGGTCGCGCTGCGGCCGAAGAATGCGCTGTTTCTGCTGATCGTCAACATCGGCGCCTGCCTGATCTACTATGTCGTCACGCGGCTGGTCCTGGAGCAGAACAAAACGCTGGAGCTGACGGAGCGGAATCACCAGCTCACCATGCAGGCGGTGCAGTACGAGAATTTGCAGGAGAGGATCACCGAGGCGCGCCGCGCGAAGCACGACGTGCGCCACCATATCGCCCTGATGCAGGAATATCTGGCCGAGGGGGACTATGCTGCGCTCAGCGAATATCTGAACCGCTACAGCGTCAGCCTGCCGGACGATTCGCTCGTGCGCTTCTGCGGCAACGCGGCGGCCAACGCCGTTCTGCTCTATTTCGCCCAGCAGGCGAAGGACAACGACATCGACTATATCGTAAAAACAGACCTGCCGCAGGAGCTCGGCATCCCGGAAACGGACATTTCGGTCCTGCTCGGCAATCTGCTGGAAAACGCGCTGGACGCCTGCAAGGCGGAGCCTGTGAAGGATCGGAAGATCATCGTCCGGGCCAACGCGGACGGCGGTTCCCTCTGCCTGACGGTGGACAACACCTGCACCGGCGAGCTGAAGCGCGCGGGCGGGCGGCTCGTTTCGACCAAGCACAGAGGGCTGGGCCTCGGCACGCAGTCGGTCAGGAGCATCGCTGCGCAGTACGGCGGCACCTGCCGCTTTGAGGCAAGGAACGGAATGTTTTACGCTTCGGTCCTGTGTCCCGCCGCGGCGGAAAAGCCGCCGGTATAACGAAAGTTTTTAGAGGAGGCCGGGAACATGAAAAAAATACCGCAGGAAAAGCTCTTCCTCTCCGGCATGGACGCCCGCGCGCCGCAGCTTGCGCGGGAGCGCGGGCTGGGATTGGAGCTGACCCTGTTTTCCTACGCGCCGAATCTGGAGGATGCGGCGCAGCTTGCGGCGGCGCGGGAGCAGATGCAGGGCATTTCAAGGTTCTGGCTGCACGCGCCCTTTGCGGAGTTGGCGCCCTGCGCGATCGACCCCATGGTGCGGCAGGTGGTGCTGACGCGCTTCCGCCAGACGCTTGCGGTCGCGCAGCAGCTCGGCGTTACCCATATCGTGGTACACGGCGGCTTCCAGCCGCACGTCTATTTCCCGGAGTGGTATGTGGCGCAGAGCGTGGAATTCTGGAAGGAATTTTTGCGCGAGGTGCCGCAGAATATGACACTTGCGCTGGAAAACGTGATGGAGCCTTCGCCGGAGACGCTCGTCGAGATCGTCCGGCAGGTGGACGACCAACGGCTGGGGCTGTGCCTCGACGTAGGGCACGCGAACACCTGCGTCAGCAGCCTCCCGCCGTTTCAGTGGCTCGCGCCCATGGCGCCGTGGCTGCGGCATCTGCATGTGCATAATAATGAAGGGCAGGACGATCTGCACGCCGCGCTCGGCGCGGGGAGGATTCCCATGGCGCGGCTGCTGGATGAGGCGCAGCGGCTCTGCCCGCAGGCAAGCTATACCATAGAAACGCAGGACTGCGCCGCGTCGCTGCGCTGGTTGGAAGAGGAAGAAGCATGACACAGAATGAACTGACAGAATATCTAACGAAGATCACCCCGCCGGATGCGGCCTGCATGGACCGCGCGCGCCGGCGTCAGGCAGAGCTTGCCAAGCCGCCGGGGAGCCTCGGCCGGCTGGAGGACTATGCCGTCCGGCTGGCCGGCATCACGGGCGAGGTCTGCCCGCGGGTGGAAAAATGCCGGGTGCTGGTCTTTGCCGCCGATAACGGTGTGGTGGCGGAGGGCGTTTCCTCCGCACCGCCTTCGGTGACGCTGTCGCAGGTGATCAACATGACGCGGCACGTCACGGGGATGTCCGCGCTCGCGCACTATTTCGGCAACGAGGTCGTCGTTGCGGACGTCGGCATCGACACCGACCGGACGATTCCCGGCGTTCTGGACTGCAAGCTCCGCCGCTCCACGGGGAATATCGCAAGAGAGTCTGCCATGACCCGGCAGGAGACGCTGGACGCCATCGCCGTCGGGATCCGTCTGGCGGGGCAGGCGGCGGCCGACGGCGTGCAGACTGTGGGCATCGGAGAGATGGGCATCGGCAACACGACCACCTCCGCCGCGGTGCTGGCCGCCCTCACGGAAAGCAGCCCGGAGACGGTCACCGGGCGCGGCGGCGGCCTGACGGACGCGGCCTTTGCCAAGAAGAAGCAGGTCATCGCGCAGGCGCTGGCGCTGCACCGCCCGGACGCGGCCGACCCCGTCGGCGTGCTTGCCGCCGTGGGCGGGCTGGATCTGGCGGCCATGACCGGCGCCTTTCTCGGCTGCGCGGCGGCGAATATCCCCGCCGTCGTGGACGGGTATATTTCCGCCGTCGCGGCGCTCTGCGCGGTGCGGCTGTGCCCGAAGGTGCGCGATTACCTCTTCCTGTCCCACGCCTCCTACGAGATCGGCTACCGCCTCGCGGCGCAGGAGCTGGGGCTGGAGCCCTGCCTGCTTCTGGAGATGCGGCTGGGCGAGGGCAGCGGCTGCCCGGTGTTTTTCCAGATTTTGAAGGCTGCCTGCGCGGCGATGTCCGGGATGGCGACCTTCGCCGAGGCGGCCATCCAGGACGACTACCTCGACCCCATCCGCGCGGCCGACAGTTTTACGGTGAAGCGGCCATGAGAATTTTGCTTCTGGGCGGCAGCAAGAGCGGCAAGAGCACGAGCGCCCAGCGTCTGACGAAGCATCTTGCCGCAGGAAATCCCCTGTACTACTGGGCGACGATGGAGCCGGTGGACGAGGAGGATCGCGCGCGCATCGCGCGGCACCGCGCCGACCGCGCGGGCTGGGGCTTTGAAACCGTGGAGCGCGGACGCGCGCTTTCCGGCGTGCTTCCGGCGCTCTGCCCGCGGGGGACGGTTTTGTTTGACAGCGTGACGGCCTGCCTTGCCTGCGAGATGTTTCGGGACGGGACGGTCGACCGCTCCGCCCCGGAGCGCACGGCGCAGGAGCTGCGCGCGGTCAGCGGATATTTTGCGCACTTTGTCTGCGTCTGTGACGAGATCTGGCGCGACGGCGCGGTGTATGACGAAACGACGGAGGCTTACCGCCGGGGACTGGCGGAGATCTGCCGGACGCTTGCCGCGGAATTTGACGTGGTGGCGGAGCTTGCTGCGGGAAAACTGTATGTCTGGAAAGGAGAACTGCCGGATGGGGAATTGGCTTGACGGCTTCGGCATGGCGTGGGGGATGTTTCTGGCGATCCCCTGTCCGCTGCGCCGTTGGAATGAAAAGGCGCGGGAGAAGATGCTCGTATGCCTGCCGCTGATCGGCCTGATCGTCGGCGGCGTGTGGGTGGGCGTATACTTCCTGCCGCTGCCGGAGACGCTGCACGCGGCGCTGCTTGCCGCCGCGCCGTGGCTCGTGACCGGTTTCCTGCATCTGGATGGGTACATGGATGTCTGCGACGCCGTCCTTTCGCGCCGCGATCTGGAAACGCGCCGGAAAATCCTCAAGGATTCGCACTGCGGCGCCTTCGCGGTCATCTGCATGGTGCTGCTGGCGCTGGCGCAGTGGAGCGCTTTTCTCTCGGCGGAGAGCGGAAGCTGGCTCGGCCTTCTGTGCATCCCGGCGGCGAGCCGCGCCGGCGCGGCGCTTGCGGTGCGCGCGCTTCGCCCCATGGGAACGAGCCAGTATGCGGCCATGGAAAAGCCGCACGGCGGCTGCACCGCCGCGCTGTGCGTGCTCCTGACGGTCAGTGTTGTTCTGCCGCTGCTGCTGGACGGCAGCTTTGCGCCCTTGGGCGCGGCCGCGGGCTATTGGCTTGCGGTCTGGCACGGCTTCCAGCAGTTGGACGGCATGTCCGGCGATATTTCCGGCTTCGCGCTCACGCTGGGAGAGCTGGCGGGCGCAGCAGTCTGGGCTTTGGTGAGGTGAGGAAAATGCGGCTTGTGATCGGCGGAGCCTATCAGGGAAAGCTGACTTGGGCAATGCACGAATATGACATCCCGCCGGCGGAGGTCTGCGACCTTGCGCGGGAGGATCCGCGCCCCGGCTGCAGCTGCTATACCCATCTGGAGACGCTGACGAAGCGCGACGAGGCGCCGGAGCGCTGGCTGCCGCTTCTGGAAAACAGCGTCGTGATCTCCCGCGAGATCGGCTGCGGCGTGGTGCCCATGGAGACCTTCGAGCGGCAGTGGCGCGAGCGCCACGGGACGTTTTTGCAGCAGCTTGCGAGAAAAGCGGAGCGCGTGACGCGTGTGTTCTGCGGACTGACGGAGGAGCTGAAATGATCCTGACGCTGATCCGCCACGGCGAAACGGAGGCCAACCGCCGCCGGCTCTACTACGGCGCGGCCGACCTGCCGCTGCTGCCGGAATCCGTCCGCGCGCTGCGCGAAAAGCACTATCCCGCCGCCGCGCACTACTATACCAGCGGGATGCTGCGCACGGAGCAGACGCTCGAGGCGCTCTACGGCTCCGTGCCGCACACGGCGCTGCCCGGCCTGTGCGAGATGAACTTCGGCGACTTTGAGCTGCACGGCTACGAGGAGCTGAAGAACGAGCCTGCCTATCAGGCGTGGATCGCGGACGTGGAGCACAACCGCTGCCCGAACGGGGAGTCGGCTGACGAGGTGCGCGCAAGGAGCCTTGCGGCGGTCGCGCCGCTCGTGGCGCAGGACGAGGACTGCGTCTGCGTGACGCACGGCGGCGTGATCGCGGCGCTGATGGCGGCGTGGTTCGGCGGGACGCGCTATGATCACACCCCCGCGCCCGGCGGCGGCTACCGCGTCACGTTCTGCGGCGGAGTGCCGGTTTCATGGGAAAATCTGTGAAGGGTGGGTTATTTTTGTAAATTTTATGAAAATTGTATCTGTTTTTTCACACGATTGGTTGCGCTTTCAAATCAGTGTAATACTATAAATAAATAGGAGTTTATCCTGATTTTTACAATGAAAACGTTTCATTGATGCTGTAATATTCGATCCGATTCTGCACACGGGGGTGAAGCGGATATGATTTGGAACGCAAGAAAATACATAAAACTCACCGGAGAGCCCGGCGCTGGCTTCCGGTGCTGCTCTGTCTGGCGGTGGTGCTGCTGTTTGGCACCGTTTCCGCGCTGACCCTTCCTGCCAGCACCATGCATCCGCAGTGTGGCTTTGCGGAGCATACCCACACCGATGCCTGCTACACGCAGGTGGAGGACGGCGCGCAGGAAACGCTGATCTGCACCGAGGCACACGAACACAACGCGCGCTGCTATGGCACGTGGGTCGTGGCCTGCGGCAAGGCGGAGCACACGCATACGGAAGCCTGTTTCCCCGAAGCGGCGGCTTTTTCTGCGGAGCAGGAAACGGTCATGCTGAAGATTTCTCTGCTGTATGGCGACGAGCAGCCGCAGAGTACATATGCGGACGGCGTTTTCAGCGATACCACCAGCACCATGGCGAGCTATCTGCGTTTGGAGCCGAGCAATGCCTCCGAGGGCGAAACGCGCCCGAGTGCGGAGGATGATATTCGCTTCCGGGTGACCGACGACCCCGTCGGCCGGGGTTCCTTTGGCAAGGTGGCCTACAAGGGGGATATCTATGATGTCGGCATCTATAAGACAAACCCCTATCCGTGGAAGATCGACCTGTCCAACGCGCGCCTGCAGCCGCTTCAGCATATTGTCATTCAGGATCGGAAAATCGAAGAAAACGGAAAGACCGTACTGGAGGGACTGGACGAATATCAGGGAAAGGAAGGGAAAACGGCGGATCTTTACGATCTGAACAACAACGGAAGATCCGACGATTAAATCGCTTTTGCTTATTCCGATGCTGCGATCGTTGCGGCGCAGTCCATCTATGCGGAAAAGTTCGTCGCTCCGGCAGGCTCGGATCACTGGAGCAATCAGGGCAGAGTGCTGAATATCGGCTCTGATTTTGACTACCTGCTGAAGATCACCAATGAAACCACGGAAGTGCACACGGGTGTGGCGATCTATGACGTACTGCCGGCCATAGGGGACAGCAATATTTCCGGCGCCACGGCGCGCGGCTCGGAATTTCCTGTCCGGCTGCGCGAGGCGATCACACCGCCGGAGGGTTACAAGGTGTGCTACACCACCAGTCCGGAGGTGTATCACAGATCCATGAGCGAAATGCTGGCGGCCGATGTCTGGACGGACGCGCCCGCAGATTATTCCGAGGTCACGGCTTTCCGGCTGGCCGCCGGGGAGGGCGTTACGCTCGCCGGACGCTCGAGCGTTCAGGTGCGGGTCCCGGTCTGCGCCGCCAAGACCCTCGATGCGGATGCGATGGCGATCCTGGCCGAAAAGACCTACCGGAATGGAAGCTCCGGCGCGCTGGAGCATCTGGTCGCCGTGAATTCCTTCGATTTCCAAACGGATCAGCTGAGCTCCGCAAAGGAGTCCAACGCGGTTCGGGTGCAGATCCCGTTTGTTGGCTTCTGGATGAAGAAGATCGATGCCAGAAACGGGAATATCGTCCCCGGCGCAGAGTTTACGCTGACAAACGAAGCGGGGACCGTCACCCGGACGGGCGTCACGGACGAGCAGGGGCGTCTTCTCTTCCGGGAGCTGCCTGTCGGAAGCTATACCCTGACGGAAACAAAGACACCGGACGGCTATTTTGACCGGCGGGTCTCTCTGACGCTGACGATCGCGCAGAATCCCATCACGCTGGAATATACCGTGACCTTCGGCGGCGGGCATACGGAAGCCGGAACGTCGGCGGACCCGCTGATCGTGGAAAACGACAGCAGCTATGAGCTCCCGCAGACCGGCGGGATGGGCATGGGCCTGTTCTACGGCCTCGGCCTGATGCTGCTTCTGGCTGCGGCGTTGCTGGCGTGCAGAAAGCATCGCAACGGAGCAATGAAAAAGCAATAAATCTTCAAAGATTACAAGCAGGAGAAGGATGTGCATATCTCCGGTCTGCTGGCGGATGTGATGAACCAGACGCCGGTGACGGAGGCGGATTTTGCGGCGCTGGAAGGCAGGATCCTGCTCATCCTGCCCGATCAGGACTTTTTCTCCGGGAAAATGCAGCAGGATCTCGTTCGCCTGATGCATAGTCCGAAAATCACCTATATTTCCGGCGGCTATTTATCCACCGTGCTGAGGGCGGACGCCTTCGTCCGGGCGATCCGGGAGTTTTTAAAGGAACTGGGATGAGGAAGCCCGCGTGGGTTTTGAAAGAGTTTGCAGAAGAACAGGAAAAAGACGGAAAACTGTCTTGCATTTATTTGCAGAAGCCGGTATAATTGGTTTGATTATTTGATGAAATATATAAAACGCGCTGCCTCCCGGCTTTCGCCGGAGACGGAATGGGGTGAGAAGCCCCGCGAGCGGGTCACTGTGATGCCGGGAAAACCGGATAAGTCAGATACGTCGGGTCGCGCGTCGGTTCCTGCCCATACCGGGAAGCTGTGGTTTTATGAAACGGAGCCATTCCGCACGGCAGGGTGTCGTGCGGAATTTTTTCGTATCAGGAGCCGTTTTACCTGTCATCGGGACGTCTGTCCCTTTACTATATAGTATAAAGACATGAGGTGAATCATCATGAAAAGAGGAATTGCGCTGTTTCTTGCGCTTGTACTGATTCTCGGCACGCTCCCGGCGACGGCCTTTGCCACGGGCGGCGTGTTTGATGAAGCCAACGACGGCTCCGCGGAGCGGCCGTTTCAGATCGCCGATGCGGAGGATCTGATCGCCTTTGCGGAGATGGTCAACGATCCGGATCAGGATCAGAAAAACGCCTGCGCCGAGCTTCTCGGCAACATCAATATGACAGGGAAGAACTGGGTTTCGATTTCCCCGCAAGGCGGGTACGGCGGAACCTTCAACGGCAATAACTTTACCATCACCATCGACATCACGGCGGACGAAAACTATGCGGATCCGGTCGCGCTGTTCGGCTTTTTGCAGCGGGGCACCGTCAAGAATCTCAATGTGGCCGGCAAGCTCACGGTCACGGCGGATTATGCGAATGATATGTATTTCAGCCCGCTGGTCGCGATGCTGGGCTATAGAGGCACGGTTGAAAATTGCAGCTCCGGTGTTGAAATAAATGTGGACTTTGCCGATATGTTTGGCGCCGCCGGTATCGTGGGCTACGTTTCTGACGAGGCCGTCATTTCCGGCTGCTCCAACTGGGGCACGATCACGGCTACCGGTGCGGACAGCGAGATCGGCGTCGGCGGCATCGTCGGCTGGGCGGACAGCAGCGCAGTGCTGGAAAACTGCTACAACCGCGCCGCCATCACAGTCAGCGGCGACGCTACGGCATATGTGGGCGGCCTGGTCGGCTTCAGCGCTTCGGGGCCTGCGAAGCTGGTCGGCTGCTACAGCTCCGCGACAGCGGAGGATAATGTCTATGTCAACCCCTCGTGGGCAGAGCGCACGGGACTGATTACCTGGGAAAACGGCATGGGCAGCGATTTCCTCGGCGTAGGCTATGAGCTTGACGGCGACTCTGCCAACTGCATGTCCGTTTCGGAGGCGATCGACGGCGAAGGAAACCTGTACTATATGGAATATGGCTTCCGGCGGGCGCAGGATTTTGAAACCGCGGAGCAAGCGAAGGATTTCCTCAACGGCGACAGCGGCTCGGCCTATGTGCTCTCCGACGAGCTGGGCGACGGCTGGCCGGTGCTGGCATGGGAGCTGGAAAAGCCCATCTCTCAGGACACCGAGCAGGGCAAGGCGCTGGCCGCAGTCAAGAAGGCCTTTGCCGAGGCGCAGAAGGCCGCACTGGACGCACTGGACAACGGCAAGACCATCGACGGCGCGAAGTATGTCGGTTATAATACCTATACCTACCGCCAGAATAACAGCCAGAACGACTACTACCGCTACAGCGACGAGAACTGGGAGCTCCTGACGGCGTACTACAGCACCGCCAAAAAGGAACTGAACGTCGGCTTTGCCGAGCCGGAGGGCTGGGAGAGCATGGAGCCGGAGGCCATCACTGCCGACGGCGAACGTCAGGCGGCCCGGCTGACCGAGATCGGCGATACCGCGCTGAAGAACATGGCCGCGGTCCTTACCGTCAGAGCCGAGAAGGAGTTTGCGGGCAAGAAGCTCACGGCCCAGCAGAATATCTACACGACCTACAAAAAGCAGCTCTACGCGCTCGATACCGACCGCGGGATGCTCTCGGCCGTCTGGCATGAGCTGCCGGGGACGAACGAGGCCTCTGAGCAGTTGGAAACGATGGCAAAGACGCTGGAGCAGACATTGGCAGACGGTCTTGCCGCGCTGGAAGCCACCCGCACGCAGGCGGCGCTGGACGCGGCCAAGGCGGAGTGGAATGCCAAGCTCCTTGCCGTGCGCGGAAGCTACAGCGTACCGGCGATTGACTCCGGCGTGGCGGACAAGTGGGACGGCACGGCGAAGACCCAGCCCGCGGGCAGCGGCACGCAGGCTGACCCCTACCGGATCGGCACGGGTGCAGAGCTGGCATGGTTTGCCGAAAAGGTCAACGGCGGCAGCACCTCGGCCTGCGCCGTTCTGACGGCAGACATTGACCTGAACCGTCAGGAGTGGACCTCCATTGGCACAAAGAATAAGCCCTACATGGGCACCTTCGACGGCCAGAACCACATCATCCATGGCATCTGGAGCACCGACGAGAGCAACACCATTCAGGGCCTGTTCGGCTATATCGGCCAAAGCAATTCCAACCGCAGCGTCTATGGCACGGTGAAAAACGTGAAGGCGGCCGGGCGCATCCGCGCCGTGCAGTCTGCCGGCTCCGGCCTCATCGCGGGCTCCAATGCGGGTGAGATCTACAACTGCGAGGTTTCCGCCTTCCTCGGCAGCTGGAAGGGCATTTCCGCCATCGGCGGCATTGCGGGCAGCTTGACCGGCGGCTCCGTCGAAAACTGCCGCACCTACGGCCTCTATCTTGCGACGGACGACAGCCAGTACAGCGGCAAGATCGTCAATTCCATCGGCGGCATCGTCGGCGCAGCCGGGGCCAGCGAGCCCAGCGAGGGCTGTCTGATCCGCTACTGCGAGAACCATATGCGGCTGCGCGGCTACGAGCTGAGTTATCTTGGCGGCAAAGGCAGCAGTATGGGCGGCATCGTCGGCCTGATCTCCGGCATCGCCAAGGTGCGCGAAAGCGTCAACTACGCGGAGGTGCGCGGCGAGCTCAGGGTCGGCGGTATTCTCGGCTATGTCATTCAGGACAGCAATGCGCAGCTTGACTATGTGACCAACTACGGCGATGTGTATGGCGCGTCGGCGTCTAATCCCGATACCCACGGCACCGGCGGCATCGTCGGCTACGCCGACGAGAAGACCACGTTCTGCCTGCAATACGCCTACAACGCGGGCACGATCTACGGCGAGACCAAGCGCAACCAGTATAACGCCGCCTATGAGTATTCTGCGACTGCGCCGATGACCGGCGCGCTTGTCGGCAACTGGCGCGCGGGCGACGTGCAGCACGCCCAGAGCAGCAGTGCGGACAACACCCTCTGGGGCTATGCCGCGGCGACCGGCACGAACGGCACCGACACCATGCGCGTGGGCGAGATCACCCCGACGGTCAATGTCAGGGGCGGTATGTGGGAGAAGCTCACCGCAACGCGTACCCTTCTGGGCAAACTGATCCGCGTCAGCGACCGCGACGAAAACTACAAGATCTACGGCACGCAGACCAAGCTCTACAATGACACCGTCATGCAGTGCGTCCGCAAGGTCGAGCTGTGCACCACCGCCGAGGAGATCGACGCCGCGCTGGAAGAAGCGGAAAAGACCCTCGCCGAGGTCCCCACGGAGCTGGCGGCTGCCAAGGCCGCGCTGCGCGAGGAGATGCACGCCTTCGTGGACGGCAATCTCTACGATGCCGAGAATAAAAAGACGATCGACGGGCTTCTGGCCGAGGCCGACGCCGCGCTGGATGCGGCGAAGAAGCTCTCCGACGTGACGGACGTCCGCCAGACCTATCTGGGCAGCGAGAACATCGACGGCAAGCTCAAGGAGGTCGAGACCTACCCCATCAAGGCGGCGAATGGCCTTTACAACGAATTTATCTACGGAAAGAAGTATTCCCAGGAGGATGCGGCGGCGCTCCTGCGCGCCTACGAGGGCTGGAGGCTGAAGCTGGATGGCGCAAAGACGGTCGAAGAGGTCGAGCGTCTCTATGCCGAAGCGCGCAAGGTGCTGACCGAGCTGGTCAAGGGCTTTGCCGAGGGTGACACCGCGCCGGATCCGGATCAGGCGGCGCAGGATGCGCTGAAGCTCGCGCGGCAGGAGACCCTCGACGAGCTGGCCGCACTGGAAAAGAAGTACGCAGACGCCCTGACCGGGCAGGCGGGCGACCTGACCGCGCTTGCCGAGCGGTGGCAGAAGGCCATTCAGGCGGTGCTGGACGAGAGCAAGTCCGACCTGCACACGACAGCGACGCCCGCGCTGGATGAGATCACCTCTTATGCCGAACTGGAAGCGCTGCGGCAGTCCGCCGCGCAGAAGCTGGAGGACGTCTATGAGGCCGCGCAGCGGGAGCTGACGAACCTCCTTGCCTCCGCGCGCAACGCGGACGCATGGGACGGCGAAACGGTCACCCAGCCTGAGCAGAAGGACGGCGTTTATCAGATCGGTACGCCGGCAGAGCTTGCCTGGCTCGCAAAGAGCATCAACGACAACACCGTTTCGGCCTCCGCCAAGGCGGTCCTGACCGCGGACATCGACCTCGGCTACTGCGAGTGGACGCCCATCGGACAGACGAGCGGCCGCGCCTATCGCGGCAGCCTCGACGGACAGGGCCACACCGTTTCCGGCCTGTACATCAGCAAGGCAGGCTCCCACTATGCCGGCCTGATCGGCCTTGCCTACGGTGGCACGAAGGTTTCCAACCTAACCGTCAGAGGCGAGATCGCGCTCGCGAATGTCGGCAAGGTTTCCGTGGGCGGTGTGGCCGCGGATGTTTCCGCCGGCGAATTTGAAAACTGCGTTTCCGACGTGAAGATCACCATCACCGGCCTGACCAACAGCAACGCCAATCTTGGCGGCTTTACCGGCGTGGCCAGTGCGACCTCCTTCACCGACTGCCGCTTTGAGGGAAGCATCACCTGCCAGTACACCGGCAGCGGCTACCTTGGCCGTGGCTACAGCAGCTACAGCGGCGGCGCACTCGGCGGCTTTATCGGCCTTGTCAAGTATACAACACTGGAGCGCTGCGTGAACTCCGGCGACGTCACGGTCAACAAGGCCTCCGGCGTCGGCGGCATCGCGGGCCGCATCTATGCCAGCGGTGATGACGAAACCAGACTGCACGAGTGCCTGAACACCGGCCACATCTCCAACGACGTGAATTTTGTCATCGGTACGGGCGAATGGCCTGCCGGCGGCATCGGCGGCATCGTGGGCGTCACGGACGGAATGGGCGGCAGCCTCCTCATCGACACCTGCTATAACACCGGCGTGATCTCCGGCGGCATCATCGCCGGCGGCATCCTCGGCGGCGAGAGCGGCAGCTACGGCAAGACCACCTCCACCGGCAGCGAGAAGCTCGTTGTGAAAAACTGCTACAACGCGGGCGTTCTGGACACCGGCACGAAGGTCGACCACATCGGCACGCTCGCCGGCTTCCCCATTGACGGCAGATACTGCGACAACCTCTATGTCCTCTCCGGGACGGCGCGCGCGGCGCTGGGCTGGAAGAGCAGCCAGGGCGACCGCATCTACGCCGTGGATATGCTGACGGCGGACATCTTCGACGGCCTGATCGAGAGCATTGCCGATCTCAACGGCGGTTATCCCATCTTCCCGTGGCAGCTTCTGCTGGAGAACAACCGCGAAGCGGTGATCGCCTATCTGAACGAATATTACCATACGAATGTAGAATCCCTGATCTCCGACGCGCAGCGCACGGCGCTGGAAGCAATGCTCGGCCAGACGGCGGAGACCATCCGCACGGCGGCGGACGCGCAGAGCATCGTGGACGCTTACCATGCGGCGCTGGAGGCCATGAACCCGGAGAAGCTGCTGGACGAGGCGCGCGCTGCCGTGCTCCGGAAGCTGACCGAGGCCTATGAGGCGGCAAAGACGGCCTATCCCGCGATCGAGGCCGGGCTGACCGAACGCTATACGTCCGACTGCGATGCCATTACCAAGAGCGCAAACGCCGCGCAGGCGGAGACGGTCGTGGACGGCTTTGCCGCGCACGTCGTCGATCTTCTGGTCGCTGCTGCACAGGGCGCGCCCATGAAGGAGCTTGCGGGCAAGGCGGAGGAGATCGAAGCGGCCTACGCCGCACTGACCGAGGCACAGCAGGCGCTGGTGCAGGACTACGCGAAGCTCACGGACATTCAGGCGCTGGCCGCGCTCTATGCAAAGGATCTTGATCTGCTCAAGCAGTGGGCCTCCGAGGACAAGGCAGCCTACCCCGACCTTGAGGAAAAGCTTGCCGGGCTGAGCGCGCAGGCGCAGGAGAAGCTGGGCAATTGCACCAGGCAGGAAGAGCTTGCGCCCGTTCTCGACGGCTACTGCGCGGATGTCGTCCGGATGCTGCTGGCGGATGTCGGCTTCGCCGCCGGGACGACCACCATGGGCGAGCTGGACGAGGCTGCGGAAAAGCTCGAACGCACACGCAGGGCGCTGAACGGTCTGACCGAGGCACAGAAGGCGCTGCTGGAGGAAAACAGCGAACAGACGCTAGAGGCGGCGGAGGAACTCCTTGCCGTCTACCGCAAGGCCGCGGAAACGGTCGAAGCATGGGCGGCGGAGGACGCTGCCTCCTACCCGCAGATCGCCGAAGCCGTGCAGACGCTGGCCGAGGCGGCAAAGACCGAGCTGCTGGCCTGCACGGACAAGGACGGCGCGGTTCTGGCGCTGGGTCGCTACTGCGCGAACATCGCGGGCGCGCTGATCGACGATCTTGCTTTTACCTCCGGCGAAACGACCATGGCCGAGGTGAAGGAGAATGCGCTCAAGACGGCGCGCGCCGCCTATGACGCGCTGACCGAGGAACAGAAGGCGCTCGTCCCGGAAGAAAAGACGGCGGCGCTGGAAGCTGCGGAGAAGCTGCTTGCGGATTACCGCAAGGCGGCGGACGATCTGAAGGCGCAGCGCGCAAAGGATCAGGTAAAATATCCTGCGCTGGGCGACCGCATCGGCGCGCTGGCAGATGCCGCCGCCGCGGAGCTTGGCGCCTGCACCTCGCAGGAGGACACGCAGAAGGTCATGGACCGCTACTGCGCGCAGGTTGCCGACCTTCTCATTGAGCAGATCGGCACGCTTCCGGAGAAACCGACGGAGGAATCCCTCGCGGAGCTGAACCGGAATCTGCGCCGCGCGCGGGAGCGCTATGACGCGCTGACCGATGCACAGAAGCAGTATGTCACCCGGCTGGAGGAGCTGAAGGCTGCGGAGGAATACTACCGCACCGCCGAGGTCGAAAAGCCGACGGAACCCTCGCAGCCGCAGAAGCCGGAGGATACCAAACCGACGGAACCCGGCGCTTCGGAATCCGGCAAGCCGACAGAGCCTGCCGAAACGGATGACGAGGCGGTCAAGGCGGTTTCCGACCTGATCCACGCCATCGGCGAGGTGACGCTCGAACGTAAGGACGCGATCGAAGCGGCGCTCGACGCATTCAATGCGCTGACCGATGCGCAGAAGGCGCTTCTGCCCGCAGAGGACAAGGCGGCGCTGGACGCGGCCGTCGCAGCCTATCAGGCGCTGCTCGATGGACAGACGCCCTCCGAGGAGCCGACCGAGCCCGGCGAGCCGAAGCCGGAGGATGAAAACAGGGGCTTCGACTGGACGATCGTCTGGCTGATCGCCGGAATTCTGGGCGCAGCCGCGCTGATCTTCGGTCTGGTCAAGTGGTTCCTGGCCGCGAAGCGCGCAAAAGAAAAATAAAGTCATGTAACGCAGGAAGGAGAAGGGCAAATCTGCCTTTCTCCTTCCCGTGATGTTCCGAAACAGAGGTGAGATCTGTGAAAAAACGATTTGAGCCGTTTCTCCGAGCGGGGCTGCTTCTTCTTTTATGCCTTGCATTGGGCTTTTCCTTTCTGAATTTGCAGAAGGGTGAGCCGCAGCGGCAGGAGCAGGAGCCGGCCTCGCGGATGCTGCTGTCGGATGCCGAGCTTTTGTACGACGCCGACAGTCTGAAGCGGCTCGACAATGCAAATGACAACCAGCAGACCGAACCGTCGACGGAACCGGAGGAACCCTCCACCGAACCGAGCGAGGCGCAGACGGAGCAGCCGGAACAGACGGAGCAGCCCGAAGAGACCGCGCCGCCGCAGGATCAGCCGGAGGATCCCATTCCCACGCCGGACGATCCCGGCGACGTTCCCGCGGAGGAACCGGTCACCACGCCGGGCCGCACGAACATCGGCGACCTTCTGGACATCAGCGGCAGCGGCGGCGGCTCCGGCGGCCAGACGCCGTCGCGTGAGCCGTCCGAGGAGCCGGGCAGCTCCGAGGTGGGCGACCCCGACCGCTATTTTGAAACCAGCATCATTGACGGCGATACTGTCGATTACAGCGACTATACCTTCACCATCCGGCACTTAAAGCCGCTTTTGAAGGTGCGCGGGCTGACGGTGATCGTCAACGGGGAGGAGCTCTCCTTCCGCGCCGCGTCCACCAGCGTGATGATCCGGCTGGCCGAGGGCACGAACACCATCGTCGTGCGCGTGGCCTACTTTGACGGCACGGACAACATCATCGCTTCCCGCGCCTACACCGTCAGCTACAGCCCCGCGGGCGAAACCGTGATCGTCGCCTACCGCGCGCAGGACAGCACGCCTCTGAGCGAGCTGCACAGCACGGCCGAGAGCGGGCTGCGCTTCGTGGCCTACGGTCTGCGCGACAGATTGCCGCTGCGCGCGGCGGTGCGGCTGAACGGCAAAACCGTCACGTCCTCTTCCGACACCTTCGACGTCACGCTGCAATTCGGCACGAATGTGATCGAGGTCAGCGCCAGCGACCGCGTCGGCAGCGCCTCGGAAACCTATCGCATCGACTACCGCGAGGACGGCTTCAAGATCACCACGAGCTTCTCGGACACCGTCATCGACAACGACACCAAGCAACCGCAGCACATCAGCGAGGAGCTGCCGCTCTATCTGGACTCCGAGGAATTCCGCTTCCGCTTCTATCTGAATCAGGAAACGGGCAAGGAGCAGATCACGCAGGTGCGCTATGACGACAACCTTCTCCAGCCCAGCGCCGACGGCTGGTACACCGTGCAGGTCGATACGCGCAGGCCGAAATATCTGCTGCTGCGCTATCTGGACGCCGACGGCGAGCGGCAGAGCTATAAATGGACGGTCCGCTTCCACCGCAATCCCGGTACGACCCCGCCGGACAAATATCCCAGCATTGCCGCGACCATCGAGGTCGGCGATACGGTGATCGGTCTGGAGGACGGACTGGTTCTGAAAAGCCCGGACATCATCACGGTCATCGACGCCCGAAGCTGGAACAACGAGCAGCTTTACCTGAACAATTACGAGGTCTATATCAACGGCACACGGATCGAATCGCCTTGCAGCCAGACCGGCGCGAGCTTCGGCTACAACACCTACCTGAGCATAGAGGGCGCGAACACCATCACCGTGACCGCAACGGACGAGGACGGCTACAGCGTCACGCGCAGCTGGACGGTCTACTATGAAAAGGGAGACGTGACCGTCACCGTCAGCGTCGAGGCCACGACCGTCGGGCTGGGCTATCTGATCCCGCCGACGCAGGTCACGGTGCCGGGCGGCACGGACGTGCTGACGATCGTCTGCGATCTTCTGGAGGAGAACGGCTACACCTGCTCCGCCAGCAGCTATTATCTGGCCTCTATCGGCAAGCCCGGCATCAACAACGGCTATTCTATCGACCCGGAGCTGAAGCAGATCATCATTGAAGACGGCATGGACGCCTTAGGCGCGGGCGACGACCCGAGGCCGGCCTCCATGGACTCTCTGGGCGAATTCGACTATTACCGCTGGTCGGGCTGGATGTACTCCTACAACGGCCGCTATCCCGGCTACGGCATGAATGCCTGCAAGCCGCAGGACGGCGCGGTGATCCGCGTGCGCTTCACGCTTGCCCTCGGCAAGGACATCGGCGGCTTCTCTCCCGCGACCGGCGGCAACTACGGCAACAGCAACGGAAACTACTATAAAGAATGGTAAAGGAGAAACGCATGAACAGCAACGTAAATCAGATCCTCGCAGAAGTACATAAAGTCATCGTCGGCAAGGACGGCGTGATGGAAAAGATTCTCATGACGCTGATCTCCCGCGGTCATGTGCTGCTGGACGACGTCCCCGGCACCGGCAAAACGACGGCTGCGCTGGCCTTCCACCGCGCGCTCGGCCTGCGTTACGGCCGCATCCAGTTCACGCCCGACGTGCTGCCCTCGGATATTGTCGGCTTCTCCATTTACCGCAAGGAAAGCGGGACCTTCGTCTATCAGCCCGGCGCGGTCATGACGAATCTTCTGCTGGCCGACGAGATCAACCGTACCTCCAGCAAGACGCAGGCAGCGCTTCTGGAGGTCATGGAGGAGCGGCAGGTCACGGTGGACGGCGTGACGCATCCTCTGCCCGTGCCCTTCGCCGTCATCGCCACGCAGAACCCCGTCGGCTCGGCGGGCACGCAGCTCCTGCCGCAGGCTCAGCTCGACCGCTTCATGGTGCGGCTGGAAATGGGCTATCCCGATTTTGAAAGTCAAGTCAATATCCTCCGCGACCGTCAGCAGGACGACCCGCTGACGCAGGTGCGGGAGGTCTCCTCGGCCGAGGCGCTGCTGGAGATGCAGCGGCAGGCGCAGTCCGTCCATATGGCAGACCCCCTGCTGGAATATGTGACGCGCCTGACCGAGGCCACGCGCGCGCATCCTCTGGTGCTGCTGGGTGTCAGCCCGCGCGGCGCGCTGGCTGTGTGCCGCATGGCAAAGAGCCGCGCCTTCATGCACGGCCGGGACTATGTTCTCCCGGAGGACGTGCAGAGCGTGTTCATCGACGTCTGCGCGCACCGTCTGTTCCTCGCGCCCAAGGCAAAGATCTCCGACACGACCGCGGCCGACGTGCTCACCGGGCTTCTGGAGCAGGTGCGCCGCCCGGATCACATCTGAGCCATGGTCGGACATCGGATCGCCTATGGGCTGTGGCTTCTTGGGTGGCTTCTCGTCTGGGCGCTGAGCAAAAGCGCGATGCCGGGCTGTATTCTGGCCGGAAGCCTCGGCGCTGCGGCGCTTGAGATCGCGCTGACCGCGCTGGCCGACAGATGCCTGCGTGTGTCGCTGTGCGCCCAGCTCTCCGCGCAGAAGGGAGAAACGGTGGAAGCCTTGCTCACCGTGGAGAACGGCTCCGTTCTGACCTGCGCGGCGGTCTGCCTGCGCGTCGGCTGCCGCAACCTCCTGACGGGCGAGCAGGGCGAACGCCGTCTGCGCTTTTCGGTCGCGGGGAAGCAGAAGCGCAGCGCCGCAGCGGCGTTCTCCGCGCAGCGCTGCGGCAAGCTCGAATTTTCCCTGCGCGACCTGCGGGTCTATGATCTGTTTGGTCTGTACGGAAGAAAAATTTCCTGTGACGCACGCGCCTACAGCCTTGTGCTGCCGGAATTGTACCCGGTGCAGCTATCCTTCTCCGACCGCTCCAGCGTGGAGCTGGACAGTGACGAATACTCCATGCACCATCCGGGCGACGACCCCAGCGAGACCTTCGCCCTGCGCGAGTACGTCCCCGGCGACCGCGTGCGCAGCATCCACTGGAAGCTGACGGAAAAGACCGGCGAGGTGATCGTGCGCCAACTCGGTCTGCCGGTCAATCATTCCATTTTACTGCTCATGGACAACAGCGTGTCCGCGCCCTGCGCCCCGGAGGACTGCGAGGCGCTGGGCGAGCTGACCGCGTCGGTTTCTGCCGCGCTGTGCTCTGCGGGCTTTGCGCATCAGATCGCATGGTTTGACCGCGAAGAGGGCTGCATTGCCACGGCGCAGGCTGAGAGCGACGACACGCTGACGCAGGCGCTGGCCGAGCTGCTGGCTGCGCAGATCGTTCCGGACGAAACGACCACGGTGCAGCGCTGGCTTACAACGCGCGGCCCCTTGAACTATGCCCATGTCGTCCTGCTCACGCTGCGGCAGGAGCAGCAGGATGTGCAGGCAGCGGACGGCGGCGCGGTGACCGTGCTGCGCGCCGGACGGCTCGATCGGGAGGGAGGCGTGTTCCTTGCACTGTAATGATTTGCTTTCCCGCCTGCGCGCCTGCCTTGCCGCGGCGCTGCTTGCCGCGGCACTCGTCTGGCTGACGGCGGCGGCCTTCCTGCCGGAGGAGAGCTGCCTGCTTCCCGTGCTGACCGCGGCAGCGGCGGCTGTTACTATGGCCTTCTGGCGCAGGCGTGTCTGGCTGGCGCCGGCTCTGTGGCTGGGCGCCTGCGTGGTCACGGCGGCAGTTTTCTGGCGGGCGGCTGTGAGCGGGGTCGCCGCGCTGGCAAACGGCGTGCTTGACGCATGGAAGCACCTGCACGCCGGGAATCCGGAGCTGTTCGCCGTCGCGGAGGAACGCGGCGCGGCGCTGCTTCTGTGTATGCTCGGCGCGCTGCTCGGCGTGTGGAGCGCGAGCCTGACGCGCCGCCGCAGCGCGGGCGGCTTCTGGTGCCTGACGGCGCTGCTTGCCGCGCTGTGCCTGCTTTTTGCGCCGCGCCTGACGGCGGGCTGGCTGCTCGCCGCCGCGCTGGCGGAGCTGCTCGGTTACCTTCTGCTCTTTGGCGGAAGCGACGGCATGGGCGCATGGCTCCGCGCCGCCGCGCTGGTGCTTGCGTTTGCGCTGGCGCTGAACGGCTGGCAGAGCGCAAAGCCCGCGCTTCTGGATCGCGCCGTGCAGTGGACGCGGCAGCAGGTGCAGACGCTTCGCTACGGAAGCAACGCCGCCGCGGGTCTGCCGGAGGGTGACCTGCGGAATGTCGGCCCACGCCGCACCGCGCAGGAGACCGTTTTGAACATCACCATGCAGACGCCTGCGTCCTATTATCTGCGCGGCTTCACGGGCGAGATCTATGAAAACAACCGCTGGACCGCGCTGGATGCCGAGACGCTCTATCCCGCTTCGGACAGCTTCTACTGGCTGCATCAGGACGGCTTCTATGCGCAGGCGCAGATCGCTGCGGCGGCGGATTCGGTGCTGCCGGAGCTTCTGGAAACGAAGAACAGCCTCACCGTTGAAAATGTCGGCCTCTCCTCGCGTTATCTCTATGCCCCCTATGAGCTGCTGCCGGACAGCGCCGGGCTGGATGCGTCCGCCGTGGGCGACTGCACGCTTGCGGCGCAGGGCTTCTACGGGCAACGCAGCTATACGCTCTCTGCCGGGACGGGGCTGATCACACAGTACCAGAAGATCAACGCTTCGCTTGCGCAGCTTCCGGAGGACACGCAGTTCCTGCGCGATGAGGCGGCCTACAATGCCTTTGCCTATCAGAATTACACCGCGATTCCCTCGGACATCCGCAGCTATCTCGCGGAAAAGCTGGGCGATTATTCGGTGGAGGAGGGCGAGACGCATTTTGACTATCAGAATGCAAAGCAGAATATTCTTTTTTACCTCACGAGCTACATAGACTACGAGGAAACGAACCTCGCGCCCGTCGGCGACGGGATCGACTTCGTCCTGAACTTCCTCGACGGCACGCAGAAGGGCTATGACATCCACTATGCCACGGCTGCGGCGCTGATGTTCCGCTATTACGGCATCCCCGCGCGCTATGTCGAGGGATTTCTGGTCACCAAGCAGGACGCGCAGGTGCTTTCCGCCGGGCAGACGCTTTCGCTCACCGGCGCGGCGGCACACGCATGGGTGGAATACTATCAGGACGGCGTGGGCTGGCTGCCGTTTGAGGTGACGCCGCCGTACTTCTCCGCGATGGAGCAGGCGGAACGCTATCAGGACATTTCCGGCCTGATCGGCCAGCAGCCGCATGACCGCGCGGTCGATAACACCGAGGATCAGCCGCAGAGCGACGATACCGAGGATCCCACACTGCTGGACTTTTGGCTCCGCCACCGGCTCCAGATTTTGCTGGCGCTGGCGATCCTGACCGCCGCGGCGCTGCTTGTGCTGTTCGTGCTCTGGCTTGTCTGGGAGCGGAAAAAGACGGCCAGACGCAAGGCGGGCTTCCTCTCGGACGACCTGCCCGCGGCCATCCGCGCGATCTATGATTACACCATGGACGTCCTGCGCGCGCAGGGGCTGAGGGCGAGGAACTGCCCGCCGGAGGACTATGCCGCCTTTGTGGATGAGGATCTCCGCGCGCGCTACCGCAGCGCTGCCGCGATCTGGCAGGAGGCCAGCTTCAGCGGCCATGCCATGCAGGAGCAGCAGCGGCAGGAGCTGCTCTCCCTGAAGAATGAGATCTGGAGCAGAACGTGGAAAAGATCCAACCTTCTGCGCAGGATCCGCCTGAAATACATCCGCTTTTTATAGCCCATCAACGAGGATAACGAAACCAAATGTCGTTTTGGCCAGGAAAAACCATGTGTGCCCTCGTCAAACGACGCTAGGAGGAGGACGCATGAAAAAACGAATTTTTGCCGCGCTTCTTGCACTGCTGCTTCTCCTCTGCGCCTGCGGCGTGGAGGAGCCGTGGCAGGCGGCCTATCGCCGCACCGGACAGGCCCTTGCGGCGCAGGAGGACTACGGCGTTGGTTCCATCGGCGGCGAGTGGGCGGTCATCGGCCTGAGCCGTTCGGGGCTTTTGAAGCAGGAGACCGCGCAGGCATACCTGCAAACTGTCGAAGATTACGTCCGCTCAATCGGAACGGCGCGCCTCGACCACGCCAAATCCACGGAAAATTCGCGCATCATCCTCGGTGTGACCGCCGCGGGCGGCGATGTGACGGACATCGGCGGCGTGAATCTTCTGGAGGGTCTGACGGACATGGCATTCGTCTCCTATCAGGGCCTCAACGGCCCGATCTGGGCGCTCATCGCGCTGGACTGCGGCGGCTACGAAATTCCCGATGCGCAGCCGGGCGAGGAGCAGACGACGCGCGAGGCGCTGATCCGCCTACTTCTGCGCGAGCGTAAGGCGGACGGCGGCTGGTGCTTTTCCGGCGACGCTTCCGATGCGGATATGACCGCCATGGCGCTGACGGCGCTCGCGCCCTACCGCGAGCGCGGGGAGGTCGCCGAGGCGATCGAGGGCGCACTGCAATGCCTGAGCGAAATGCAGCTGGAAAACGGCTGCTTTGCAAGCTGGGGCAGCGAAAACAGCGAATCGTGCGCGCAGGTCATCGTCGCGCTGACGGCGCTGGGCATCGACCCGCAGAAGGATGCACGCTTCCTCAAAAACGGCAGGAGCGTGCTTGACGCGCTGTGCGATTTTGTATTGGACGACGGCTTTTACCATTCGGCGGAGCTGGTCGAGGTCAACGGCATGGCGACCGAGCAGGCCTACTATGCGCTGACCGCCTACGCGCGCTTTCGGGACGGAAAAAGCCGGCTTTTCGATATGACGGAGCTGACCGCGGCATAGCGGAAATTCGGAACGCAAAAGCAGGCCTGCCGAAAAGTCTGCGCCCGTCGGGCCGGGGGAAGCTACAGCGGACAACTTCACTGAAAAATGCTGTATTTCTCGACAGTTCAAATTTATGTAGGAGTGTCAGGCTGCTGACGATGGTGCCGTCGGAAAAAGGGCCTGACAAACAGAGGGGGAGAGACTTCCAAAAGAAGTCTCTCCCTCAGACTGTCAAAAAACCTATCCAGCCGAAAGTTTCGGAGGGAAGAATAGTGT
>UQWH01000027.1 GCA_900544705.1 uncultured Eubacteriales bacterium | reverse complement strand
AAAATCCTTCAATGATCTGTATAAGGGATTAAACAGCATTGAGTGACAAATTCCAGTTTAACGAACAGGAGATGATGAACGCATGAAAATCCTATATGAACTATCTTGGCTATGGGAAACGCTGGGCATTGCGCTTGTTGCTGCGGCTGTCTGCATGGCTTGCGCCGCGCTGATCTGCAAGGCAGCGAAGAAGAAACTCAGCAAAAAGATATTGGCTGTCATAGGGGCTGCTGCATTTGTGGGCGCGATTCTGGCGGTCATTCTGATCGCCCGGACACCGATGCCGCTTTGATAGGACGAAGCGTTTGCAGGAAGCGTGTGCGTTTGGGAAAAGAATTTGCTAAACAAATCGGGATTTATGGAGGCATGAATATATGGCAGGTGCGTATTACAAACCTTGCAAGGAATTTGACATTTGCAATGAGCTGATTGAAAAATATTGGGAATCAAAACAATATGACAAATGCTTTGAAGGTCATTTGGTATTGGCGGAGCAGGGCTATCCCCTTGCTGAATGTCAAATAGGCTATTTCTATTACGAGGGACTTGGTGTTGAAAAGGACTTGGAAAAAGCACTATATTGGACTCGCCGTGCCGCAGAGCATGGTGATAGAGATGGACAATACAATTTGGCAGAGTTTTATGAAGATGCAATCGGAGTGGAAAGAGATATCGAACAGGCTAAGCATTGGTATCGACTTGCTGCATTGCAAAGCAATGATTTGGCAATCGAGAAATGCAAAGAACTTGGAATTGCATTGTAATTACGCATCGCAATATAATCAACAGTTCGTCAACTTCCTGTTTGTCGAACTAATAAAAACCCTTTAGGAACTAAAGGGCGCACTTCTATACTCTCCTATCGGGAGTATGTGCGTCCTGCGGAGCTTCATTCTCCGTCAGCAGAAAAAACTGCCAGACCGAGAATGTTTCGTCACTTTGTTCCGTCAAGGGAGCTACACTCCCTTGCGCTGCTAAAGCGGCTATCCCCTGTGGACTTGCCGTCCGCAAACGGTTTTGACAAACCGTTTGCCGCCAGCAAGTTTGAAGATTAGACATAAACAAATCCTCCGCATGGTCTAAGCCATACGGAGGATTAACTGTTTTACGGACACCCGTCTATTGCAGCCGGGGGCTTGTTTGCTGTTGACGCTTTGCTTATGCCTTGCCGGCGCAGCCGAGGACGTCGACCAGCTTGTGGCGGACAAGCTCCTTGATGTTGGCACGGGCGGGCTTCAGGTACTCGCGCGGGTCAAACTTGTCGGGATGCTCGTTGAAGAACTTGCGGATGGTGCCGGTCATGGCAAGACGCAGGTCGGAGTCGATGTTGATCTTGCAGACGGACAGCTCTGCCGCATGGCGCAGCTGCTCTTCGGGGATGCCGACTGCATCGGGCATCTTGCCGCCGTTCTCGTTGATCATCTTGACATATTCCTGCGGGACGGAGGAGGAGCCGTGCAGCACAATGGGGAAGCCGGGCAGGCGGCGGGAGACCTCTTCCAGAACGTCGAAGCGGAGGGGAGGCGGCACGAGGATGCCCTTTTCATTGCGGGTGCACTGCTCAGCCGTGAACTTGTAAGCGCCGTGGCTGGTGCCGATGGCGATGGCCAGAGAGTCGCAGCCGGTCTTGGAGACGAATTCCTCGACCTCTTCCGGACGGGTGTAGGAGGCAGCATGCGCCGCAACCTTGACCTCGTCCTCGATGCCGGCCAGTGTGCCGAGCTCGGCCTCGACGACCACGCCGTGGTCATGGGCATACTCGACGACCTTGCGGGTGATCTCGATGTTCTCCGCAAAGGGCTTGGAGGAGGCGTCGATCATGACGGAGGTAAAGCCGCCGTCGATGCAGGCCTTGCAGGTCTCAAAGTCGGGGCCGTGGTCCAGATGCAGGACGATGGGGATGTCGGGGCAGCAGGCAACGGCGGCCTCGACCAGCTTGACCAGATAGGTGTGGTTGGCATAAGCGCGCGCGCCCTTGGACACCTGCAGAATGACAGGCGCCTTTTCTTCCTGGCAGGCCTCGGTGATGCCCTGCACGATCTCCATGTTGTTGACGTTGAAAGCGCCGATGGCGTAGCCGCCGTCGTAAGCCTTCTTGAACATTTCGGTTGAAGTAACCAGAGGCATAAAAAACACTCCTTTTTGTGTAAATCTCCGTGGGATATTATATCACAGGCCGCAGGAATTTCAACCTTTTTTTGCGTATTTCCGCGTACTCTCCCCTTTTTGGCGGGGAAATACAAAATTCTCGTTCAAAACATCCCATATCTTGTGGGAATTCCACCATACGGACACAAGTTTTGAAAAAAACCGGCCGATCTGCATTTTTTAGTTGACTTCCCTATGTTTTTTGCGATATAATACCATTTGCATGACCATGTCGTGCGAAACTACTTTGATTGCTGCGGTCGATTCGACTGTTGAGCATAATCTTACAGGAGGTGTAACCAAATGCTGCGTACCTATCAGCCCAGAAAGCGTCATCGCGCAAAGGTCCATGGTTTCCGCAAAAGAATGGCAACCGCCAACGGCCGCAAGGTTCTTGCCCGTCGCCGTGCAAAAGGCAGAGCTGTCCTGTCCGCCTAAGGATCCGTGGCTGCACCACACTGCTTGAATGAAGGGGCGAACAGTATCGCTGTTCGCCCTGTTTTTTTCGAGGTTCCCGACCATGCTGCACACCATTTCTCTAAAAGGTAACGCGAGCTTCCGGCGGCTGTATCACCGCGGCGCAAGCGCGGCCAACCGCTGCCTTGTGATGTACTGCGGCCGCAACCGCTCCCGGAAAAACCGGGTGGGGCTGACGGTCAGCGCCAAGCTGGGCCACGCCGTGGTCCGCAACCGCATCCGCCGCCGTCTGCGCGAAATCTACCGCCTGAACGAGGGCCGCTTCCGCACCGGCTTTGACATCGTCGTCGTGGCGCGCAGCCGCGCCGTGACCGCCGAGTATGCCGAGCTGGAAAAGGCCTATCTCTCTCTGGCGGACAAGCTCGGCCTTCTGGAGGCGCAGAAATGAAGCGCTTCCTGCTCGCGCTCATCCGTTTTTACCGGAAGTACATTTCCCCGGCCTTTCCGGGCAAATGCCGGTTCATCCCCACCTGCTCGGAATACGGCATCGAGGCCATCGAAAAATACGGCGCAGCCAAGGGTTCCTGGCTGACCTTCAAGCGACTTCTGCGGTGCAATCCCTTCAATCACGGCGACTTCTACGATCCCGTGCCGTGATCGTCCGTCTGCCGCCCCGGCGGCTTCCCCATCCGGCCGCGCAAGCGGCGTTCCAGGAGGAATTCAATGGAATTTATCCGCATCCCCTTTGGCTATCTGTTGGAGTACCTTTATAAGTTCACGACCAACTATGGCCTGTCGCTCATTCTGTTTTCCCTGATCGTCAAGCTGATCCTTCTGCCCTTCTCCGCCAAGAGCAAGAAGAGCATGATGAAGATGTCCCGCCTGCAGCCCCAGCTCAAGCAGCTGGAGATTGCCTGCGGCGACGACAAGCAGAAGCTCCAGCAGGAGCAGATGGCCCTTTATAAGGAAGAGGGCGTCAGCATGTTCGGCGGCTGCCTGTGGTCCTTCCTGCCGCTGCTGTTCCTGCTTCCGCTGTACACGGTCATCCGTGAGCCGCTGAAGTACCTGATGCACCTTGACGAGGATGTCATCACCAAGCTGTCCGAAAAAGCGACCGCCGCCCTCGGCGAGGGCAAAAAGCTCAGCGCCTACTGGCAGTACGACTATGCCAAGAACATTCAGGTCATGGGCGCCGGGATCGTTCCGGAGACCGCCGAATCCCTGAATTTCTCCTTCCTCGGCATCGACCTCGGTCAGGTTCCGAGCTGGAAGATCTGGCAGGCCAAGAGCTGGAACGAGGTCGGCGGCTTCCTGCTGCCCGTGCTCTCCGGCGCACTGAGCTGGCTGACCATGTTCGTCAGTCAGAAAATGAACAACACCGTCGTCCGCGACGAAAACGGCGAGAAGTCCGACGCGACCGCCGCCACCCAGCAGACCAACAAGGTCATGAATCTGCTCATGCCGCTCATGTCCGTTTGGTTCGGCTTCATGTGGCCGCTCGGCCTGTCGGTGTACTGGCTGGCGCAGTCCGCCTTCGGCATCGTGCAGGACGTGTTCCTCACCAAGCATTACCGCAAGGTCTATGATGCCGAGGACGAGGTCAAGCGTCAGAAGGCCGCCGAACGCGCCGCAGAAGAGGCGGAAAAGGAGCGCATCCGCGCTGCCCGCCGCGCCGCCAACCCCGACGGCATCACCGAAAACACCAGCAAGAAAAAGCAGCAGCTCCGCGAAAAACAGGAGCGTGAAAAGGTCGCGAAGGAGTACGAGTCCCGCAGGCTCGCCGAACAGGGCGACATTCCGGAATCTCCGGAAGCTGAGGGCGCGGACGCAAGCCGTCCCTATCGCCGCGGCCGTGCCTACTCCCCGGAGCACTATTCCGGTGAGCAGCAAGAGAAGGAGTAAGTATGGAAAAATTTATCGTCACAACCGGCAAGACCATTGATCTTGCCGTGGCAGCGGCGCTGAAGGAACTGAAGCTGGACCGGGACAACGTTTCCGTCGAGGTGCTGGAAAATGCGAAGTCCGGCTTCCTCGGCATCGGCGCTTCCCCCGCGAAGGTGAAGGTCACCTACGAGGCCCCGGACGAGGCCGCCCCCGAAGCGCCTCTGACCGCGCTGTCCTCCGCCTCCCGCTCCAAGCCGAAGGAGCGCCCGGAGCCGACCAGCACCATCATCTCCCGCCCCGGCAAGAAGATCGAGCCGGAGCAGCAGGCCAAGCCCCAGCGCCGCCGCGAGGAGCCGCGTCAGTGCCGTCCGGAGCGGACGGAAAAGCCGGAGCGCCCCGAGCGTCCGCAGCGCGCGGAAAAGCCGCAGGAGGCTCCCGTTCCCGCCGCGCCGCAGAGAGTCTATGAGCCCGCGCCCGCCGGCTCCCTGCAGGAGCGCGTGGAGCAGTTCCTGACGGGTCTGCTCCAGCACATGGGCTCCAACGCCGTCCCGCACGCCTATATGATCGACGAGGAAACCTGCCGCGCCGACCTCGTGGGCGAGGATGTCGGGATGCTGATCGGCCGCCGCGGAGATACCCTCGACGCCATCCAGTACCTGACCAGCTATGCCATCAACCATGATGCCGCCAAGCGCGTGCGCATCAGCGTGGACGCCGGCGCCTACCGCCAGAAGCGGGAGGAAGCCCTGCGCCAGCTCGCGCGGAAGATGGCCGGCAAGGCGGTCAAGTATCACCGCAATTTCACGCTTGAGCCGATGAACGCCTATGAGCGCCACGTCATCCACGCAGCGCTTCAGGATTATCCGGAGGTCACCACCTTCTCCACCGGCACCGAGCCGCATCGCCGCATCGTCGTGGCATACGCGAAGGAAAAGTAATTGAAGTATGCAAACCGCCGCATCGGAAACCCGATGCGGCGGTCGTTTGTTTCTCAGGGGCGCCGTTGCTGACATTCTCATTATCGCGGGTGCCTGCACGCGGAACGGCCAAGGCCGTTCCCTACGGGTGCAACCGAAATTTTGAACCAACACGTAGGGTGCAGTTGAGATTTTAAGCCGGCGTGTAGGGTGCGGATGAAATTCCAAACTCCCGCGTCTTATTTCCCGCTAACCGTCACGATATAATTTCCCGTATTGTCGCTGCAAATGGTATATTCCCTGCTCTGCGGCACCACGACGCGATCTTCCGGGCAGGAATAGATCTCATAGGTGCTCCCCTGACACTGTACGGTCAGGTGCTCACCGTCAAACGTGTGCTCATGCAGCAGCGCGATATATTCCTCCAGACAGAGCTTCTCCTTCTGCATTGTGTAGGCATGAACCACGCCGACATAGCGGAAATGCCACGGTTCGTAGGAAATGCCCGTGATCTGCGCCTTGTACTCCGGATAGCGGCGCACAAAGCCGAACTCCCATGCGTGCTCCACGGCCCAGGCGTATTTGTCCGCGCCGTCAAAGCCGCCGCTTGCGCCCGTATCCGGGAAGTAGGTATCGAGGTCGATGGCAAGCCCCGTGTGGTGCTCGCTGTGCCCCGGCTGGGCGATGTACTGCTGGGCATAGACCGCACCCTTGTTCGCCACGGAATTGTCATAGAGCCTCTGCTGGTACTCCTTCGTGCGGAAGCCCGCAACGATATTGATATTATTCAGTCCGGTCGCCTTCTCAAAGGCGTCCATCCAGTCGTTGAGCGGCTGCATGACGCGCTTGTCCACCGAGAGCTCCGTGTCCTTGACATAGTAGCTGTCCGTCTTATGGGAGAAAACATCGGTCAGAGCGGCATCCGGCTCGATGCCGTACTGCGCGTTGACCAGCGCAAGGTCGCCCACGCTGCCGTCCAGCACGGACGGGTCGATCTGCATCCAGCCCGCCGGGATGGGCTTTGTTTCCACGCTTGGTTCCTCGCTCGGCGCTACCGAGGACGGCTGCGTCGCTTCCGGCTCCTCCGACGAACCGCCCGCTGCCGCAATGACGATCAGCAGCACTACCGCGACCGCCGCAAGCAGGAGCAAAAGATATGCCAAGGGCGGCATGGTTTTTTTTCTGCGTCTGGTCCGCCGTCTTCTTCTGTAAGGTACCTGCGTCATAGATCCACTCCTCCTGTCTCCTACTATCATATCACTGCGGTGCATCAAATCAAACACTTTTTTGTATCAAAACGGAAAACTTACTGATTGCTTATGTTGATCATCCCCAGCTCCAGGCTGACCCAGACGGAAAGCATAAGCTCCGTTCCGTCCTCCTGACGCAGAAGCAGCGTGCCGACGTCCTCCCCCTTCGGGACGGAAATCTCCGCCGCCTCCGCTTTTCCCATCAGCGCACGGCCGAGCAGGGCGCTCAGCTGCGCAAGGCGGCTCTGCTCGTCGTCGCTTTCCCATGTCCAGAAGCCGGAAAACGGCTCCTCTCCGGCAGCCGTGAAGAACATCAGCCGCAGCACCGCACCCGTTTCGTCGTCTATGCTCATGCTCAGAAGGGTGCCGTTCTCCCAGGTCATATCCACGCCCCACAAAAGCAGGCTGTCCCCGTTCGTATAGGTTTCCACAAAGGCCGAGACTGCGGTTTCCTCCGGCTCCGGAGCCTTCGCCTCCTGAAAAGCTGCGCAGACGCGCCGCGCGATCTCCAGCGCCTCGTCGCGGTGCAGCGCGGTGCCCTCGGTAACGGCCATGCGGTAAAGCCTGTCGCTCTTTCCCGCAATGTGCATCTTTTCCGCAAGCGTCAGCGGCTCCATTCCCTCCATGCTGAGCGCCTCGCCCTCTGCATACTGCACCTTGGCGCTCAGACGGGCATCTCCCGTCCGCACGGCCGCCTCCGGGAGCGCCAGTCCTACGGCGACCGCAGCGAGAAGCAGTGCCGCCGCCAGAATATAGTATTTCTTCTTCACGTGCCGTCCCTCCTCAAAAGCGCCGTGACACAGGTGCCGTTGCCGACGCGGCTGGCAAATTGCAGCGTGCCGCCGTGCAGCCTGACGATCTGTTCGCACAGCGCCAGTCCCAGCCCTGCGCCTCCCTGCGCGCGGGAGCGGGATTTATCCACGCGGTAAAAGGCCTCGGTGATGTGCCGCAGCGCCTCCGGCGGCATTCCGCAGCCGTTGTCCATCACGCGGATACGGCAGAAGCCCTCCGTCCAATCCGAGACAACGCAAATATTTCCTCCCTGCTCCATTGCCTTGCCTGCGTTATCCAGCAGGTTGATCAGAAGCGAGCTGACAAGATCCGCATCGAGCATCGCCTCTCCCGGCTCGCAGCGGCATTGCAGACGGATGTGCGCGTCGGCATACACGGGCCGCAGGTGCCGCAGCAGGCTGCCGATCAGGCCGGAAACGTCGGTTTTTGTCCGCCGGATCATCTGGTTCTGCATGACTTGCAGCTCCAACAGCTTCAGCGACAGCGACTCCAGCCGCTTCCCCTCGGAAAAAATGTAGTTCGCCGCGCTCATTGTCTCCTCCTCGTCCAGACTCTGTGTCCGGATGAGATCGGCGTAGCCGATGATGGAGGTCATGGGCGTCTTCATCTCATGGGCAAAGCTGCCCACAAAGCGCTCCTGTCGCTGCACGGATTCCTGAAGCTCGGTGACGTTCTGCTCCAGCCGGGCAGCCATCTGGTTAAAGTCCGCGGCAAGCTGCCCCACCTCGTCGTGGGACTCCACCGCTACCCGCACGGAGAGATCACCCTCGGCCAGCGTGCGAACCGCGTCCGTCACCCGCGTCAGGGGTCTGGTCAGAATATAGCAGATTGCCCAAGCAAGCAGCGCACCCGCCGCGAGCGCGGCAAGAAAGCCGCTGCGATAGAAGGCAAGCTGCTGTGTGCGGCTGACATAGGGCGCAGAAACGTCAAAAACCATTTCCATTGTCAGCTCGCCCAGCCGCCCGCTAAGCTGCATATAATGTCCCTGCTGCGTGTGCAGAAGCTGCACGCTGCACGTCTCTCCGTCCTCCGGAAAGGCGGCGTTCTCCGCGCGAACCTCGCCGCTGCCGTAGAGCTGCTCGCCGTCCTGCGTCAGATAGAGCGCGCACCAGGCCGCAGTGCCGCGCAGCCGCTCCAGCGTCGCGGAAACTGCGGTGCGGTCGCGGCGCATTCCCAGCGTGCGCACCAGACGCACCGTCCGTACCGTGGTGCGGTAGGACTCCAGCGCGGCAGTCTGCTCGCGCCGGAGCGCATTGTCAAAGGCGCGCGTGATCAGCAGCGTCCCACCCAGCCCGTAGGCCAGCGTCAGCAGCCAGACCATGCACACCGTCATTTTTAATCGGAATCGCATCTCATACCTCCAGTCGGTAGCCGACCTTGTTGACCGCCAGCAGTCTGTCCTCCCAGCCTACCTTCTTGCGTAGACGCTGGATATGCAGATCGACCGTGCGGCTGCCATAAGGGAATTCTTCCTCCCACACCCGTTCGTAGATGGTTTCGCGGTAGAGTGCAACACCGGGATTGCGCGCGAAGAGCAGCAGGATCTCGTATTCCTTCCGCGTCAGCGGCACAGGCGCGCCGCCGCGCGTGACCTGCATGGCCACGGTGTCGATGCGCAGTCCGCCGATCTCCAGCACAGCCTCCGTTTTGTTGTAGCGGCGCAGCACCACATCCACCCGGGCCAGCAGCTCCAGAACCTCAAAGGGCTTGACGATATAGTCCTCCGCACCCATTCGCAGACCGCGCACACGGTCATTTAGAGAATTCTTCGCCGTGATGAAAATCACGGGCGTTCCCATGGGACGGAGGTACTCCATCAGCTCAAAGCCGCTTGCTCCGGGCAGCATCACGTCCAGCAGCACCAAATCAAAGGCGGTTTTCTCCAGAAGATCGGCTGCCTGTATGCCGTCAAAAGCGCAGGTCGTCCGGTAGCCCGCCTTGTGCAGGCTCAGACGCATCAGGTCGGAGATTGGCTTCTCGTCCTCTACGATCAGAATGTGATTCATTTTTTGCCTCCCTTCCATCGGATGCCAGCATACAGGATGCCTGCATCAAAACGGCAAACTTTCTGTTTTCCCCAGTAAAAGGATCGGTTTTTTGCGCTTCCCTTGCAAACGCCCGCAGACTGTGCTATAATGCAGTAACCATTGAAAAAAGAGGAGATAACTATGAAAAAGCTCACCCTGCGCCGGTTGGTTCTGACCGCGCTGTTTACCGCGCTGTCCTGCGTCGCGACGCTCGTCATCCAGATCCCGTCGCCCACGAACGGCTACTTCAATCTGGGCGACTGCTTCGTTATGCTGGGCGCATTCGTGCTCGGCCCGTGGCTCGGCGGTTTCGCCGGCGGCGTCGGCTCCATGATCGCCGACCTGATCAGCTATCCCATGTACGCGCCCGCGACCCTCGTGATCAAGGCGCTGATGGCCATCCTCGGCGGTCTGCTCTTCCGCGTGATGGAAAAGCGCGGCCGCAACATCACCGGCGAGATCCTCGGCGCCCTGTGCGGCGAGGTCGTCATGATGGCCGGCTACTTCACCTTTGAGGCGTTCCTGTACGCGCCGGCTTCCGCGCTCAGCAGCCTGCTGCTGACCAACCTGCCGCAGGCGGGCGTTGGCTTCGCGGCCGTGATTGCCCTGTGCGTGCTGCTGGAAAAGGCGCACCTGATGCAGAAGCTGCGGGGAGGCGTCCTCCATGCTTGACGAGCTGCGGCAGCAGGCAGCGCAGGCCGCCGCGCTGCTGTGTGAAAAAGCAAAACTGCACGAGGGGCAGCTCGTGGTCGTCGGCTGCTCCACCAGTGAGATCTGCGGCAGCCGCATCGGCTCGGACTCCCGTCCCGAAGTGGCAAACGTCGTTTTTGACGCGATTTACACGGAGTTGAAGTCCCGCGGGATCTTCCTCGCGGCGCAGTGCTGCGAGCATCTGAACCGCGCGCTGATCACAGAGCGCGCGGCGGTCCCCGGTATGGACATCGTCAATGTCGTGCCGCAGCCCAAGGCGGGCGGCTCCTTCGCAACGGCCGCCTATCACGCCTTCTCCGATCCCGTCGCGGTCGAACACATCCGTGCGGACGCCGGGCTGGACATCGGCGGGACGCTCATCGGGATGCACCTGAAGGAGGTCGCCGTCCCGCTGCGTCTGGGCATGGATCATATCGGAAGCGCGATCCTTCTGGCCGCGCGCACCCGTCCGAAGTTCATCGGCGGCGTCCGCGCGATCTACGACCAGGAGCTTCTATAAGAAACAGGGCGGCGACCAGCCGCCCTGTTTCTTTATGGCTGCACCTGTGGGGAACGACTCCAAATTTCACCCGCGCCCTACGCAACGGTTCAGAATTTCGTCCCTTTACTCCCCGTGGAACTCCTTGCAGAACGGGCGCAGGGGGCAATCGCCGCAGGCAGGATTCCGCGCGGTGCAGGTATCGCGCCCGAACAGCACGATGCGATGGCAGAAATCCGAGCTTTCCTCCGGCGGCAGAATGGCGCGGAGCTGCTGCTCGACCTTCTCCGGCTCCTTGCCGTGCGCAAGGCCGAGGCGGTTGGCAATGCGGATGCAGTGCGTGTCGCAGACGACCGCTGGCTGGCCATAGAGGTCGCCCAGCAGGAGATTGGCCGTCTTGCGCCCCACGCCGGGGATGCGCAGAAGCTCCTGCATCGTGTCCGGCACCTTGCCGCCGTACTCGTCGCGCAGCACCCGGCAGGCCAGCACGATGTCGCGCGCCTTATGCTTATAAAATCCGCAGGAGCGCACGTAGGGCTCGACCTCCTCCGGGGTCGCCTCGGCAAAGCTCTCCAGCGTCGGGAATCGCTCAAACAGCGCCGGCGTCACGAGATTGACCCGCGCGTCGGTGCACTGGGCCGACAGCCGCACCGCGATCATGAGCTGGTAGTCCTTCGCATAGCCCAGCGCGCAGACGGCGTCCGGGTAGCGCTCCTTCAGAATTTCAATGATCTGCTGAACAGGTTCCATAAATACTCCCCTCCTGCCGACATTATAGCACAGGAAGCGACGAAATAGGAGCCCAATTTTTGGTTTGCTTTTTGCAAACAAACGTGCTACAATAAAAACAATCTATCGAAACGGGGTGTTTGGATGTATCAGCCATTGGCGGACGAGCTGCGGCCGCGGACGCTGGACGACGTGGTCGGGCAGGAGGAAATTCTGGGCGAGGGCAAAATGCTGCGCCGCATGATCGAATCCGGCAAGGTACCGAACCTGATCTTCTACGGGCCGAGCGGCACCGGCAAGACGACCGTCGCAAACATCATCGCAAACGCCACGCAGCGCACGCTCTACAAGCTCAACGCGACCACCGCCTCCACTGCGGACATCAAGGAGATCGTCGGGCAGCTCGACACCTTTCTCGCGCCCAACGGCGTGCTGCTGTACCTCGACGAGATCCAGTCCTTCAACAAAAAGCAGCAGCAGTCCCTGCTGGAGCACATTGAAAACGGCAAGATCACGCTGATCGCCTCCACGACGGAGAATCCCTATTTCTATATTTTCAACGCGATCCTGAGTCGCTGCACGGTCTTTGAATTCAAGGCCGTCACGCCGGACGACGTGGAAAAGGCCGTCCTCCGCGCGGTGAACTACATGGCGGAAAAGACCGGCCTGCGCGTCACGGCGGAGGAGGGCGCTTACCGCCACATCGCCACCTCCTGCGGCGGCGACGTGCGCAAGGCGATCAATGCCGTGGAGGCACTGTTCATCGCGGCGCATCCCGGCGACGAAACGCTTCAGATCTCTATGGACGACGCCAAAGCCGTCACCCAGCGCTCAGCCATGCGCTATGACCGCGAGGGCGACAACCACTACGACTGCCTGTCGGCGCTGATGAAGTCCATTCGCGGCTCCGACCCGGATGCCGCCATCCATTATCTGGCGCGCTTTCTGGAGGTGGGCGATCTTCCCTCCTGCTGCCGCCGCATCCTGTGCTCAGCCTGCGAGGACATTGGCCTTGCCTATCCTATGGCCATTCCCATCGTCAAGGCCTGCGTGGACAGCGCCCTGCAGCTTGGGATGCCGGAGGCGCGTCTGCCGCTGGCGGACGCCGTGATTTTCCTCGCCACCGCGCCGAAGTCCAACTCCGGCTATCTGGCCATTGACGCTGCGCTGAAGGACGTGCGCGCCGGAAAGATCGGCGTGTTCCCGCGGGAGCTTCAGAACGTCCACGCCGACAGCGCCGGGCAGGAGCGCGAGCAGGGCTACCTCTATCCGCACAGCTATCCGAACCACTGGGTGAAGCAGCAGTACCTGCCCGACCTCATCAAGGACGCGAAGTATTACCACTATGGCGACAACAAGATCGAGCAGGCCGCCAAGCGCTACTGGGACGAGATCAAGGGGGAGTGAGCCATGGACGTCCGGCTGAACGACATTCTGGTCATGAAGAAGCCGCATCCCTGCGGCAGCGCCCGCTGGCGCGTCCTGCGCACCGGGGCGGACTTCCGTCTGCGCTGCGAGGGCTGCGGGCACGAGGTGATGCTCCCGCGGAGCAAGGCCGAGCATAACATCAAAAAAATCGAGCGAGACGAAAGCTGAAAAAAGTCTTCGACAGCGCCTTTGGATTTTCTTCCGAAAAGCCGGGCGGGAAATGGGATTTCCTCGGAAAAGTCCCGCGAATCATACAGGATTTCAACAAAACAGGCCGTGATCTCAGGGTGGGATTGCGACCTGTTTTTTCCATGGTCAGGCTCTATAATTTGTCCACGGACGAAGGGAGGACGGGCAGATGCGGGTGTATCTCGATCAGGTTTTTGTGCTGAATCTCTGCGTCAACTACCTCCTGCTGCGGGGGACGGCACGGCTCGGCGCCTCAGCCGTCCGGCGCCGGCGGCTCCTCCTCGCCGCCGGCGCGGGCGCGGCCTACGCCGTGGCGGTATATCTGCCCGGCTGCGGCTTTTTGCAGAGTCTTCCCGTCAAGCTGCTGTGCGGCGTAGGGATGCTGCTCGCGGCCTTCGGCGCGAAAAAATCCACGCTGCGGCTCACCGCCGTCTTTGCCGCTCTCAGCCTTGTGCTGTGCGGCGCGGTGTACGCCGTGGAGCTGATGAAGCACGGCACGGTGCGCATCCGCGGGGAAACGCTTTTCTATCCCGTGACCTTCGGCAGCGTGGTGCTGACCGCCGGTGCGGTCTACGCCGCCTGCCGCCTGCTGCTGCCGCGCCTGACGCACGCCGCGGACAGCGTCGTGCCCGTCACGCTGGTGCTGCGCGGCCGCCGGGTCCATCTGAGCGCCCTGCGCGACACCGGCAACACGCTCTGCGACCCCGTGAGCGGCGAGAGCGTGCTGGTCGCGGAATGGCGCAGTGCGAAGGGGCTGCTGCCCTTTGATCTGCGCGCGGAGGAGTTTCAGTCGCCCGCAGCGCTCGCGCTGAAGCTGAAAGACTATCACCCCCGCCTCATCCCCTACCGCGCCGTCGGCACGGCCTCCGGCCTGCTGCTGGCGCTGCCCTGCACCATAGAGATCGGCAAACAATGTAAAACCGGCCTTGTGGCCTTTTCCCCGTCGCCGCTGTCTGACGGAGGCGGCTACGAAGCACTGACAGGAGGGATCCATTATGCTTAATTTCATCACCCAGCTGCTTTCCGCGTTCTTCCCGTCCAAGGTCATGTACATCGGCGGGAGCGACATCCTGCCGCCGCCGCTGTCGGGCGCGGAGGAGCAGCAGCTTCTCGCGCAGGCCGCCGCAGGAAACGACGCCGCCCGGCAGAAGCTCATCGAGCGCAATCTCCGGCTGGTCGTGTACATCGCGCGGCGCTTTGAAAACACCGGCATCAACATTGAGGACCTGATCTCCATCGGGACGATCGGCCTGATCAAGGGCGTGAGTACCTTCCGCGCCGACCGGAATATCAAGCTGGCGACCTATGCCTCGCGCTGCATCGAAAACGAAATTCTCATGCACATCCGCAAGATCTCCGGCCAGAAAACCGAGGTATCCCTCGACGAGCCGATCAACACCGACTGGGACGGCAACGAGCTGCTGCTGTCGGACGTCCTCGGCACCGACGGCGATACCGTGATGCGTCCCATGGAGGAGGACGTGGAGCAGCAGCTGCTGCGCGAAGCGCTGGCGCGTCTGCCGGAGCGCGACCGCTCCATCGTCGCGCTGCGCTTCGGCCTCGGCGGGCGGCCGGAGAAAACGCAGAAGGAGGTCGCCGACCTCATGGGCATCTCCCAGTCCTACATTTCGCGGCTGGAAAAGCGCATCATGCAGCGCCTGCGGCGCGATCTGCTGCGGCAGGTATCATGAGCTGCCGCCCTGAATCTGTCTGCCGAAATCAATTGCAAACTCCGATTTTTTCTGCTATAATGAAAGAAAGAAGTGACGAAGGAGTATCTGCGCATGGAACAGAAGATTTCGAATTCCGTATTGAAGCGGCTGCCGGTTTATCTTGCCTATCTGAAAGCGCTCCCCGCCGACGCGCCGGAGAACATTTCCGCAACGACGCTCGCCGCGGCGCTCTCCATGGGAGAGGTGCAGGTGCGCAAGGATCTCGCTCTTGTTTCCGACGGCGGCCGTCCGAAGGTCGGCTATCAGCGCATCAGCCTGATCTCCGATATTGAACAGTTCCTCGGCTACGACAACACCAATGACGCCGTCCTGATCGGCGCGGGCAAGCTTGGCCGCGCCCTGCTGGGCTACAGCGGTTTTTCCGAGTACGGCCTGAATATCGTCGCCGCCTTCGATGCAAACCCCCAGCTCGTCGGTCAAGCGGAGGGCGCCAAGCCCATCCTGCCGCTGTCGGAGCTGGAAACCATGTGCAGCAAGCAGAAAATTTATATTGGCATCATCACCGTCCCCGCCGCCCACGCGCAGGAGGTCTGCAACCTGCTGATCTCCAACGGCATCAAGGCGATCTGGAATTTTGCCCCCGTGCATCTGGATGTCCCGCAGGGGATTTTGGTGCAGAATGAGAATATGGCCACTTCGCTGGCGGTACTTTCCAAGCATCTGTCGGCGCAGCTCAAGGGGTTTTGACCGGTCAGGCAGAAGCAGCGTTGAAAAACCACCGTTTCCGGAGATGGATTTCCCGGAAACGGTGGTTTTTGATAACCCCCTCTCCGGGATAGGTTTTTAGCTCCCGAAATATGCGGTTTTCCCGGCAAACTCCCTCGAATTCCACAAAAAAATCCCGACTCCGGCATTGACATTCACAGTAATTATTGATAAAATTGTATCGGTATTTTGGGGTTTCGTCTACCCCTTTGACGGTGCCGCAGGGCATCGTACTATTTTTGTATTGAGAACTGATAACAGGAGGATTACTATGGATCGCGAACGCTACATCACCGTCGAACAGATGGAGGAAGCGACCGCTTCGCTGTTGGAAAACGGCAAAAAAGTCGGCGCCGATAGCTGGCAGCAGCGTGTGAAAAACCAGACCCCCCACTGCGGTTTCGGCGAAGCAGGCACCTGCTGCCGTATCTGCTCTATGGGGCCGTGCCGCATCACGCCCAAGGCGCCCCGCGGTATCTGCGGCTGCGACGTTCACGGCATCGTCGGCCGTAACTACCTGCGCTTCACCGCAGGCGGCTCCGCAACGCACTCCGACCACGGCCGCGAGATCTGCCACACCCTTTACAACACGAAAGAGGGCGGCAACTACACCGTCAAGGATCCTGAAAAGCTCAAGCGCATCGCGCAGGAGTGGGGCATCGAGACCGAGGGCAAGGATATTTTCGATCTGGCTCACGAGGTCGCCGAAACCGGCCTGATGGAATACGGCAAGCCCTTCGGCGTGCAGCGCTTCCTAAAGCGCGCCCCGGAGCACACCCAGAAGCTGTGGCACGACGCGGAGATCGAGCCGCGCGCCATCGACCGCGAGGTTTCCCAGTCCCTGCACATGACGCATATGGGCTGCTCCTCCCTGCCCGAGGCTCTGATCCGTCAGGCGCTGCGTGCCGGTCTGTCCGACGGCTGGGGCGGCTCCATGATGGGCACCGAGTTCTCCGATGTCCTGTTCGGCACTCCGAAGCCCGTGGACACCACCGCGAACATCGGCGTAATGGACAAGGACATGGTCAACATCATCGTCCACGGCCACGACCCTTCCCTGTCCGAAATGGTTGTGTTCTACGCCAATGACCCAGAGATGATCGCGCTTGCCAAGAGCGTCGGTGCCAAGGGCATCAACATCGCCGGTGTCTGCTGCACCTCCAACGAGGTCGCCATGCGTCACGGTATCCCCATGGCCGGCAACTTCCTCAACCAGGAGAACGTCGTCCTGACGGGCGCCTGCGAGGCCATCGTCGTCGACGTGCAGTGCATCTTCCCGGCACTCGGCCCCCTGTCCAAGTGCTTCCATACCAAGTTCATCACCACCTCCCCCATCGCGCAGATGCCGGACTCCGAGTTCATCCGCTTCTCCTCCGAGAGCGCCGGGGAGAACGCAAAGAAGATCGTCCGCACCGCCATTGAGAACTTCAAAAACCGCGATCCGGAGCTGGTCAACATTCCGCAGCTCAAGACCAAGGCGACCGTCGGCTACTCCGTCGAGGCCATCAAGTCCTGCCTGGACGGCGTGACGAACAGCCACGTGGACGTCACCGGCACCACCAAGCCGCTGGTCGATGTCGTCAAGTCCGGCGTTCTCCGCGGCGCCGTGGCCATGGTCGGCTGCAACAACCCCAAGGTCCGTCCGGACACTGCGCACATTGAGCTGATGAAGAAGCTCATCAAAAATGACATTATCCTGATCGTTTCCGGCTGCTCCGCGCAGGCCGCCGCCAAGGCCGGCCTCATGGACAAGGCCGCCAAGGAGCTCTGCGGCGAGGGCCTCAAGCGCGTCTGCGAGCTCGTCGACATCCCGCCCGTGCTGCACATGGGCTCCTGCGTGGACATCTCCCGTATGATGATCCTCGCCTCCGACATCGCCAAGGACTGGGGCATCAACATTTCTCAGGTTCCCGTCGTCGGCTGCGCGCCGGAGTGGATGAGTGAGAAGGCCGTTTCCATCGGCAACTACGTCGTCGCCACCGGCATCGACACCTTCCTGGGCGTCGATCCCTACACCAAGGGCAGCTCCGAGGTCACCGCTCTGCTGCAGGGCGAGCACGGCATCAAGGACTGGGTCGAGGCCAACTTCACCGTCGAAACCGACATTGAAAAGCTCGGCGACAAGATGATCGAAGCCATCGAGGCCAAGCGCGCCGCTCTGGGGATCTGAGCATGAAAGTCGCGATCACCGGCAAGGGCGGCGTGGGCAAAACCACCTTCGCCGCCACGCTGGCAAGGCTCTACGCCGCCGAAGGACGGCCGGTGCTGGCCGCGGACGTCGACCCCGACGCGAACCTCGGTTTGGCTCTTGGGTTGACCGAAGAGGAGGTCAACGCCATCGTCCCGGTTTCCAAGATGAAGGAGCTTGCCAGAGAACGCACCGCCGCCAACCAGAGCAACACCTTTTACAAGCTGAACCCGGAAGTCTCCGACCTGCCGGACAAGCTGGCCAAGGAGATCAACGGCGTGAAGCTGCTGGTCATGGGTACCGTCGATACCGGCGGAAGCGGCTGCGTGTGCCCCGAGCACGTCATGCTCAAGGCGATCCTGTCGAGCCTCGTGTTCCGTAAGGAGGACGTGGTCATCATGGACATGGAGGCCGGTCTGGAGCATCTGGGCCGCGGCACCGCAAGCATGATGGACCAGTTCATCGTGGTCATCGAGCCGGGCGCTCGCTCCATCCAGACCTACACCCGCATCAAGCAGCTTGCAAAAGACATCGGCATCACGAGAGTGCGCGTTGTGGCAAACAAGGTGCGCAACGACTCCGACCGGGAGTTCCTGAAAAGCCGCATCCCCGAAGAGGATCTGCTCGGCTACATCAGCTACAACCCCGAGGTCATTGACGCCGACCGCCGTGGGCTTTCCCCCTATGACTGCTCTCCCTCCGCGCTGGCTGAGATCCGCGCGATCAAGGAAAAGCTGGACCAGACTGATAAATGAAACGATCTGAAAGGATGAAACGATAATGGCATTATTTGAACGTGTATTCCGCGGCTCCGACGAAATGTTCGCCAAGGCCGAGCAGGAACTGAACGCCGTCATTGCCGAGCTGGGCGAGAGCGCCCCCATGGCAATGCCCTCTACCGCATATTATCTTGCCTGCATCTATGCTTATCTGGGCAAGAAGGTGACCAACCTCGGCGAGCTCAAGGCCGCGATGACCGACATCCGCGCCCTGATGACCCGTGAGAACCGCACCGCCTCCATCTTCTCCTCCGGCGTCGCCACCGCGATCGCCGCGGAAGTCATCGAGGCCTGCAAGTACGCCCGCAGCGAAACGCCCTATGAGGGCACCGCCTACCACGGCCACTTCGCAGACGCCGAAGTGCGCGAGCTGGGCGTGCCGCTCGTCACCGGTGATATTCCCGGCTTCGTCGTCATGATCGGGCCGGCTCCCTCTGTGGAAGAGGCCGTCGAAACCGTCAAGGGCTATCAGTCCCGCGGCATCTTCGTTTTCCTCATCGGCGGCATCATCGAGCAGCTCGTTTCCAAGGACTTCAAGATGGGCTTCCCCGTCCGTGTCGTTCCCGTCGGGGAAGAGATCTGGTCGGTCGGCCATGTCATCTCCCTCGTCGTCCGTGCGGCGATGATCTTCGGCGCGATCCAGCCCGGCGACTGGGACGGCTTCCACCGCTACACCTTCGACCGCATCAACGCCTTCGTCAACGCCTACGCCCCCGTGCCCGACATCACCGTGGCCTGCGGCGCCGGCGCCATCAAGATGGGCTTCCCCGTCATCACGAACGACACCAACGATATGTGGGCCGTTCCGAAGAGCCTGATCATCTACGAGAACACCAAGGACTGGATCGACACCTCCATCGAAGCCCGCGGCATCAAGCTCAAGATCACGAACATCGACATTCCCGTGTCCTACTCCTCCGCCTTTGAGGGCGAGATCATCCGCAAGGGCGATATGCAGGTCGAGGTCGACGGCTCCCGCAAGGACTGCTTCGAGCTGGTCGTCACCAAGGACGCCTCCGAGATCGAGGATCACAAGATCACCGTCGAAGGCCCCGAGATGGACGAGATCCCCGTCGGCAGCAAAATCTCCCTGTCCTACACCGTCGAGGTCGCCGGCAAGTCCATGCAGCCCGACTTTGAGCCTGTCTTTGAGCGTAAGATCCACCAGTTCCTCAACTGCGTCGAGGGTCTGATGCACACCGGCCAGCGCGACATGATCCGCGTCCGCGTTTCCAAGGCGGACTTTGAGGCGGGCTTCCGCTTCAAGCACATCGGCGAAGTCCTCTACGCCAAGATCAAGAGTGAATTTGACACCGTCGTGGACAAGTGTCAGGTCAAGATCGTCGTCGGCGACGAGCCGAACAAGGCTCTGCGCGCCGCTGCGAACGTCATTTTCGACAAGCGTGACGAGCGTCTTGCCTCCATGACCGACGAATCCGTCCCCGTGTTCTACTCCTGCATCATGTGCCAGGCCTTCTCTCCGAGCCACGTGTGCATCGTCACTCCGGAGCGTCTGGGTCTGTGCGGCGCCGTTTCCTGGCTGGACGCCAAGGCGACCAACGAGCTTGACCCGCAGGGTCCCTGCCAGGTCGTCACCAAGGAAAAGTGCATCGACGAGCGCCTCGGCTCCTACGAGGACGTCGACGAAGCCGTTGCCAAGTATTCCCACGGCGCGCTGGAGCACGTCACGCTGTACTCCCTGTTCCAGGATCCGATGACCTCCTGCGGCTGCTTCGAATGTATCTGCGGTGTGGAGCCTGTCACGATGGGCGTTGTCATCACCTCCCGTGAGCACGCGGGCATGACGCCTCTGGGCATGACCTTCTCCGAGATGGCCTCCATGACCGGCGGCGGCGTGCAGACGCCGGGCTTCATGGGTCACGGCAAGCACTTCATCGCCTCCAAGAAGTTCATCGCAGCCGAAGGCGGCCTCGGCCGTATCGTGTGGCTGCCGAAGGAGCTCAAGGAGCAGATGCGCGAGAAGCTCGACGCGGCTGCCAAGGAGCTGTACGATGTCGACGGCTTCACGGATATGATCGCGGACGAAACCATCTGCACCGAGGACCCGGAAGAGCTGCTGAACTACCTCACCGAGGTTGGCCATCCCGTCCTGTCCATGGAACCCTTTGATATGTAAAAAAGTACGCCCCGCAGACGTTGTCTGCGGGGCGTACAGCTTGTCAAAAAAGTCCTTTTGGACTTTTTTGACAAGCTGCCTACAAAATTGCAAAATCAATATTTGTAGTATTATTTTGCAATTTTGATCGCTGCGGCGGGTTATTGAACGCGAAAGGGAACCCTGACGGTTCCCTTTCACACTATTCTTCCCTCCGAAACTTTCGGCTGGATAGGTTTTTTGACAGTCTGGGGATTCCCCGCAGACAAAGTCTGCGGGGCGTAATCTATACCTTCTTAGCCTTCTTATTCGGCTCTTCCCGGGGCGGGGTTTTTATGCGCCCGGGTTGTATGCCGGTGGTCACATTATAGGCAGTGGAACGTCCGTTCCTGCGCCTGCGGGCGTACAAAATCCCCCGCCGTCGGTTCCCGACGGCGGGGGGGATGTATTCCGGAATGACCTTCAGCGCAGGCGGAGCGCGCCGATGATCGTCTGGATCCCGGCGGTTTCCGCCGCGTCGTCCAGCGCGATGTTCAGATAGACAGCCGCCCCCGGCTGCACACTGCCGGCGTCGATCAGATATTCCACCACGGTGCAGGCATTTTTCTCGTCATACCACTCTACGCGCCGCGCCGGATGACCGTCCAGCTCCAATTTCTGTTCGGAATAGGCAGGCTCGTCCCGGCGGGTGTTCAGTTCGCGGCTGCGCAGACTTACATCCTCTTCATCGGCGCACCAGAAAGCCTCCAGCCGCGCCCCGCCGCTCAGGGACACCAGACGGTTGGCCTCCATCTGGTAGCGCGAGGTGGAATAGGCCAGCTGGAGATGGCCGTCGGCCAGATTGACCGATGCGGTCTTGCCCGTCGGATCGTTGGTCGCGCCCTGTGAACCGGCCCTCCACGCGCCGCCCACCGTATCCGGCATGGCGGCATTGGCCTCCAGCGCCGGGAGATACCAGTCGAAATAGCGATAGGGCAGCTGCTCGGATTCTGTCGACTCAATGTCGCTCCAGAGAAGCCCCCACGGGCGCAGGAAAATGGAATAATTGTAGCTGCCGGACGACTCCGTGCGCGCGCCCTCAATGAGCAGCATATTTTCATAGGGAAAGAGCGTCGGCTCAATGACCCAGTCGCCGTACTCCAGCATATCCCCGGCGAAATAGCCGGATTTCGAGGTCGCAATGCCAGGGTCCGCGCCGTCCTTGCCGGCTTCCAGAGAAAGCCTCACCTTGCCGAGCGGCTCCTGCGCGCTGTGCTCCTCGTCCCAGAGCGTCACCGTGCCGGAGGCATCGGTGCCGATCTCCACGCGGGCGCACAGATCGCTTCTCCTGTTTTCCAGTTCGCTGTAGCCGCCGGTCGCGCCGTGGATCTCCCACCAGCCGTACCAGTTGCCATTCCATTGGCGCTGCAGGCTCGTATCCTCCTGCAAAACCTGATTGGCAAGTTCCGGCAGGAGCTCAGCCGCCGGAAGCTCCTTCGGAAGCTGCTCCGCGCGCGTGAGCGTGTATTTCTCGCCGTCCAGCGTCAGGGTCAGCACGCCGTCGGAGAGGATACCCGTATAGCTCGCCGTCCCGTCCGTGACGGTGAGGCAATCGCCGTCGAGCTTCCACGAAATCTCCGTCTCCTCTCCGCGGCAGAATACACCGCTGCCACCGTCCTCCAGTTGAAGCCACACATCCGCGTGGCTCAGATCCGTCTGGCTGGAAGAAACCGCCATGCAGACATACCGGCCCGCGGCATCATCGGAGGATCTCGCCCCGCAGGCGGCGAAAAACAGCAGCAAGCCGGACAGAAACAGTACGCATAGCTTTTTCAATTCCGGCTGCCTCCTTCCGCCCTGTGCAAAAGATGATTCTATACTATTATAAATTATAACAGCCACAGAACGGAAAGTCCACAGTTTTTTGTGAAAAATGACCGGGCATGGCGCATTTCTGTCAAAAAAACGCCATGCCCGAACGAAAACAGGCAGAATCACAGCAATTTTTTCAGTTCCTCCATCGCCGCGGCGATCGCGCCCTCCCCGCAGGGCGCGACGAAGCGGTACGGCCCACTGCGCAGCGCTGCCGCGCAGTCCGCGGGGCAAAAAACATAATCCGACTCGTTCAGCAGCGGCAGGTCGTTCGGCGCATCGCCCGCGCCGACAAGCACCGTGCAGCCCATGCGCCGCGCCAGCTCACGGGCGCTGCTTCCCTTGTCGCAGCCCAGCGGCCAGCACTCGACGATGCGCCCCATGGAGCGCGCGACATTTGCCCGGCCATGGCTCAACTCGCGCAGTACGGCCTCAATACGGTCAAAATAGGCGATGTCCTCCGGTGTGATGGAATCCACGGAATCATATTCCGGTCTGCAGAGCTTTCCGTAGACGACGATCTTGACCCACGGACGCGGAACGGGCGCGTCCCCGGCGTAGGCAAATTTCGCACCGACGCGCCGCAGATAGGCATCGCGCATGGAGTCGTCCCCGTAAGCGTAGCAGGTGTCCGGCGTCTGTACCTCGATGCGCACGTCGGGAAACTGCGCGCACAGGCCGTCCAGAATTTCCTGCGCGTCGTCCGGCATATCGTACTGGAACAGGAATTTTTCCTCCCGGTAATCATAGCAGGCCGCGCCGTTATACAAAAGGCAGGGCGCATTGATGGGCAAAAGCCGCGCCTTCTCCCGAAACAGCGGCACGCTTCTGCCGCTGGCGACCGAAAACACGCCGCCCTCCGCGACAAACGCGCGGATCGCATCCAGATTTTTTTCAGGGATGCTGCCGTCCATGGCGGTGATCGTGTGGTCAAAGTCCGCTGCAAACAGGACGCCCGTAAAAATGCCCATAAAATTTCCTCCGCTCTGTTTTTCTGCGCTCCATCATAGCACAGCTCGCGGGAAAAGTCCATGCGAAGTTTTGCCGTCCTCGCGCGGCAGCAAAAAGCAGCGGGCCGGAAAGGAGAAGTCCAAGGCCCGCTGCAATTATGTATGATTCAGAATTTTCCGCCGCCGCCCCCGTGGGTGGAGCCGGAGGAGCTGGTATGTGAGCCGCTGCCGCTGCTGCTGCCGGAGCTGCTGTTGTTCTTCGGGCGCGCAGTGCGAGACACAGTGCGGTAAAGGAACATGTCGCGGTCTGTTTTCAACTGGAAGCTCCCGTCGCGGATGTAATCGGCGGCGCTCGCCTTCGGCCGCACGCTCTTGAGCTTGCTCTTCATGATGTTCATCGGAATCAGCGCGAGCAGCATGCCGAGCAGAAGGGCAATCGGGATCCAGATCAGGGAGAGCGGCTCCTTGGGCAGATTGCCGGTGTCATAGACATTGCCGTTCTTCGCCTCGGTGATGAACTGGTCGGCAAGCTCGGCGAAGCGGACAAAGGCGTCGTAGTAATTCGCGTCGCCGAGATCCGGCGTAATCTTCTCGCCGATGTAGTCGATACCCGCCAGCGTAAAGGCCTGCATACCGTAGCCCTTGGTGGAGATCCACCAGTCGCGGTCCTCCATGGACACGAGCAGCAGTGCGCCGTCGTCGGTATAGCCGTTATAGTCGTAATAGTCGTCGGCATATTCCATGGGCGATTTTCCGCCCAGCGTATTCGCCGTGACGACGACGAGATCCATCTCCTGCTTCGTGGAAATCTCCCGCAGGCGAAGCTCTAGCTGGCTCTTATCATAATCGGACATCAGGTTCGCGTCGTCCACGACGCGGGGCTCAGCGCTCACGCCGGACAGCGCAAAGGCCGGAGCCGCCAGAAGCATGAGAAAGCAAAGCAATACGGAAACTGCAAAGATCCTACGTTTCATGTCCTTTGTCCTCCTTACAGCAGCCACATCAGCCAGCGCACGAGGAATACCGCGGCGCCGAAGATGGCGGTATAGATCCCAAACCAGCGCCACCATGCGCCCTTGTCCATGGGAAGATTTCCGACAAACTTTCCGGTCTGACCGTTCATGGCAAAGACATATTTCTCGCCGCGCCATGTGGTATTGAGCAGCCAAACGGGATACAGAGCGTATTTTGCTTTCCCGTTTTTGAGCCGGATGGAGCTGTTTTCCACCGTGACGGTGGAATAGCCGCGGACGGTATCGCGGAAGGCCTGCTCGGTGCTCTTCCTGACGCGCTCGTTGGCGCGGCCGATGCTCTGTTCGGCATTGACGTCGTAACGGTCGGCAAGGTAGCCGGACAGATATGCCGTCTGGAAATCCACTGCATCCTTGAAATCAAAGGGCTCGATGGATTCCATCAGATCGTCTGGCATCTTGGTCGAGCCGTCCACCGGCACGCGCTGGAAGCCCACGCAGCCGGCACGGTAGGCTGCAAAAAAGCTGGTTTCGGTATAGTTATAGTCGCTGTCGCTCCAGGTGCGCACGCGCGTGGCACGGTAGTTGATGTTCGCGTCGGCATCGGCGTCAAAGAGCCAGAAGGGCACGTAAATGCCGCGGATCTCGTCGATGTGATTCTGCGATTTGAACAGCTTGGGCAGCAGCCGCTTGCCGGACAGATGCTTTGACATGGCCACCTTCGCCGCCTCGCGGTCGAGCCGGAAGGGGATGACGTAGTCCGGGCGGAGGTCTCCCGCAAGCTGGCTTGTCATGATGACGGGATTGTCACAGAAGGGGCAGTGCGTCGCCGCCGTGGTTGCGTCGGCAATCACCTGACCGCCGCAGGAATTGCAGGCGTAGACGC